>CAYTNN010000219.1:0-1477 GCA_964439135.1 uncultured Pirellulales bacterium
ATGGCTTCTGGCGTATTGACCATCCCCAAAGCCTTCGGCTTTGAGGCTGCCACCCAACCGCAGATTGACAATTTACATATTCATACATGACAAACTATTAGGGCCAGTCGAATTCGGCGACGATGGGAGTATGGTCGCTCGGCCGTTCGGCGGCGCGGGGCTTTTTATCTATGTAGCAGGCGGTGCTTTTTTCCGCTAAGGGTGGCGTGGCCATGATGTGGTCCAGTCGCCAGCCGAGATTGCGGTCGAATGTGTTTCTCATTCGATAGTCCCAGAACGAATATTCGCCGGACTTGCTGCAGTGCTTTCGAAATACGTCTACGAAGCCCCAGGCCATAACTTCTTCCAGGGCCTTGTGCACGTCGGGATGAAAGCATACGTGCCCCAGCAGCGTTTTCGGATCGTATACATCGATGGGCTTTGGGGCGATGTTCAGGTCGCCTACCCAAAGCACGGCGTCTTCCGGCGTGAAATTCCGCTGGAAATAGCTGAACAGCCGGCCGAACCAGTCGAGTTTGTACTGGAACTTTACGGATTCGGGCAGGTAGCCCTGCGGGACATAGGTGTTGACTATTGTTATGCCGTTGATGTTCGCTTTGATAAGACGGGGCTCGTCCCTCGGCTCATCGGGCAGGCCGTATTCCACCTGCTCGATTTGGTGCCTGCTGAATATGGCGACGCCGTTGTAGCTTTTCTGACCTTTGAAAACATAATGATAGCCGATATCGTCGAACGCCTCAGCGGGGAAATCGACGTCCTGAACTTTGGTTTCCTGCACGCAGAGGACATCAACCTGATGGTCGGCGAGCCATTTAAGGACTATAGGCAAACGTACACGCAAGGAGTTTACATTAAAGCTTGCTATTTTCATTTACTGTTCGGTTTTAGTTGGAGGTTTGGTCCTGCCGGTGCGGGGATTTTCGAACGGCAGCTTGCCGCCTCGCCAGGCGCCTTTGGCCTCGTGGTCCAGGGCGGCGTATTGTTTGGCAAGATCGATTACGGCGTCGTCGCTCTTGTCGACGTACAGTTCGAGCCAGTAGCCGTCGACGCCTTGCTTTGCGACGCGGATGCCGGCCGCCAGGCGTCCCCGATGGTCACCGCCGGCACAATCGCCCGCTATCATGACCGCCATCAAACGGTCCGCCAGGCTGCCTTCGGTCTGTTCGTATGCCCTTGCCATGGCGAAGACCACCTCTTGGCCGGCCAGCGTATTACCCTGACACGCGTAGTATTTACCCGATACGGCTCCCCACCACGTGCCCGACGGATCGGCATTGGCGGGATTTCGGTTTGCCGCCCGGCCAGACATATCGATTATGGCAAGTTGGCGCTTGTCACGCTGGTCATCATCGCGCAGCAGCTCGGCCAGGACCTGCTCGGGCAGGTCGCCTTTGGCGAGCATATCAAGTGCAGGCTGGCCCCAGTCCGGGTTGTGCCAATGCTGCGTGCAGAACGCTCCGACGCCGGCCCGCGCGTA
>CAYTNN010000219.1:1577-4814 GCA_964439135.1 uncultured Pirellulales bacterium
AGCGGCATGGCTTTGTTTTCGACGTCGAGCCATTTTCCGCCGAAGGAGATATTCCGCCGGACAATATTGCCGCTTGGCCGGCCCGGAGAATCGTCGAGGATATTGACGAGGCGTGGATATTTTTCGCTCCAGGGCGGCTGCTTGTACGGCATTGCCTTGAGTCGCTGCGGCAGCGTGCCGTCCGCCTCGACATGATATGCCATCCAGCCGATTCCGCGGGCGTCGACGTGAACCGAGGACTCGCAATCCACGAAAATGTTATTCTCGATGAGATTATCCCGGCCGCCGCCGATGAACGCCGCCTGGCCCGCGCGGTTGAAAACGTTACCGATGATGGATATTCCGCTTGCCGCATCGTCCAGATACACGGCCATGGCACCGTAAAGGCCCGGACCTTTGATGTCGTGGAAATAATTATGGCGTATAATTGTTCCTCTCGCCGTCCAGTCGCGGCCCATATAAAAAGCCCCGACGTCGCCGGTCTCGAAGCACACGTTATGTATTTCGTTAAACTCGATCGTGTGGTCGTTTCCGCCGAGCTGGATTGCATTGTGGGGACCGTCGTGAATCACATTGTGCGCGACCTGATTGCCGACACCGTTTACGGAGACGGCGGGCCGATAGGTTCTGTAAATGCGCCCGAAGTGATGTATATGATTATTCGCCGCGCGATGTCCTGCGGGCGTTAGGCTTTTACGCTCGCCCCCGCTTAAAGACACGCCGCCTTCGGCGGTGCGATAGATGTCACAGCCAAGTACAGAATTGTTGCTGCCGCCCGAAATGTTTACCGCCCAGCTTCCGGTGTTTCTGATAGTGCAGCCGGCGACCGTGTTTCCCGTACCGCCGGATATGGTTACTGCGGTGGATCGAGTCGCTTCCAGCACGAGATCGCGAATAGTCACCCATGAGCAGTCCTTCAGCACAAACAAATGCCGGAGCGTTGAGAGAACTGCTTTGCCCTGATCTATGGGCGCCGGAGGCAGGAAATAGAGGATTCCTTTCTGCCGGTCAAGATACCACTCGCCGGGCCGGTCCAGCTCGGCAAGTATATTGAGCGCGTAGTATCGCTGTCCCTTGCGATAGCCGTAGTTGTGGTAGGGGGGGACAGTTGAAATCACGCGTTTCTCGGTATCTATAGATGAGACTTTCTCAAATGAGTCTGACCAGTCCCAAAACCAGTATCCGTGAAGCCATATTTCCTGTTCACCGGCCCAGCGTTTGGGACGGTCGTCCGAGTACGTGAATTTCCCCTCGCGCGTGCCCTTAATGCCATGGGTGGTGTTGGGTGTTTCTCCGACGACATCGACAATTTGCAGGAAACCTTCGTTTGGCCAGCGGGCAAGCTGCATGGGCTCGTCCCGAAAGAAAAGTTCCAGGCGGTTTGACTGGGCGGCCACCTGCCCATAGTCGGAGATTCCCGCCGCCTTGAGGTCGGCACAGACAACCTTTTCCCGGACGGAGACATCGAGCCGGTTGAGTATCTCCGGATCCGTTACCGGCTGAAATCCTTTCACTTGCCGCCCACCGACTATGCGGACCTCCTGCCCGGATTGTCCCCGGTAGACGATTGGGGCATTCCTGGTGCCCGAGTCCTCGTTTGATAATGTCAAAGGTTCGTTCACATAATACGTACCGGCCTCAATCCATACGGTTACTCCTGCCTGGGGTAAATTCGGGCTTTTTTTCAGCTCACGAACGGCACTGCCGGCGCGCTGTAGTGTTGCGAAAGGTTGTGCCTGCGTTCCGGGATTTGTGTCACTCCCGCCGGTTGAAACAAAAAAGTCAGTACCGCCGAACAGCGGGCAAGATAAAACCAGAATCATGAGGCCTGCATAGAGATATTTTCGAATCATTATTCGTCCTGTATAATTTTAACGATAATAGTTCTGTTATAAGCCGCTATTTGATTATCGCAGCCCAGCCGCCTCCGGGTGCCAGCTTGATTTTCATTTTATCTCGGGCGGAGACTTTCTTAGTCTCTTTCTTGTAATCGTTGCCGATTCGGTCGGCGTTGATTCCATCTTTATAAATGTCGATGGTGTGTTGGCCCGGTTCAAGGAATGAAAAATCAACCGTCAGCTCTCGGGCAGTCCAGTCGGTCATGGCTCCGACGTACCACTCGGCTCCGTTCTTGCGGGCTACCAGCACGTAATCGGCTACCTTCGCATCCAGCACCTTCGTTTCGTCCCAGACGGTCGGCACCTTGGCAAGAAATTCCATACACTCGGGTTCTCTGAGGTAGTTGGAAGGGCTGTCGGCCAGCATCTGGAGCGGGCTTTCGTAAACGACGTACATCGCCAACTGGTGGCAGCGGGTGCCCGAACTCATCGGCCGGTTGAAGATAGATTGGAAATCACTCTTTTGGGCGTTGATCATTGCGCCCGGCGTATAATCCATTGGTCCGGCTACCATCCGGGTAAACGGAATCGTCACGTTGTGCTCCGGATTGGCGTCCTCGCTCCATTTGCTGTGCTCAAGTCCTCGCAGTCCTTCGCGGGTGATAAGGTTCGGATACGCCCGCCTCAGGCCGGTCGGTTTATACGAGCCGTGGAAATCGACGAGCATGTGGCGCTTGGCCGTCTCTTTGGTGATTTTGTGGTAGAAATTGACCATCTGCTGATCATCCCTCTGCATGAAGTCGACTTTGAGCCCCTTTGCGCCCCATCGCTGAAACTGGTCCATTGCTACATCCAACTGGTCGTCCAGAGTTTTCCAGATGACCCAGGGAATGATTCCGACATTCTTGCTCCTGGCGTAGCGGAACAATTCCTCGACGTCCATGCCTTCGCTGATTTTCGTAAGATCACCGAGCACGTACCAGCCTTCGTCGAGAATGATGTATTCGATGCCGTATTTCGCCGCGAAGTCGATATAATATTTATACGTTTCGGTATTGACACCCGCCCTGAAATCTACGCCGTAGATGTTGTTGTAGTTCCACCAGTCCCAGGCCACTTTCCCCGGTTTGATCCAGGATGTATCGTCCAGTTGAAGGGGCTTGCCCAGCTTGTAAACCATCTGGCTTTCGATCAGGTCACCGTCCTTTTCGGCGACTATCAGCACCCGCCAGGGAAAACTTCGCCGGCCGCTGGTTTTCGCTATGAAATCGGCGCGTTTGGTCACCGGCACATCCCGGTCGTTTTGGGCTTTCTCGGCCAGCGCGAAAGCGGGGAATTTTCCGTAGAGACTCTCGTTGCCGCCTCCGCGAAGGTACAGACCCGGATAATCTTCCAGGTC
>CAYTNN010000219.1:4914-7650 GCA_964439135.1 uncultured Pirellulales bacterium
GCGCCGTCGTCGTACGCTCTGCAGATAAGCCCGAATCCACCCTTGAATTCGATGGACATCTCATTGAACTTGTCGGCAATAACTTTGCTCTTGATCCGGACGGGCGGAATGATTTGCTCATCTATGCTTCTGCGTTTGACTTCAACAACTTCCGGGTTTGCGCCGAGAATCCGGTTGCCGCTCAGTCTCAGCGATATAGGGGACGGCTTGATTAGTTGCTTCGATTTATAGCCGAGCGAGTAAAATATCTTCTGCTCGACATCGACCTTCAGCCGGAGGTTTTTATCGGGGGAGGTAACCTCATATTCTCTGCCGAATGATTCTACGCCGAACGATATCGATATCACGAATAACAATGCTAATACTTTGTACCTGTTCATCTCTCAACCTTTCTCTTTTTTAAGTAATAAATCTGGTAACGTCCTATATTGCACATATAGTAAAGCATAAAGCGTGTTTATGACAATGATATACTATTTTTCCTTCCTGTAATATGGTGTTTATTTGTAGTCAGGGCGTAAAAGTTCTTGAGAATAGTTAACTTACTTGTAAATGTTGCCGATAAGAGCATTAAAGTTATTTTCCTTGCAGACAGCTCTTGTCGCGTCTCCCTCCTTGACAGGAGCTGTTTTTATGCGCTTGATCAGGGCGATGCTCGCGCCTATTAGGATTTAGCTTTGGGTAAAGGGAACACTTCCGATTCGGTCCGGCCGGTCCTGAACATCTCGGCCATCTTTGCGACGACTTCGGGGTATTCATCAGCCAGATCCTTCGATTCTGCGATATCGCTATCAAGGTCATAAAGCTCTATTTTCCTGCCGGGCTTGAGACGAAGGGCCTTCCACTTACCCATGCGGATTGCCTGCTGACCGCGCAGTTCCCAGTACATATATTCGTGCTTTTTCTGCTCCTGATCTCGTCCTAATAGAGTAGGCAGCATGGAAATGCCATCGATATCCCCCGGTGGATCTTTGCCTATGAGTTCGCAACAGGTCGGCAAAAAATCCCAGAAGGCCGAGATATGATTACTCGTGCCGGCAGCTTTGATCCTGCCTGGCCAGCGGGCGATATAAGGCACACGTATCCCGCCCTCGTAAACGGAAGCTTTAAGGCCGCGCAAAGGTTTGGCGCTTTCGAAAAATGCCGAGTCCGATCCGCCGTTGAAAGTCGGGCCGTTGTCGCTGGTAAATATGACAAGCGTATTATCGTCGAGTGCCAGGTCTTTCAGCAGAGACATAATCCGGCCCACGTCCTTGTCCATTCGCGTTACCATGGCCGCGTAGCAGGCCCGCGGATCCGGATGGGCAAAATACCCTTTGTTACCCTTGTACGGCGGATCGGGCCATTTGTCACGATATTCCGCCAGCGAGTCTTCCGGCACTTGAAGGGCCATATGTGGTATGGTGAAGGGAACATAAAGAAAGAAGGGGTTGTCCTTGTTGGTCCTGATAAACTTCAGGGCCTCCTTTGCTATCAGATCGTGGGAATAAACCTGCTCTTTTCCATCCTTGTTGGCCTCGATCCATTCAATCTCGCCGTCACGCCAGAGGTGATTGGGATAGAACGTATGAGCCTGACGCTGGCATATATAACCGTAGAAATGGTCGAAGCCCTGCTTGTTCGGATCTCCCGTCGTGCCAACAATTCCGAGGCCCCATTTTCCGAACGCCCCGGTAGTGTAACCTGCATCTTTGAGTATCCCGGCGACTGTGACGGTGCCGGCTTCGAGCGGCCACTGTCCGCCGATGGTTGAGCCCAACACCCATCCCTCGGTACCGCCCATCTGCTTGTTGCCGCGAACCTGTGTGTGGCCCGTGTGCAGGCCCGTCATTAAAGCGCAGCGTGATGGTGCACATACCGGATTGCCTGAGTAGTGCTGCGTAAACTTCATGCCTTCGGCGGCAAGTTTGTCTATATTGGGCGTTTTAATCTTCTTTTGGCCGTAGCAGCCGAGTTCCGCGTAGCCCAAGTCGTCTGCCATGATATAAACGATGTTGGGTTTTTTCCTGCGTTTCGTAGAATTTGATTGAATTGCGTCTGTACGGCAGGATAAGGCCAGGGCAGCGGCGCCGAATCCGGCAGCTTTCAAAAAATCACGTCGTTTCACTATTCGCCTCCGTTTCGATTAAAAACAATATCTGAAACTTTAATTCGTACAGGTTTCGTAGTCCCGTCATCGTTTGGATGGACTCTATTGGTGAGGATGATTACATATGTTTTGCTCACCGGATCACAGACAATTGAGGTGCCCGTATAGCCGGTATGGCAGTAAGCTTGTTCCGGGGCGTAGGAGCCTTTGATCCATGCGTAGGTCGAGTTCACATCAAAACCGCAGGCCCGGCCGTGCCTCCGTTCGGCGGTCAGGAGAGTCACCGCTTCGGGACTGAGAATTCTTTTACCGTGCCACTTGCCGCCGTTGAGCAGCATCCGGCAGTAAATAGATAAATCGTAGGCGTTGGAAAACAGCCCTGCGTTGCCGGACAGGCCTGCCATCAACCTGGCCAACGGATCATGAACCGTGCCTCGAAGCGCAAGCCCATCTATAACTTCGGCCGCTGCAATATCCCGCTCCCAGGCCTCCGGTGGATTGTAGGTGGTGTCTTTCATGACGAGCGGTGCGAAAATATTCTCTCTGCTGAAATCGCCGATGTTTTGTCCGCTTACTGTCTCGATGATCTTCGCAAGAGTGATATAGCCAAGGCAACTGTAGCGAAATTCCTCGCCCGGCTCGCTGAG
>CAYTNN010000220.1:0-7620 GCA_964439135.1 uncultured Pirellulales bacterium
GCTGTACCAGTTTTCTCAGGGGATGCCGCCAGCATTCCCTGCAGGGAGAAATAATACAATTCAGTGCCAGAGCACCTACGGTAACTAAAAATGCGACTATCGAAATCGTTTGAAACATATCACTCACATTATAAATCAAGAGCTACTAATTTTCTCCGGCCAGCGTTTTGACAACGCAAGCCAGGGCCTTCAGCGCATATAACAACAGAACGAAGGCCATAACCGCACACGAACCAAGAACAACCATCTTCATCCAGGGACGGAACACGAATGAGAAGGCAAACGCCCATGCATAGAATGGGGAGATATCCTGAAACTCAACCATTTTTTTGGATTCCCGGGCCGCAACAACAGGAGTATCGACGTTAACGTTCCCGAAGAAGAAAGGCGCTTCAGTACCGTGACAATCCGTACAATAGCGAATACCCAGAGACTGGGCCGCCGGCCTGACATCATGACCGATGGGCCATAAGTAAGGCTTCGCTGCGGGGTGGTCCTTCTGTTCGCTCAGTTGGCCCGAATCATCGAGGCTGTATAGTCTGCCGCCGCTGACATACACGGCCTTGCCTTCCGGGATGCCGCCGGACGCCAGGGCGCTCAGGCCTTTAACAATATGGTCGGCCGTCAATTCCGGCCAGTCGCCCGAGAACGGGAACTTTTCCTTCGAAAGCACGTCGGCGATAACTTTCGTAACGGTTTTGAGTTCAATCGGCGTTACGCTATCGTCTTTGAGAACGCCCCAGAATGCAGGCCAAACAAGCTTGTGAGGCGCGATTTTGCCGTCGGCCTGTTTTGCGAAAACAGGAGAAGCAATGTGCGGCAGCATCTCGCGGGCCTTGTTCACGTTCGGCGTTCCGAGGCGATGGGCCATCGAAGTCTTTGTGAAGTGCGGCTCGTCGGCAGGCCACGGGCCCGAATGACAAGCAGTGCAGGTCAGTCTTTCGAAATGCACCGCCGGGATGCCGCGGTGTTCGGGAACCGGGGCGCTCAGACGGCCGGCCGTCGGCTCCGAAGCAGAATGTTCTCCGAGGTGACAACCTTCACAGGAAGAAGCAGCCGCAAGCTCGTTGCTCGATTCATCTTCTTCACTCGCATACCCGCGAACAATGTTGTGATCGATTCCGTTACGGTGACAATCAACGCATGTCAGCCCGGCTTTCAGGTGGATGTCCTCGTCCTCGGACCATTTTTCGGTTTCTTCGTCGCCTATATAGAGATTCGAGTGGCAGAAGTAACACCGGTGCGAAGGGACTTCTCTGACGATATTAAAGAATACGCTGTTATCATGGTCAAACACGTTCTTACGATACGTGATGGCCGGCGGCTTATTCTTTCCGCCCTGTGCCGATTCGACCGCAAACGGATCGAACGGATCGTACATTTCGTCCATGTCGTTGGCAGAGCCGGTGACCGCAGCCAGGCCGGAGGACGCAGCCGTCGCCCAGCGGAAATTGCCGCGGCTTGCCTGCACGGCGTAACCGGTCGGTCCGCCCTGGTCCTGCCGCGGGTCTCCATTGTGGCAGCTCAGGCAGTTAATCTCCAATTTGCCGGAGACGTACTGCCGCATGACTTCTACAGGATCGTCGGTCTCTCCCGCGCCGCCGCCCGGTGTCTGCCGGCCGAAGATTTTAGTGAACTCGGGATCGGTCAGGCCGAACTGCCCGGGCTTGAATGTGCCAGGCCATGAGCGATAGGAAAGCAGTATCTGCGTGCCGGTTTTGGCATCGACATATATCCATGGCTGGCCCGGCCGGCCGCTCTCGGCATTCGGATCAACAGAGTTAAAATGCCAGCCCTTTTTGATAATCCCGTAGCTGTGACACTCGCCGCATGTCCGGCGTGTGGAAAAAGGCAGAAGCACCTCTTCGGCAGTGTCAATATCCGGATCAATCTTAACAGGTTCGGCGCCTTGTTCGCCCGGCTCGGCAAGCAACTCGATTCGATGAATCGGATGCGCACGGCTGCCGTCACTTTCGTCACCGAGAAGCTTCTGCCCGGTTTCAGCAGCGGCGGCGGGAAGACACAAGGCCAGCAAACACAAGAAGCCTTTTAATATCAATCCTTTTCTCAATGTAAGCTCAATCCTTCTCTCTCAATGCATTAATATTTATCTTACAGAGCGGCAACCGTAACCGAACGTTTAGGCCTCGAAGTCTTCCGGCTTAAACTCCAGCTTCCTGCCTGCTGCCACTGCGTCATTCACTTTCAATACCATCACCGCCGTTTCGTATCCGATCTCGGCCGGGCAATTCAGTTTGGCCTTACCGCGAATCGAATCGAAGAAGTTCTCAAGGTGCGGCTGATGATACGGTTTGCCTTCCATTGTAACCGGGATGTCATAGCTCGGCGGTTTTGGTGATTCACGCACATCCAGCACGGCGTCGCCGGCGGGTTTTTCCTCTTTCGGCTCGACCGGCTCCTTTATGAAGCCCATCTTGACCCACTTTTCCCAGTTCTCCGCCGGGACCCAGGCTTCGCGGTAAACCATGCCGCGTCCGGCGGCTTCCGAGATAACCAGCGAGCCTTCATCGCCCATGAAGGTCTCAAAGTATCCCTGGCTGCTGTTGGTCGTAATTGTCTGGTAAAACGCCCTGACGGTCCGATCGCCAACCTCATACTCATAAATAGCCATGACATTGTCGTACCAGTCGTGTCCTTTCCAGTAGTCGATACCGCCGCTGGCTATTACGGACTTGGGATTGGTGCCGAGATACCAGCTATAAATGTCGATCTGATGCGAACCCAAATCGACGATTGGGCCGCCGCCGAGTCCTTTGTACCAACGCCAGTTTCTAAACTGCTGCATCGAGCTGAAACCATACTTTTCCAGGGTGGCCTTGTCGATCTCAGCGTTTCTGGGCGAGCCCAAATCCTCGCAAGCCGTCTTGCTGCGATTCCACTGGCCGTTGATAGTGGTTATCTTACCCAACAGCTTGGCGCCGGTTATCAGCTTGTCGTAGACATGTCTATAGCGAGGATTGCTGCGGCGCTGATGACCGATCTGCAGCAACTTGCCCGATTTCTTCGCCGCTTCAACCATCTTCTTGGCGCCTTCGAGCGTATTGGACATCTCTTTTTCACAATAGACGTTCAATCCGGCCTCAAGGCAGGCCACTGTGTGCGGCGAATGCCAGAAGTCAGGTGTGGCGACGATGACCGCGTCAAGGTCTTTTTCCTTATCGAGCATTTCCTTGTAGTCCACATACGTATTGTGCTCGTGGTGATAGGCTTTGAGCGTACGTGAGACGCGTTTCTGGTTGTAAGATGTCCAGATATCGCAGACGGCCTTGAAACGAACGCCGGGGATATTCCGGCAGGCGTTCATCAGGACCTGTCCCTGGGCTCCGGCTCCGAGCAAAGCTACATTAATGGTATCAGCACTTGCTGCTTTTGCCTGTCCTATAATCGGCGAAAACGCCAAACCGGCTCCCATCACCGCTGTTGAACGCAGAAAACTACGCCTGTTTATTTCTTTAACAGTTTTTTGATTATCCATTGTTTAACAACTCCACAAATTTAACAAATTCAACTAATCTTGAACTTTCAATTTTGCCGGGCAATATAGCACGGCTATACCTCAATGTCAAGCGTCCATCCGGCTATTTTTCCACCAGATGCCACTCAAAAGCATGGTGACTGAGCCGCTCGTTTACAACTGCTTCAGGTCCAGGAAACACCATCCCGGTAGGGGCAGGCCCATGTGCCTGCCCTGAGCAACCACACAGGGTTGCCCCCTACATTTACTTTGCCAGAGGTTTGACGATGATATTGCGATACGCCACGGGCCCGTGGTTGCCCTGGAACATCAAAGGTACGGTCGGCAATTCAGTGCCGGTAACGCCACCGGGCGTCTGTTTCTCCATTACAAGTTTTTCATGCAGGACCTGGCCGTTAAGCTCTACCTTGATCAGTTCGGCTTTTTCGGTCTTCTGCTTGGAAGAGTCGAACTTCGGGGCACGGAAATCAATGACGTACTGCTGCCACTGTCCGGGCTTTTTGCTGGCGTTAACTCGCGGCGGATTGGCGCCGTAAACCGCGCCCATATCACCGCCGCCCATTTTCTGCCGGCCCCAACTGTCCAGCACCTGTATTTCATATTCGCCCATAACATAGACGCCTGAATTGGAACCTTGCGGCACCATCACCTGCAGCTCGATCCGGCAGTCGCCGACGAACTTGGCCTTGGAGTAAATGTCCCGGCTGGCACCGTGCTCGGGCGTCAGGTTGATCATCTCGCCTTTGCCGTCTTTGGCAACCAGCTTCTTAGGGTCGGCCGACGAGATACTCGCCTTTCCGACCACCCATTTGTCGCCCTTGCCCGAACCGGTATTCGTTGTCCATTCGTCCAGGTTCTTACCGTTGAAGAGAAGCTGCGCATCGCCGTACTTCTCGTCGAGATGCTTGACCCGGATATCCTTGAACTCCACAACCATCGGGTCACCGGCATGTATCTGGAGCGCCAGAATGCCTTCTCTTGCAGCACCATTACGGTCCTTCGGATCGTTTGGATTGGTAACTCGGTCGTTGTCGATTAACTCCATCATCTGGTAGCCGTTAAGGTAATGTTTAAGGTGGTTACCCTGCGCGATGATGTGATACTCGTTCCAGTCCTTGTCCTTGTAGTAGCCGGCTTTGATAAGCTCATCGACATCCGAAACGTTGCTGACGACCTCTTTTTCGCCCTTCTGGTCGATGACCATAAGATCGCCGACGTTGACCAGCCAGCCCCGGCCGGCCTCGTGGTAAAGGAATCCTACCTTACCCGGATTGTTCTCGACCTCGGCCTGATATCCGCCAACGACCCACTTGTCGATTTCCTTGCTGCGATACTGGATGCCGGAGTTGCCGTTTTGGAGACGGAACTTGATTTTAAGCTCGAAGTCCCTGAGCTTGCCGTCGCGCCAGATAAGGAAAGTGTTGCCGCGAGCGGGATTGGCAATAGTGGTCTGGCCTCGAATGACGCTGTCCTTAACCGACCAGAGGCGTGGATCGCCATCCCAGCCTGTAAGGTCTTTGCCGTTGAATACCGAGACCCACCCTTTCGATGAATCCGAATCGCCTGCGAGTACGGACTGCTGGCTGCCGATCATGGACATTCCAAACAAATTCAAAGCCAGGATCGCGATTACCAGAACCGTCCCGCTGCAAACGATTGCGTTTTTGCTTCTGCTTTTCATGCGTATGTACCTCATTGTGATTAGTCTTTAGTCAAGTGATTTAATTTTCAGATTTCTGAACCAGATCATGTTGCCGTGATACTGGAAGCCAATATGCCCTTCGCGGGCCATATCCTTGTAGGCGTAGCGGAACTTATTCCTGGTTCCCGCGGCGATCGGAGGATCAGGATTCTTGCCGGCCTCGGTCCATAGGTTCAGGTCCATATCGATGATATCTTCGCCGTTGAGATTGATATAAATCTTATTGTCCAGACAGGTAATGATGTAGTGGTTCCACTCGCCCGGCTTCTTGGTAGCATCCTTCGAGGGCGACAGGCAGTCATAAACAGCGCCGCACTGGCCGTGCTTGGCTCCATCGGTGGTGGCGTGAATCTGGATTTCAATCGTGGTGTTGATCCAGTTCTTTAAATCGGCGCCGCGGATAAAAACGCCGCTATTGCCCTTATCGGGGACTTTGAAATCGAGTTCGAGTACGAAGTTGCCGTAGCGATCTTTGGTCCAGATGTCGCCATGACCGCTCGGAGTAGGAGCAAGAACGCCATCGTCGTTATAAGCCCAGGAGCCAGATTCCATTATGGCGTTCGAAAGGTTATTCTTAAAAACATCCTTATACTGTACGTCGCTAAGCTCGGCGGCGGTCTTTCTGAAGAACGCCACACATTTGGAAATCTCGGGCATCGAGTTGAGCCAGTTGTGCTCGTATTCTATCGAAAATACGCCCTTGAATTTCTGACGGTCCAGTTCGGTCAATATATCCTTGACCTTGCATATACCCGTGCCCCAGGGAACATCGTGAGCATTGCGATTACCGAACTCGTTAAGGTCTTTGAAATGCAAGCTGATGATGCGTTTCTCCGCCCCGAGCTTTTTAATGGCTTCAAGCGGCTCGACACCGGAACGCGCCCAGTGACCCGTATCGGCACAGGCGCCGATTCGTTTGCTGCGCCCTTCGCATACTTTCAGCACGGTATCAGGATTCCAATAATGCGAAGGATTGGGATGATTGTGGATCGCCACGTTGATTTTGTACTCTTCGCACAAATTATCGATTAGCTCAAATGCATCTTCCGGCGGCTCGGAGACTATCGTCTCGATACCCATTTCTTTGGCGAAATCGAACACTTTCCGGCATTCGGCCTCGTTGTTAGGCAGGCCCACCACGCCGTAGTTCATCAGTTTTACTCCGGAGTCACTAAGCTTTTGCAGCATCAGCTTCCTATCCGCCGCTGACATGTTATGATCCACCTTTACATCGGGTTTTTCCTTGCTCAGCGTCTGGCCTGGATAGCACTCGATGTACTTCATTTCGAGCGCCTTATTCTTGTCCACCGCCTCGAAAAACGTGAAGCGATTGAAACTGTATGCCTGCATACCCAGTTTCCAATCTTCCTTGCCCACTGCACTGGCTTTCTGCAAACCGCAAAAACACAAAGCAAAAACCAGCATACCAACCATTACTCTCATTTTCTTGTTCATTTCTTTTTCTCCTACTAATTAGACGTTGTTAATATCGAAAATAGTATAACTATAATGTCCAACCCTCGCGATATTTGCGTCTGAGGTGCTTGTTCGCCTCGGGCAGATTGGTTACTTTGAGGTTCGGGCCGTCCCAGGACAATTTCTCGCCGGCAAGGGCTGAAACGTTGCCGAAAAGAATGGTCTCGCTCAGCGGGCCGGAATAGTCAAAATTGGCCGACGGTTTCGGACCGCCCTTGCAAGCGTTAATCCACTCCTGATAATGATTTACCCCCCTGCCGAGGAACGGCTCCGGCATTTTGAAGCCTTTCATTTTCGTCTCGGGTATCAGCCGGGGATTGCCCATGTGCGGGGCGAGTAAAGTGCCCTTTTCGCCGTAGTACAGCCCGCCTTGACCGGGCAGTTCGCGCCCGGGCTCAAGCTCCGGAGGCCTGGGCGGCCTGTTGTCGCCGTCATACCACGTAACCGTTACAGGCGGCAACTCGCCCCGGGCTGGAAAATCCCACGTAACGACCGTCGCCGTCGGATAAGTTTCTTTGTTGAATTCACCCGGCCTGGCCTCCACGGTCGTGGGGTAACCCAAATCCAGGGCCCACCACACAGGGTCAATGATATGACAACCCATGTCGCCTAACGTACCTGTACCGAAATCCCACCAACGGCGCCAGTTGCCGGGCAGATAAGTCGAATGGTAAGGCCGCCACGGCGCAGGGCCGAGCCAGAGGTCCCAGTCGAGCGTTTCGGGTACCGGTTCGGATTCTGCAGGTCTTGTGCCGCCGCCCCAGTTCTTGTTACTGAATATATCCACCTTTCGCACCTTGCCGATCAGCCCCGATTTAATAATCTCCGCAACGCGCTTGACGGCCTCCTCAGCGTGAATCTGGATACCCATCTGCGTCATCACATTGTGCTTGCGGGCGGCTTCGGTAAGCTGACGGACTTCATAGATATCGTGCGCCAGCGGCTT
>CAYTNN010000221.1:0-7583 GCA_964439135.1 uncultured Pirellulales bacterium
GCTGTCTTGAAAGCTCAACCAACGTTTGAGGAAACTTATGAAAAGGCGCTCGAAATAATGAATTCTGACGAGCGGATCGCCTATCCTTATATTCACGGGAAATATATCTATAACTTTTGGAAAGATGAAACAAATGAACGAGGCATCTTTCGCCGGACAACCTTAGCTGAATATCTCAAACCATCGCCGAACTGGGAAATTCTGCTGGATATTGATAAACTCTGCGAAGAGGAAGGTGAAAAATGGGTATATAAAGGAGCTACTGGCTTATATCCGGATTACACTCGCTATATAGTCTATCTCTCACGTGGCGGTAGTGACGCCAGTGTTGCACGTGAATTCGATGTGAACTCTAAAGAATTTGTAAAAGACGGTTTCTATCTGCCCGAGTCAAAGGGATCTGTTTCCTGGAAAAATATAGATACGGTTTATGTCCAAACCGACTTTGGTGAAGGAAGTTTAACCGATTCAGGTTATCCCCGCATCACTAAGATATGGAAGCGAGGTACACCTTTAAGCGCAGCCAAAACCATTTTTGAAGGGGAAAAAACAGATGTAGAAGTAGGGTGCGGTGTGATCAATACCCCAGAGAGACAGTATGATGTTATTCATCGCGCAATAACCTTTTACACATCATACAATTATGTGATCGAAAATGGTGAGCTATTGAAAATCGACATCCCTGATGATGCTGATTCCGGTGGATTCTTCAAAAATCAATTGCTTGTACGGCTCAAATCAGACTGGACTACAAGCGAGCAAACATACAAGCAGGGATCGTTAATAAACATCGATTATGATAAATACCTTAAAGGTTATCGTAAATTCAATATCATTGCCGAACCTAATGAACGATCGAATGTCGTTGGTTTTTCCATCACAAAGAATCTGCTTTTCGTTGATATGCTAACCAATGTTAGAACCGAACTGTATCAGTATCGGTTTCAGAATGGTAATTGGCATAAGGAGAAGGTTAAGGCGCCTGGTTTGGGGACTTTTAATGTTGTTTCTCCGGATGAGCAATCAGACCAATACTTCCTCAACTACGAGGATTTTCTTAACCCAACCAGCCTGTATTATGTCTCGGATAATCGGGAAAGGTTGAAAGCCAAAAGTCTGCCGGCTTTTTTTGACAGCAGCCGTTTAGAGGTCAAGCAGTTTGAGGCCATTTCGAAGGACGGCACACTTATACCCTATTTCCTCGTGAAGCCCAAAGTGACGAAGACCGATGGCTCTAATCCAACTCTGCTGTATGGCTATGGTGGCTTTGAGATTACAAGCCTCCCTCACTATTCGAGTGTTCTTGGCAAAGTTTGGCTGGAAAGAGGAGGCGTTTATGCACTGGC
The DNA here is from genome assembly GCA_964439135.1 of uncultured Pirellulales bacterium. Lineage (GTDB taxonomy): Bacteria > Planctomycetota > Phycisphaerae > Sedimentisphaerales > Anaerobacaceae > JAFGPJ01. The sequence goes on from CAYTNN010000221.1 coordinate 1,347, forward strand.
GAATATACGCGGAGGCGGAGAATTTGGTCCCAAATGGCATCGATCAGCATTGAAGGAAAACCGCCAGCGTTGCTTCGATGACTTTATTGCCGTTGCCGAAGACCTTATCAAAAACAAGGTCACATCGCCGCGACATTTGGGTATCATGGGGGGTTCCAACGGCGGATTATTGGTTGGTGCCGTATTCACTCAAAGGCCGGACCTGTTCAACGCCGTAGTCTGCCAGGTCCCCCTGCTGGATATGAAGCGCTATAACAAACTGCTGGCCGGAGCCAGTTGGATGGCTGAATACGGAAACCCGGATATCCCCGAAGAATGGGCCTATATTCAGAAGTATTCGCCATACCATAATGTGTTCCCCGATAAGAAATATCCGCAGGTCTTTTTTTACACCTCCACGAAAGATGACAGGGTACATCCCGGACATGCACGCAAAATGGTAGCTAAAATGGAAGATATGGGTCATAAAGTCTATTACTATGAGAATACAGAGGGTGGCCATGCAGCGGCGGTGACAAATCGACAAAGAGCACTGAAAGCAGCCCTTAGTTACGCTTATCTCTGGATGCAGTTGAAATAATAGCTAATTGTATGCCGGGGCTACTATACCCACTACTATCTCAGCAAAGCAGTGCGAATTATAGTATACTATAAACTCATGCTGACAAGCGTTTTTGTTTAATTCATAATCATGAGATTACTTCTTGAATTCCATTTCAAAAGCCAGTTTAATACCTACCAAATCAATTGTACGTAAAGCATTGAACTTGCAATATAAACAAAGTCACGACATTGGAGACCTTATGAAAACATCGAATCTGTTTTACAGCTTGATAATTGCAACCGCCCTTTTAACATCATGCTCGGTCTTCGAATCGGCAGATAAACGCATCCCGTTATTTGACGGAAAAACCTTAGACGGCTGGACGGTCATCAAATGCGAAGCGAAAATCGACGATGGAGACATCCTGCTCGTAGCGGGAAACGGCCTGGTACAAACCGAGAAAAAATACGGCGATTTCATTTTAGATTTCGAATGGAAGGCCCTTCGGGACGACAAGTGGGACAGCGGCGTCTATTTCCGCTACGATTCGGTGCCGGAGAACCGGCCCTGGCCCGACCGCTACCAAGTCAACCTTCAACAAAGCAGGGAAGGCAACGTTGGCAACCTTCAAGGAGCCAACAGCGAGGGTCTTGCAATGGCCGGCCAGTGGAATAAATTCAAGCTCACGGTGCGCGGCACGAAGGCCTCGCTTCAGATTAACGGCAAACCTGCGTGGGAAGCGGATGGCCTGGAAGGTCCCGAAAAAGGATTCATTGCTCTGCAGGCCGAGGTCCCCGGGGGCGGACAATACCGGTTTCGGAATATCTACCTGACCGAACTGGATTGACCCGTTAACACATAAGCAAAGGCGTTAATCGGAATCAATATTCTGGGTGTATCGAGCAATAATCTGCTGCCGGCGGATATTGGGGCTGAGCAGTTTGTAATGGCAGAGTGCCATCGAGTTTCATCCTGTGAGTTCTGATTCCAAACGGCAATCTAATTATTGTCTATGACAGGCACGTAGTCTTTTTGATTAATCAAAAGGACTACGTGCCTCCTACAATCAGACCTTGTTTTCAATGCAATTCTGACATGTAAAAGTCATTCCAGTTGAGGATACTAAACCACTCCGATATTGAAAAACCATCCGAATAGAAACACGGCACACGTGAGATTCCCGATACACATAAAATCAACATCCGGAAGTTGGAGGTGCTAAGCACATGTTTGCCAATCAGGCGGCTTTGCGGCCTTTTGCTATCCTCAGGCGGACGGAGATTATCCGATAGAGCACCGCCAGAACGAAAATCAATACGACCAATCCCGCGGCACGTAAGAGAAGGTGGTTCAGCATGGAGCTGTAACGGCGAGATTCCAACAACTTATCTATTTCCGCCAAAAGCGCCTTGATGTTGTTTGCCGCCTGGGAAGTCTGCTGAGCGGTGTCACGGTAATCGGTGATATTGAAAGACGATGCTTCTTTCTGCGAAGGCTTATTCTTATTGAATTCCTGCACGACTTCGCCTGTGGTTTTAGCCGCAGTATTCCATGCCTGGACCGTGTCGTTAACATCCTTGACCACAACGTCAATCGAGCCGGCGGTCTTGTCCAGCTTTTCAAGAGTATCACTGACGGCAAGTGAAGTTTTCTCGGCCTGTTGGAGCGTTTGTTGAAGAGCGGCCTGCTTTTTGTCCACATCTTCGACAAACTTCGTCAACTGCTCGCGAAGCTGTTCCGGCAATTTCTGAACTGACTGTTCCAGTTTGGCGCTGCTTTGAGAAACCTGCGCCAAACTGTTCAGGAAGGATTTTGTCATATCCGCCTCTTCGAGGTCAAACAGCAACAGTTGCAACTGCCAGCGAGTAGATTCGGGCATTTCGGCAACTATATTGGAAAAACGTTCGGCCGTATTACTGAATTGATGTATCGCCGTGGCCGTCCGATCCACTCCTTCTATGGCGCGGAAAGGTGTCATAGGAATCTTTAACACGCTCAAGAACGGATTCTGCTGGCCCTTTTGTACCTCGGTCGCATATACGATTACATTCGAAAACGTACCTTTGATGGGATTATTATGGGCAAACTCAGTCACGTTTTTACGGGCCGTCTCAAACACATCGTTTTTAAGAAAAATAACTCCGATACGCTGGATTTCCGCTTCCAGACGTTTAGAGCCATTAAGTGCTGTCTCATGGGCATCTCCGAAGAGCGAGATGCCTTCGCCTTCTTCGAGATACATTCTGAATCTCGTGCACAGGGCCCACGTCTCGATGAACGCCACAATCGAGTCGTTATTGTCCAGCATTGCATTTATGCCCTGAACCATCCGCGCCTTCATTTGCAAAGTCGTCTTTTCCGTTCTCGTGCTGGGTACGCGCTCGTTAAGCTCGTTCGAGACCTGTCTTAGTGTTGCTTTGTAGAATTCCCGGAATTTATCAAGCTGTTCCCGCAGTTCCTGCTTTGATATCTGCCCGGCTTTCGGAGTCATACCGCTGCCGATTGTGCGGAGCCCCTTCGAGCCGCAGCCTTCCAACAGGAAGAGCGAAAGTACTCCCAGGATTATTGTGATTATTAAGCCACAACAGTATGCAGTATATTTATATGCCATTATCATGCTCCTTCCATCACCACTTCTGCTTTATATCACATCGCTCTGCAATGATGAACAAAGTTTCTTCGAGAATTCAGTGTAATGTAAACATTATAAACATGTGTTCTTAACTATACGAGAGAAAACCTCCGGTAATTGCTTTTCGTATCTGCCCAAACGGATATTTTCAATAGTCGGACGCTGCAGGGACTAACGACCTAACAGTTCGGAAACCGACTTAATGATGTTGCGGTCTATAAGATCATATCGATCCTCGGGCAGCCGAAGTGCGCCACCAAAAGCGATGTGCGGTCGATGCTGCATCGACGAATCGAGCCTTTGCCCAAACGCCGAGAAATGGACCTGCGTTGCTTTTGTCTGTTCCACGAACGCCCGGATATTATGGGGTCGAAGCCCGCTGCCCGGCAGGATTTCGATTCTGTCGCCGGCATGAACGATCAGTTTTTTGATAAGTTCAATGCCTTCGGGCGCGGTTCTTTCCTGGCCGCTGGTCAGAACACGGCTAAAATCAAGATCTACTAACTGATCGAGCGCTTTCAGTGGGTCAGGAGTCACATCGAAAGCCCGATGAAATACGGTTTGCCGGCCCCGGGCGAGCTCGATGATCCGCTTACAGCGCTCTGCATCGACCGAGCCGTCGGGGGTGAGTATCCCGAAGACCAGGCCGTCAACATCATGCTCGACGGCCAGTTTCGCATCGTGCTGCATTACCGCCATTTCCGCCTGCGTATAGCAAAATCCGCCTGCTCTCGGGCGAATCATTACCATTATGGGGATATTCAATCTCTTCTTTGCTTCGATTATCGAACCCAGCGATGGCGTCAAACCGCCGAGCAGCAGCGAAGAATTCAACTCGACACGATCAGCACCGCCCCACTCTGCTTCAACGGCATCATCTACCGAACCACAGCATACTTCGATCAGTATTTTATACGACACGCTGATTATCTCCCAACCAAATGCACAAACAGGATAGGAACCACCCTACTAATTGATGAGTATCGGAACCCCAACGAGCAGCCGGCCGTTGTATATTGCGCGGGCCTAATCTTCCTCTTTTTTCTTCGCGTATTGGGCGACGATCTGCTGCTGGACGTTGGGGGGCACCAGTTCGTAATGGCTGAGCGTCATCGAGTAGCTGCCGCGGCCGCCTGTCACGCTTTTGAGCTGGCTGTTGTACTGCGTGACTTCCGAGAGCGGGACCTGCGCCATGATGACGATGAAATTGCCGGGCAGCACATCCTGGCCCTGGACCCTGCCGCGTTTGGAAGCCAGGTCGCCCGTGATATCGCCCACGTTATCTGCGGGGATGGTGATTTCTATATTGACGATCGGTTCGAGCAGGACGGCTTTTGCCTTCTGCAAAGCGTCAACGAACGCACCCTTACCCGCGGCACGGAACGCGACCTCTTTCGAGTCGACCGGGTGATATTTCCCGTCATAGACTGAAACCGCAATGTCCTGCATCGGGAAACCCGCGATGACGCCGTTCTGCATGACCTCGTTGATTCCCTTGAGGACGGCCGGCTCGTACTGGCCGGGGATTGAGCCGCCGAAGATGTCCCAGCCATACTGCAGCGGCGGGTCCGAGTTGCGTGCGGCCGGCTCGATGCGAAGGTAAACCTCGCCGAACTGGCCCGCGCCGCCGCTCTGCTTTTTATGCCGGTAGTGGCCCTCGGCCTTGGAGGTAATCGTCTCGCGATAAGGAATCTTCGGCTCTTTCGTAATGATCGACAGCTTGAATTGGTTTTTCATCTTTTCGAGCGTAACCCGCAGATGCAGATCGCCAAGTCCGCTGGCGACCAGCTCTTTGGTCTGCTGGTCATGCGTGACCTTAAAGCAGGGGTCCTCTTCGCATAATTTTTCAAGGGCAGAGCTGATTTTCTGCTCATCGCCTCTTGTGGCCGGTTCGAGCGCCAATGAATACATCGGCTCGGGCACGTCCGGCAATTCAAGCCTGCCGGAAACTTTGCCGTCGTGCACAAGGTCATCGACTCTCAGTTCCTCGACCTTGGCCAGGGTCACGATGTCACCGGCGATGCCCACATCGACAGGTTCGTTTTCGCCGCCCTGAGATTTCAGAATATGGCCCGGGCGAATACCTTTCTTCTCTTTGTTGCGCAGCATGTTGGTGTCTGACTTGATCGTACCGCTGAAGAGTCGGATAGTGGAGTATTTCATATTCGATCGCGGATCGAATCCCACACGAAAGACCAGACCTACCAGCGGACCGTTGGCGTCGGGGGTCAGCTCCGTCAAGTTCTCGCCGTCCTTGAGTTGAACGGTTTTTGCCTGGAGAGGCGACGGGGTATATTTCACAATAATATCCAGAAGCTCCTGAATCCCCACATCCCGGCGGGCATTGGTGAAAATTATCGGGATGAGCGTCCCGGCTTTCAGGGCCTCCACAAAAACCGAAGCGATTTTCTCGGCCGAAATTTCCTCGCCGCCAAGGTAGCTTTCCATCAACTCATCGTCAGCTTCGATAACGCTTTCGATCAGCTCGGTATGGGCCTCGGCAACGTTCATTAGAGGCGATTCGCCGTTCTCGTTTTCGATGCAGTCGATCACGGATGCCTTGTCCGCAGCGGGTAGATTCGCGCAGCGGCATTGCTGACCGAAAGTTTCCTGAATATTTTTTATCAATTCGGGTAAGATCACATTCTCGGCGTCCATTTTATTTATGACAATAATCCGCGGCATTTCAAGCCTGGCGGCCAATTCGGCCATTTTCCGGGTATTAGTCTCAATGCCGGCAGCGGCACTAATGACCAGCACGGCTGTCTCGGCTGCCGGTATCGCTTTGATGGACGGGCCGACAAAATCCGGATAGCCCGGCGTATCTATGATATTTATCAGCTTGCCGGCGTGCTTGGCATGAACCGTCGCCGATTGTATCGAATGCTGGTGCTCTTTTTCCTCGTCGTAGAAGTCGCAGATGCTCGTTTTTTCATCGACGCTTCCGAGCCGGTTTGTCGCCCCGGTTTTATGCAGCATCGCCTCAGCCAGAGACGTTTTTCCGCTCCCGCCGTGCCCTAAAAGAATAATATTCCGAATATCGCCGGTATTAGCCACTTTT
>CAYTNN010000222.1:0-7540 GCA_964439135.1 uncultured Pirellulales bacterium
CGGATACGTTCGCTGTGATCATCGAGCCTGCCCGTATAGGGCCCGACCAGATTCGTGCCTATAACGAGATTGTCATAAATGCCCACGATAAAGTTCGGGTCCATTGCTACTACCAGATACGAGTCCGGCGGCATTTCCGTGCCGGTCTCGAATGTATAGGTAATTCCGTCGGTGAAAGCCCAGCCCGCAAGTGAGACCGTGCCGGTGCCGCGATTATACAGCTCAATGTACTCGTAGCGTTCGTCCCGCGTGGCGTGATGGTACATTATTTCATTGATTACAATGTCGTTTATCGCCGGCCGGGTATTAGGCCCGCCGAAGGTTGCTGAAGATAGGAAAGCAAGAGAGTCGGATCCGTCCGGGAACCTGCCGAACGTCACTTCCGGCTCCGTTGCATCGCATTTTACCGCGTCAAGCACGCGAAGCGGTACCGGCGCCGCGCCATTAGCGGCCGCGGTGGCCGCCGTGACATAAATTGTCTCGCCTGAAGCAGACAATCCAAAGCCGAATTCGCCTTCACTGACCGTCCAGAAATCGCCCGGTTGCAGCACGACAGCAGCAGAAATTTTGTACTTTAGCAGGTCAGTCTCATCGTCGCTCAGATAAACGCTGCTCAGGTCGACCGTTGTCGGGCCCGGGTTGTACAGCTCGATTTGGTCGGCGCCGGAGGCTGCGTTACTGTTGGCTAAAACTTCGTTGATAACCACACGTACCCTGGGATCGGCACCGTTAGCTCCGTCCTCTTCCACAATCGCGTGAAGTACCGGACTGCCAAAGCAGTCGGAGCTGCCCGATAGTTGCGAATTGTGGGCCTGGATGGCTAAGATGTTTGTGCCGGGAACGAGCAGCTCTATGTTGCCGGTCAGGTTTACGCTGGCGGCTGGGTATTCCGCCGCCGTGCCGCCACTTGCATCGTGTGCGGGCGGATTGCCGGAGATTCCATCCGAAGCTCCCACACGCACGCCGTTCAGATAGAGCACGAAACCATCGTCAAAGTGGACATTGGCGCGCAACTGCGAGAACGAATCGATCTCCTCCTGCGTCAGCGTGAACGGCAACCGTGCATAAATTGACATATATTGCCCGTTCATGTCGTTTGTCTCGGTCCCGATGTACTGAAGTTCGGCAGGGTCATTGCTGTATCCATATCCGCTCGGCCCGTTGATCCAGGGTGTGCTTGATGTGTTGTCGTTGAATCCGATTTGCGTCCATTCTGTTGTGGGTTGTCCCTGGATACCCGGCGATGGTTCCTGGGTACCCTTGAAGTAGACCCCGGGATCGCCCACATTTACGAGCGTCACCAGTGTCGGGTCTTCGGGCCCGACCTGGGTCTCATCCGGTCCGCCCGGCGTGCCGTCGATAAACGTGCTGGGCGCCCACGTGGAGGCCTCCATGGGATCGCCGCCGAACCTGGCAAGAATCAGCGAGTGTCCCGTTCCATCGGGCGAGACCGGCCACGGCTGTTCGTCGTCGTATCGCAGCGAGAGGGCAATTCCGCCGCCGCCGTTGGATAGGTCGATTCGTTCGCCGTCGTTATCGAGCCGGCCCGTGAACGGGCCCGCCACATCGCTGATATCGTACGCGGCTTCCAGGCCGGCCGGATCGCGCGCCACGACCAGATAGCCTTTGGGCCCGATAGTCGTGCCGGGTTCGAATACGTATTGGATGCCGCTCGTGAATGCGTAGTTGGTGAGGTCTTCAGTGACTGCCCGGTTGTTATACAATTCGATGAACTCGAGTGTTCCGCCCGCATCAGTGGGGTGATACATTATCTCGCTCACGACGAGTCCCATACCGGGTTGAGTGACCCAAAGGATGACCATACAGCTCATTACTAACAGACGCCAAAGATGCCGCTGCTGGTTTTTCATTTAGTGTTTGCTCCTTTCTCCGACGATGGTGATCAGAACCCCCAACCGACCGCAAGCCGCCTTTTCCGGTATACAAAGCCGCTGGATATTAATCCAGACAGGCCGGCGTTATCCGGAATTGCCTATTTTTACCGTTTTTTAAGATTTCCAAAATCTTTCTACGCTCTATTTTACCAAATCTGTCCATAAACTTCCACTGTTTTCGTTCTTAATTTATATGCACTTTTTCTTGAAAGGGTGCTCATAGTTCCCTCAGGACTCAATTTGAGAGGTTGCTTGTTATGGAAACAGGTCAGACTGCAGAGAGAAATCTGATTTTCAAACATCCGTTGCGCGACCAAAAGCGATGGCGATTCAATTTACTATTTTTTATACCATTGACTATTTTTAAGAAATTTTTCAACCGAAAGCGATGGCGATGGTAGTTTTGAGTCTTTAGTTTTAAGTTTTGAGTTGGGCGGATTTCGACCAAAAGCGATGGTAGCGCCGAACAAAAATCAAAAATCTTAAAATATTTTTTACTCCTTTCCTTACAACAAGTTACACCAAAAAATCCGCCTACAATTTTGTAGATTTTCGCATCAAATGCGCAGGTTCGTTCAATAGTAGAGGCGTTGCTTTTTAGCCTCCGGCAAAAACAACAAAATACGAATATCTAAATCCGAAAAAATACCGAATTACCGAAATTCAAAATTCAAAACGGCAGTCTTAAGCCCAGGGCCAGGCTGTTTCGAACATTCAAAATTCGATATTCTGAATTCTGACTTTTCTGCGGGGGGTGATGATAAAGGTCACCATTACATTCGAGCTTCCATCGTGGCTCGTTTGGCCCTTGCTTTGGCTCGTACTGCTCTGGCGGCGTCTGCGCTTCGGCTACGCCTTCCGCAGAATCCCGCTGACCCAGGGCCACTTTGCCATAGTCGATCCGCAGGACTATCAGCGCCTGAGCAGGTACAAATGGCGTCTCTGCCGGACAAAGGGCAAAAACGTGCTCTACGCTGAACGCTCCATACGCCTGCCCGGCGGAAAATACTCGCGAATCCTCATGCACCGCCAGCTCATTGAAGCCCCCGAAGAATACGTCATCGACCACATAAACGGCTGCGGTCTCGACAACCGCCGGGCCAACCTGCGTCTGGCCACCGTCGCCCAGAACGCATGGAACTCGAACAAACGAAATCCCCGCTCGGGATATAAAGGCGTTTGGTTCGCTAAGGACAAAAGAATGTGGCGTGCCGCAATCGTCTGTCACGGCAGGAGAATGCACCTCGGCTATTTCAGGGACAAAATCGACGCCGCCAAAGCATACGACGATGCCGCGAAAAAGTATTACAAAGAATTCGCCCGACTGAACTTCCCCGCCCGGAAACCTTCGTTACTTTCTTAACTTTTGTTGCCTTATATAGGTAGAGACATAGACAAAAATGACAATGAAAGGAGCATTAAAATGAAACGGCTAATATTAACATTAATACTCGGAATCCTGATAACCTCCCTTACCGGCTGTGTCGGCTTCAGGCACCATTATCCTCGGCCCGGCCGCCGTGTTGTAATTGTAACCAGCCCGCAGCATCCGCCCAGACCGCCGGCACCACCGCGTCGCCCTCACGGCCACCCCGCTCCGCCTCCCATGCCAAGACACGACCACGACAGATTCTAAATCGTACATCGTTGAGTCGTGAATCGACGCTCGATGCCGGGTACTCGATTTTTGGTGCCCGCAAACACAGCAGTAGCGGCTAACCGCCAATCCACCCATTCGCTGATTCTCTGATACTACCTTCTGCCTTCGACTCTTTTTGTGTTTTTTTCAAACGAAATAAAAAATAACGGTAACATTTACGTTGTGAGAACCGCTTTATGGGTGTTCGGACGCAGATTTTGGCTTATTTTCGCAAAGATCAGCAAAAAAAAGTTGAAATACTCAAGAATTAACGTCAAGTTTGGCTGTTTTGTTGAACTTACTATATAGGAGTTAATGATTAACTACAAAGAGCATGATGAATTAGTCAGGAAGGCACAGCTTGGCGATAAGGAGTGTATGAATCGCCTGGTTGAGGCGGCGAGGGTACATTTACGTGAATATGTGCTCCGTCTTACGTTACGAGAAGATTTGACGCAGGATATTGTTCAGGAGAGCATTCTGGAAATGTTTAAGGTATTCGACAAATTAAAAAGTACCGAGAAGTTTTGGTCATGGCTGGACGGCATTGCTTTCAACAAGATTCGCAGCCACTACGGCCGGCAGTGGCGGCATAAAACGATTTCCCTGTCTGATATCGGCCGCGAGGTCGCCATAGAGGACAGTCAAAGCGCCCTGGCCGACATGGTTAACCGGGAATTGAAACAAATCGTTCTTATATCGATGCGGGAATTATCGCCCCGTTACAGGGCCGTATTGACCATGCGCTGTTATAAGGACATGCCGTATTCGGAGATTGCCGGGTTAATGGGATGTACGGAGTTTGGCGCCCAATCATTGTTCTATAGGGCAAAGAAATCCTTAGCCAAAAAGCTGTCCCGTCACGGGCTCGGTAAGGGATACCTGCTGACGGCTTTGGTGTTATTCGGAAAACTCACGGCTTCAACCGAGGCTGCCGCCGCGAACGTATCGGTAACAGCTGCAACTCTCAAGGTTGGTGCCGCGGCTTCACTGGCAGCGATAGTAACAAGCAAAACTGCTATCGTTTCGTTGGTCACTACCGCCGCGATTACCGGAGGCACTATGGTAGTGACGCTTGGGACAGACAAGATCGATATCGGGCCGGAAAGAATTAATGCGCAAACTTCCTTCAATTCGCCGGGCCGGACCGAAGCGGGTAAGGCTATGGAGCAATGCTGGTATTTCTTCCCTGAAGGCCCCGGCAGGCCTGTGATGATGCGAATGCTGAAATTTAACGCTGCCGGCAAAAACTCTTACTGCCGGAATCTTCAAAACCAACATGCCAACTATTATTATGACAAAGACACTGTCCACATAAACAATTTTCGCACATACAATCCCGACCTGTCTGTAGCAAGACTGCCAACGGACAGCGATGATTTGAGCCGGTTCATTTCTCAGGTTGAGGGCAGGCAGGCCGATATGGAAAGGGTTTCCAGCACGAAAAAGGGGCTGCTTGTAATCTCCAAACACAGCGATGAGTACGGCGACAGAATCTGGAGGACGGACCGCCACTTCAATATTCTGGATGAGGAATATTTCCAGTTCGACTGGCCGCAAAATGCGCGAATCGTTGACAATCGAGACCAAATGCACAAGCGGGGCTGGACGTATTTCAGAATTACCGGCATGGTAAATGGGCAGCAAGTCTCAGGAACCGGGCGGATACCGTTTGTATATGCGGCAAGCGGGCAATCCGGTCCATGGCTCGAACTCCAGCTTGGGGACGGCACAAAGATTGTTGACAGCGCATCAGGGGCGTGCGTCTTCGACGCAAGCGGAAAAGCAATTGCAGCGTATAAAGGTGGCAGTTTCTTCAAGGGATTGGGACGGCCCTGGATGGGCTTGCATACGATTGATATGGTGCGCCGTGATGCGGCTGAAAAACAAGTTTGGTTTGAAACCAGAGGCTTGCCGGACGGTACTAAAGCAGAAATTATCTTAACACAAGAGCAAACCAGGCTGGTCTATACGATCGATATGGAAACCGATGTTATCGAGAAGATTACATTTTCGGCAGATAACGGCGGTCAGGGCGAGCTGGAATTTTCATACCTGCAAAATATTGATAATCCCGGCAACGAATTTACCTCGCCGAGGGTCGGAAGTTACCGTAAGTTGCAGCAGAACCCGTCGGGAATGCTGTGGCTTGTAAAATTAATTAACAACCGCTGGTGAATTACATCTTTTGTGAAGGAACTTATAGCAGAAAGGAAGGTGTACAATGGCTAAAATTGCAAATGTTATGAAAATAGCGGCGATTCTGGTGTTTTTCGCCGCACTTGCCGGCTCAGCAACCGCTCAGGAAGGCGAAGCGATTCCCGGAGATAATGACAACATAGTATTAACTCCGGATACGTTTTACGTCGATGTGGTTCATGGTGACGATGACAATGGAGGATTAACTCCGGGAACGGCGTTCGCAAGCATCCAAAGGGGCATTAATAAAGCCGTGGACGGTGACATCATTCTGGTCTATCCGGGTTTGTACCAGGAGGAAGTCAATTTTCGGGGCAAGGCGCTCGTCGTACAAGGTGTTACTGCAGGCACTGCCGGCGTACCTGTGCTACACAACCCCGACGATTTTGCGGTGTCGTTCTACAATGGTGAAGGTCCCGATAGCATCCTGAAGAATTTCATTATAAAAAGCAACTTCATGGCGGTTTTCATTGCCGACAGTTCCCCGACTATCAGCAATCTTACAATAGTTGATAACCTGTACGGCATAGAAGCCTCCGACGACTCGGAACCTGATATAAGCAATATTATCTTCTGGAACAACATCTACAGCGACCTGTTCGGATGCCGGGCACGGTTCAGTCTTGTCAGTGACGTCAGTGCAGGCCAGGGCAATATCGACGGCGATCCGCTATTTGTAGATCTTGAAAATGGCGATTATCGCCTGCGCTCCAATCGAGGCCGGTATTGGCCCGAGCATGACGTCTGGATTCTTGACCGCCTGACCAGTCCCTGTGTCGATGGCGGCGACCCGAACGACGAGCCGTTAGATGAGCCGATGCCCAACGGCAACCAAATCAATATGGGTGCTTATGGCGGCACTGCGCAGGCCAGCTTGTCACCGTACCAACAATCAAGCCTGCCGGGTCGGGCTACCGATCCCAATCCCGCTGATGGAGCGGTTGAAGTTCGACCGGATGTAATATTGAGCTGGACCCCAGGCGCAAACGCCGTTTCACATGACGTCTATTTCGGGAGGGACAATCCGGGCCATCCCGTATCACTTGCATTTATGGGTAATCAGGAAATGCCCATATTCGATCCCGATCCTGACTGGCTGGATGGAGGTACTACATACTTTTGGCGTATTGACGAAGTCAACAGCAACGGCAAGAGGATAGGCGTGCTGTGGAAGTTCACAACCTCCGACTCACCGCCACCAAAAGGCAGAACTTGTTTCGTCGCAGAGACTGACGTCTGGGTAGACGGGGCCCTTGTTTCAATATCAAACGTCGCCGCGCGACGCAGCGTCGGCCGGGTTGACGGTGCTGCGATAAAGAATTCGTCGATGACGCTGCCGTATCTGGGTAAAGTCGAAGAGCTGCAGGAGCATGAAGGTACATTCGAATGTCATGACATTTTGCTTCAAAGCGGCAATCGCATCGGTGTGGCTGAGTGCCATTACTTTTTAACCGAATCGGGCGACTGGGTTGCCGTACAGAATCTCAAGGCAGGCACGAAACTACAAACGCCGAAAGGCTCGATTGCGATTGTTAGCATAACCAAAAGACCGATGCCGTATGTGGGCAAGGTTTACAATCTCAAGGTCGAAGGGTCGGATCGGTATCTGGTAGGCAAAGATGCGGTGATAGTTCGTGATTATTAAGTGGAATTAAGTGAATGCGATAGTTTTTAACAGCAATTTTATTTTAAGGAGAGCTATCATGTGTAAGAAATTGATTTATTTAACTTCTATTGTCTTAGTGCTGAGCTTGGCCGGCGAGGGATGGCCAAAAGCCTCGAATCCGGAACCGGGCGATGGTGTCCT
>CAYTNN010000223.1:0-1294 GCA_964439135.1 uncultured Pirellulales bacterium
GTGATTATGAAGAATTTCAGGCTTTGAGACGGCAAAAAAACAAACCCAATTCAAACCCAAACAAAGCCAATATTATTTAGCCCCCAGATGCTCTGGGGGTTGAAAACCCAAGTTGAAAAAACAAAGCCAATTTTCAAAAGGGCAAAATGACGTTAAATCAATATTAACAAGAAGTTATGGAGATTTTGATGGGCCGGAGCGGCGAAAAAACAAAGCCAATTCAAAGCCAAACAAAGCCAATCCGTCAAAAAGGGGCTGTGGGCAAACAAAAGAGGCCGAGCTTAATTAGCCCGGCCTTGATTTGTGCTGTGCCGATTGCTTCGGATAGCAAATATATGAAAACTTCTCTACCGTCTGCTGCTGGAGCTGGTAGACCTCGGCCGCATATAGGGATTGAAAGGATCTCCATACCCGTCCGCTCCGCCCAGCAAAGGATAGGTAAGAAGCTGCACGCGTTTGCGGAACTTCTCAAAATCGAGATCGCCCTTTGCGAATTCATCGATATCCGACTTTTTCGTGCGAATAACAAGAATCGTAGGCGAGGATGATCCTATGTCGTCTAATGAAGTACCCTGCACTAACCTGGTTCTCGTATTACCATCACCACCTCGTTCTGATACGATTATTTGGTTTTCTCCGGAACGCGTTACCGCAGTAATTGTTGTACCTGTAGCTTGGCCGCTTCCGGTGATAGTCAGAATCACCGATTCGCCCGGTTTCAAACTTCGGATATTGGCGGCATGTTTTAGCGCTTGTATCAGAGTTGTTTTGAGGTTCTCTACCTTCTCTGCGTCATATTTTTCTTCCGGGCGGTCGGGTCTGCGTCTTCTATCGACCTTGTCCGGTTCATACATCTCCTGTCGCATCTGCCGCCAGACGGGATCGCCATCTTCTGCTTTTTGGGTCTCCTGCTCCTGCTCTTGTACATCGGATAGAGGTGATAGCGGAAAATCCACTTTCAGAAGGAACAACGCCCCATAGCCCTGCAGGTACATGCTTTGTATTTGGCCAGTGCCGTCTCCCATGTACATTCCGCTGAACGGATCACGACGTCTGGAGATAAAAAAGCTGCTGCGTACCGTCGTAACGAGGTCCTGCTCAAGGCTCTTCTCGAAAATGCGGGACATGACGCTCATATCTTCGTTTATTGTTAGAAGGTCTTCTGTATTGGTCTGCTCGGAGGGAATGACAAGAACCGTTCCGGTACTTCCGGCCCGCGATCCGAAAGAGAGGCCTCTGGTCATAGTATAGATATTGTCGTTCACGTTTGACACAGACATTTGTGTTGGAGCAG
>CAYTNN010000223.1:1394-2868 GCA_964439135.1 uncultured Pirellulales bacterium
TGGAGCAGGAGCCGGGGAAGGTGTCGTGGGAAGCACGGGCACCGGCGGCTGTCTTGTTTGAGCCTGTGCCAGCACTGCTGCAACCTCAGCCCTGGATTGTTGCTCAAGCTCGGCTTGTTGTATCTGCAACTCGACAGCTGGTCGGACTATCTCCTTGGCAGAAACAATACCCGCCGTCAACATAGTTAATGCCAAGATTACAATAATTGATTGGATTAGCGTTTTCATTTTTCTTGCCTTTCATTTGAATTGTCAGAATTTCTAATTTCATCCCGGTTCGATTGGCCGGATTGAGTATATGACAAAAAGTGAGCCATATCCTGTTTGGTTCGTATCAGCTCATCTTCCGTCTGCAGGGCTAAAGTTGCTAAAGCATTGCCAAACTTGGCTCTGTCTTTTAGTCTGTTCGATTCTATTTGTTCGAGGGCCGCCGCAATCCGTTGTCTGTCCTGGCTTTGCGCTTCGTTGAAAGACTCGATGAGTTCTATGAGCATTTCATTAGTCACGGCGTTGGAAGCAGCTACGGACTGTAGGGCAACCCGGCTCAGTTCCTGACGGTATTGCTGACTTAGCTCATCTCTGATTCGGATATAACCGTTCGCCAGGCCCAACTGCACATATTGCCTGGTTTCGTCGAGCAGGTTCTGACGAATCTTCGGTTCCAGAGCAGCTCGAATCTGTTCCATATCCGGCGGTCGAGGCCCTGAGAGCCGGCCTGTGGCGTAACCGGCTGCAATAAGCAGCACTGCTGCAGCGGCAATTTTACTGAGGCTTTTTGTAGCTCTCAGGCCTTCTACAATCCGGATTCGATTCTTGAGCTTGACCGTATCTGCTTGCCCGGCAGCCTTAGTCAGCTTTGCTATGGTCGATTCGGTCACTTCTTGAGGCGGGCCCGGTGGAATCTGCTCATTCTTGAGAGCTTCTACCGCTTTTTCTAATGTATTTTCATTTTCTTCCATAATACAACCTCACTTACACTCTTTCACCGATAACTCGAATGACTCGCGTAATTTAGCTCTGGCCCGATGCAGCAGCACACCGGCGGCATTAGTCTTTATGTCAAGCTCGTTGGCGATTTGCCGATAACTCATATCGTTTAGATATCGCAGGCAAAAGGCCTGTGCTTCCTGCGGCGGCAGTTTACTTAGCGATTCTCGCAACCAATCTGTTAATTCTTTCTGTTGCGCCCGCTGAGCCGGACACGGATTCGCACTTTGCAAAGCAGTCCAGTCAGCAGGGTCCGTCTCAGAGCGCGACCGGCGAAATCGCCGGCGGAGCTGGTCGATCGCCCGGGCGGTTGCCAACCGGGCCAACAGTGCCGAAAAATTCCGCACGCGCTGACGCCGGCAAAACTCCAGTGCCGAAACAAAAGTTTCCTGAAAACAGTCGGCAGCATCTGCGTGGTTGCCAAGCAACCGGTACGCGGTCTGCCAAACAACCGGTCCGTGTTTTTTGATAATTACCTGCCAGTCAA
>CAYTNN010000223.1:2968-7534 GCA_964439135.1 uncultured Pirellulales bacterium
TGTTGTGTATTATTGCTTGTCCTCGTCGGATGCGAGAGTCAAGAGATGAAGGCCGCTGAAGCTGATAGGGTGCGAAAGCTGCCGGCAGAAGCAAGAAAGGCTAATTTACAACAGTCACTGGAGAGCAGGTTTGAGAACCCGGTGGCGCATTATGAGTTGGCCCAGTTATATCATGCCGAAGGGCTTTGGTCGAAGGCGGAGTATCATTACAATATAGCTTTGAGTTTCGATCCTGCTAACGCGGACGCTCAAGTGGCGATGGTGAAGTTATTCCTGGACAGCGGTGATACGGCTAAATCCAAAATCTCCGCAGAGACCTATGTGACCGAGGCCGGCAATTCGGACATTCAGTCACTTCGGCTTGCAATGGCTTTCCAGAAACAACAGCTTGATGAGTACGCATTAACTTGTTTTCAACAGGCACTCAATTTAGCGCCGAGTTCAGCCTTAATAAATAAGCAGGTAGGCTACTATTATTTGGGCAAAAACGATAAAGACCGGGCAAAGGAATATTTAGTTCGCAGTTTCCAGCTCGATCCCAGACAGCCGGAAGTGGCTGGTGAACTGGGCCGGCTTGGGGTGGAGGTAAGAATACCACAGAAGGTCGGTGTGAGCGCAAAGGGATCAGGCGAGGCCCAACAGCCGGAAGAAAAAAAGTTGAAAATGGTGATGAGACATGGGCGGGTCCAGTTCGAACCGTCTGATGGAAAGTGAAGAAAAATGAATAATGCTCGATGTTTCTGATTAGCAATTGGGTTAATTCGAATATCGAGTATCGAGAATACGATATTGCTTTTTCATTGCCCCGTAGCGAACGGATGCGCTGCGGGGTTTTTTTTAATCTTCGATTGACAATTTTCAACTGTCCTCTTCTAATGATGTTTTGCAAAACTGATTAATTGTAAAGGATGAATGCTGTGTTTGGATTGCATGTTGCGGATATTTTTGTGCTGGCGCTGTATTTGCTCGGCATGGCTGCCATTGGCTTCTGGAGCGCGAGAAAAATAAAACAGAGCCAGGACTTTTTCATGCCCCGGCGATTCGGCAAGGCTATGATGGTAATGTTCGGATTCGGGGCGGGGACACATTCGGACCAGGCTGTGGGAGTGGCATCGAAAAGTTTTTCGAGCGGGCTCTCGGGGATCTGGTACCAGTGGCTTTGGCTTCCCTGTACGCCGTTTTACTGGCTGATCGCTCCCGTGATGAGGCGCTTTCGTGCGATAACAACCGGTGACGTTTTTGAGGCGCGGTATGACAGAAGCGTCGCAGTGCTGTATGCTCTTATCGGGATGCTGAATCTTTCGGTAAATATCGGCCTTATGCTGCGAGGTTCGAGCGAGGTGATTTCGGCCAGCACGCAGGGGCTGCTCTCTGCAAACGCAGCGATTACAGTAATGACTATCGTTTTCGTGGTATACGGCGTGGCCGGGGGACTTGCCGCGGCGATTATTACAGATTTTATCCAGGGCATCCTGACAATCATTTTTTCGTTCCTGCTGCTGCCGCTTATCATGAACGCCGTCGGATGGATGGACGGAATTCGTGAGGCTATCACCGATCCCCAGAAGCTGACTCTGGTCGCCCCGGCGGAAATCGGGTTCTTCTATATTGCCGTGATTGCTTTTAACGCGCTGGTCGGTATCGTGACACAACCCCATACTATGAGCAACTGCGCCGCCGGCAAGACCGAGATGGAGGGAAGATTCGGCTGGATGTTTGGAAACATCATCAAGCGCCTCTGCACAATCCCATGGTGCCTGACAGGCCTTGCCGCAATTGTGTATTTCGGCAGCCGGGGCATAGAAGTCGAACCGGACAAGGTCTTCGGAGCGGTGGCGGGCGACTTTTTGCCGAAGATTCTGCCGGGGATACTCGGAATCTTTTTAGCTGCTCTTCTGGCGTCGGTTATGAGCTCGTGCGATGCGTTCATGATAGCGTCTTCGGCACTTTTCACCGAGAATATTTACAGACCGTTATCGCCGGACAGGCCGCAGAGCCACTATGTTACCGTGGGCCGGATCGCTTCTGTTGTTGTCGTCTCCGGCGGCGTGGTGTTTGCTTTCTGGCTGCCCGGCGTTGTGGCTGGACTGGAAATATTCTGGAAGGTCTCGGCAATGATGGGCCTTGCCTTCTGGATGGGTTTGTTCTGGCGACGGACGACTGTCGCCGGTGCGTGGGCAACGACCCTGGTCAGTTTTGCAGTGATGTTGTTCACGAGCAAAATCTCATTCGGCCAGTACGTTCTCTGGGATTTCAACGCCGGTTGCGCTCAGTGCCTGCCGGACTTTATGCTGTGGAACGGCCAGCTTTATTTGCCGTGGCAGATGATTCTGTATCTTTCGGCCGGATTGATCAGTGGCATCGTGGTCAGCCTGTTAACCAAACCAGTGGCGAAGGAGAAACTCGATAATTACTATGCACTGATCCGGACCCCGATCAAGCCGGGAGAGCAGCCTGCTGCGGCCTGCACGCTGCCGGACGATGCCGTCGTCCCCGAGAAGCGAAACATCTTTCCGAACACCAATCTCGAATTCATGATACCATCGCACACATCGGTAGTCGGATTCCTGGTCGGCTGGGCGTTCGTCGTAATAATTGTTGTCACGGTCTATCTGATCGCCAGCGCATAGTTCGTTGATGAGACTATGTATATCCACACGAAAGGGCGAGTATAAGTGAAATGCAGGCAGACAGACGTGTAAATCTGTTGCTATTTTGCTTATGTGCTTTGTTGTTTGTTGTGGCACCGACGGATTCGATTTGCGGTAACGAAGTACACCTTCAATGGCAACCTCCGGCCGATGTCAGGAATACGGCTTTTGAGCTTGGTACCGGCAAGGGCGAATTTCACGCGTGGGGACGAGGCAGGGACTTGCGATTCTTCGGCGAGTTCCTCCCGGCCCTCTTCGAGCGGACAATTGTACTGGGTGAGTTTGACACCGACAGCGAGCTTCAGTGGATATTTACGGGCGAGCACGGCAAATGCACAGTGACAGTCGACCAAAATGAGGTTAGCCTCAATCAGCGTTTCTACGATTCGTTCGCCTTCAACCGGATCAACAATGACAACGATAAACAACCCATTTGAGATATTAGTCACGTAGTCAGATGACTACGTCGAATGCCAGCAAGCATATAGTTGTTCTCGAACAATATTAAGAAAAACGTAATATCAGTCTGCAGTGAATAGCAGATCCCAACAACAGAAAACCGGGTAGATTGACATATTAGGCGCGTAGTCGGATGACTACGACGAACGCCAGCAAACTATCGTTGCCCCCGAACGATTTCAAATAAAAGGATATCATTCTGGTGTGCATAGCAGGCCCCAGCAACAGAAAACCGGGTAGATTGACATATTAGGTGCGTAGTCGGATGACTACGTCGAACGCCAGCAAACGTATCGTTGTCCACGAACATTTTCATAAAGCCCGTTGCTAACTCTGCTGCGTGCTGAACGCCATGTCAACAGATAACCATGAAAATCGGGTAGATTGATATATTGGGCGCGTAGTCAGATGACTACGACGAACGACAGCAAATATATCGTTGCCCCCGAACATTTTCATAAAACCGTTGCTAACTCTGCTCCGCGTTGAGCGCTTTGTCAACAGATACTAATGAAATTCGAGTAGATTGACATAATAGGCGCGTAGTCGGATGACTACGACAAACGACAGTGTAAATAGCGTTGGCTCCGATATATCTGAATGAATCGGTAAATAAACGTGACAAACATTACCAATACAATCATAATGTTGCCATGTTGATCAGCAAGGCAAAATGGAATTACGTGCAGAAGAGCTACGGATTCACCGAGCGGCAAATGCAGATACTCAAGCTGCTGCTTGACGGTCTGGATAGTGACAGGATAGCACAACGGCTGAAGATACGCTACAACACGGTGAAGGCACACTTCGGTCATATGTACAAACGAGCTGGTGTACAGAATAAGGCCGAGCTGATCATGCAATTATTTAATGTCATTCACACGTATAACAAAAGCAAAAACCGATAAGCAGGATAAACCTTCCAGGCTCTTAGTCATATGACTAAGGGCTTGAAGATAAATGAGACTGTAATAACTAAAATTCAGCAATAAGAGTACATACATAAACGACACGATAGAATAAGCTGCATAGAACGCTGAAGCGGGCAAGGGAACCGAGGTGACAAAGGAATATTTTGATCAGATGAGTGCCGATGTTCAGGCGACGCCGGCCGAGCCTGTGTCGCCGGAGGCGTTTGACTTCGAAGCATACGCGGATTACGAAGCGTTGCTATTAGAGCGATGCCGGGCCTTCTGGAAAGCAGAGTCCAGCGTATTGGTCTGGCGGAGGATGCGCACTGCTGAGGTTTTCACCTGGGGCTGCAGGGACATGAAAGCTTCTCTCGAATCGCAGCTTGGCGGGCTAAAGAAGAGCATGAAGTTCAAAGCCGACGTTCCCAACTTTCTCGTGCCCTGGTACGGCATCGGCACCGTGGCCAGCGCCTTCGGCGCCGATTACATCTGGAAAGAAAAACAAGCCCCGGCCATACGCCCGAAGTTCGGCTCGGTCAAAGAGG
>CAYTNN010000224.1:0-7487 GCA_964439135.1 uncultured Pirellulales bacterium
GAAGCTGAGTTTGCCGGTCGCATAAAGATTGCGGCCGGCACGCTTCGCTTTAATCAGACGCATTAGATGTGCATTAAATTGAGAATAGATAAATTAAATAACCGACGTATGCACAAACCATCAGCGATCCGCACACTCGGCCTATAACGCGATTGCTGATTATTATGGCAGCGGCAAAAGCCGCACTGACGACGACCATGATCCAGTAATCAAGACCTCCCGCCAACCGAGGCCCAACTTCGAATGGTCGAACGACGCCCGCCGTACCGGTCACGAGGAGGGTGTTGAAAATATTCGAGCCGACAAGATTGCCGACAGAAATGTCGTGATGGCCTTTGAGGGCGGCCACAACACAGGTTACAAGCTCAGGAAGTGAAGTCCCGAACGCGATGACGGTCAGGGCAATAACTCTTTCGCTCAGGCCGATCCGTATACCGATAAATACCGCCCCCTCCACGGACATTTTTGCTCCCAATGCCAGGCCCACCAATCCGATGACAACGAACAGAATGGCTTTTTTCATATTTCTTACATCGTATTTTGTGTCCGGCTCAAGGTTTTCAGAAGGGCGTTCAGGCTGCCTGGCTTCTCGCCGGGCGGCATAAACCGTTAGAATAATCAATGCTGCAAATATGGCTAATAAGATAACAGCTTCCGGCCTGCTTAAGTTGTTATCTTGCAGTAAAGGCCACAACAGCAGCGCCGCTGCCAACATGACCGGTATCTCGCGAAACAGAGTTTTCCTTTGAACCCTGAGCGGTTGAATCAGAGCGACGAGACCGCCTACGAGCGCCAGATTAGCGATATTGGAGCCGAAAACATTGCCGACGGCTAAATCTCCGCCGCCTGTCTTTCGCAGGACGCCGGCAATACTTGCAGCGACCTCGGGCGCCGAAGTTCCCATTGCAACGACCGTAAGGCCAATGATGAGTGAGCTGATACCGAGTTTTTGTGCTAATCCAACCGCACCGGCCACCAGCAGCTCGGCACACTTCCACAATACCAGAAGTCCAAGAACCAAAAGTATGATATGCAGGATTAAATCCATCTCAACGCTTCGGCAAAACAATATTTACGCGTACCGTGTATAATGCCCCCGAATTATAACTTCAGTGCGGATACTTTGGTAAGGAATTTCAAAACCGTTTTAACTTAGATATTCACGAGAAAAGACCGGTCTGCAACGAATTCGGATTTGTCCGTAGTGCCGACCTCGCTCAGATACTACCCACGACCAGGCAGGCATTATGGCCCCCAAAACCGAAGGAGTTGCTCATCGCGATATTGACCTTCGCCCGGCGAGCTTCAAGAGGCACAAAATCCATCTTGAGATCGCATCGTTCATCCGGATTTTCCAGGTTCATCGTGGGAGGGATGATCGATTCGTTAATAACCTTTGCACATATTATAAGCTCTACCGCACCAGTGGCACCGAGTAGATGCCCAAGGCAGCTCTTAGTCGAGCTGACCGGTGTTTTATATGCATGCTTCCCAAACACTCTTTTGATGGCTGCACTTTCAGCAACGTCGTTCAGTTCAGTACCTGTCCCGTGTGCGTTAATATAGTCTATTTTTTCCGGCGCCAGACCGGCGTCAGCCAACGCCATCTTCATCGTTGCCGCTGCACCGTTTCCGTCTGGCATTGGGGCGGTAATGTGATAACCATCGTCGGTCGCACCGTAACCGAGCATTTCGGCGTAAATATTCGCACCACGTTTCCTGGCATGACTTTCTTCTTCCAGAACCAAAATACCGGCTCCCTCAGAAAGAACGAATCCGTCTCTGTCTCTATCGAACGGTCTCGATGCCGCCTGCGGATCGTCATTTCGCGTGCTCAGCGACCTGGCAGCGCAAAAAGAGGCCAATCCAATCGGCGTAAGAGCTGCTTCGGTACCGCCGGTTATCATGATGTCGCTTCGTCCGCCGGCAACATTCAAATAAGCTTCTCCAATAGCATGAGTGCCCGATGCACAAGCGCTTACAACACAAAAATTGGGACCTCGCAGGCCATGGCAAATCGCAATATTGCCGCTGGCGGCATTGGCCATAAGCCTTGGAACACAGAAGGGGGATACCTTATTCGGCCCTTTATCCAGGATTCTCAAGTGCTGATCTTCGATCTCCTTGATGCCGCCTATACCCGTACCTACGATAACACCGGCACGAAAAACGTCTTCTTTAGAGAAATCGAGCCCGCTGTCATTTATCGCCTGACTCGCTGCAGCCATGGCGAACTGGGTAAAACGGTCCATTCGCTTGCTTTCCCGCCGGTCAACGTATTTCGTTACGTCGAAGTTCTTTATCTCGCCACCAAACCGTACGGGGTATGAACTGGTATCAAATGATTCAATAACAGAAACACCGCTTCTGCCCTCGCAAAGTGCCGCGAAAAGCTCGTCAGCGGACTCGGCTAAGGCAGTTACACAACCCAAGCCTGTAATAACAACTCGCCGTTTATTCATACTGAAGCTTGTTCGCTACTCTTGGCTTTTGGATTGTGCTACATTTACAATGTAATCGACTGCGGCACCGACAGTCTGGATTTTCTCGGCTTCCTCATCAGGAATGCTCATATCGAACTCATCCTCGAACTCCATGACAAGCTCAACCGTATCCAGTGAGTCGGCATTTAAATCGTTGATAAATGAGGTTTCACGCTTTATCTCATTCTTGTCTGCGCCCATTTGCTCACTTATTATATCGATTACTTTCTTTTCTATCGCCACTACATCTACGCCATCAGCACTCACTTGTTTATCCTCCCTAATAAAATTAGGAACCTATTTCATAACCTTACAATTAGTGTACAGCAACAAAACCGGGAAGAACAACTATTCCAAGAATTTATTTCGGCGGGTTATATTAACCACAAAGACACTTATCTACAAACATTTTTTTTAATTTTTTTACATTGCCATTCCGCCATCCACGCAGAGGACCTGGCCGGTGATATAGCCGGCATCATCTCCGGCGAGAAAAACGACAGCCCTGGCCACGTCTTCGACCTGGCCGAACCGCCGGACCGGAATAATCTGCTTTGCGGCGTTTTTAACGGCATCCGGGAGCACAACTGTCATTTCGGTCATAATAAATCCCGGTGCGATGCAATTTGCCGTAACATTTTTCTTGCCGACCTCCCGTGCAACAGACTTGGTCATACCAATAAGCCCCGCCTTGCTGGCCGCATAGTTGCTTGAGCCGGCCTGTCCCATAACTCCCGCTACGGAGCTTAAGTTTATAATACGGCCGAACTTATTTCTGACCATTGACCTGACGGCAACAGCCGTCGCGATAAAGGCGGCACGAAGATTGACGTTGATAACACGGTCAAAATCGTCTTCTTTCATTTGCATCATCAGCTTATCACGAGTTATACCGGCATTATTTACTAAAATTCCTATCCCGCCGTGATCCGAAGCCAATGATTCGAGTATTTCTGTGAGTTGATCCGTATCGGTTATATCTACACATTTGGTGATTACCGTAAAACCGGCCTTTTTTACAACATTCTCAAGCTCAGCGAGCTGCTCGGCATTGATATCCAGCCCGGCAACGATCCGGCCCTGCCTGAGCAGCTCAAGAACGATTGCCCGGCCAATCCCTCTGGCGGCACCTGTGACAACAGCCAGCCTTTTTTCCGACATCCTTGCTATCTCCCAAATAAATTCACGAAAGGCATTAATATGCCGGGCACCGGATTTACCCGGCGGCCTGTTCCAGCAAATCCTTAACCGCCTTTGAATTACTTAAATTAACGACCTTAATTTTTCTATTAATTCTTTTCATAAGTCCTGTCAAAACTCTGCCCGGGCCGATCTCATAGAACATCTCGACTCCATCGTCCAGAAGTCGCTCCATACATTCTTGCCATAAAATCGGACAAGTCAACTGCTTAACAAGGCCTTCCTTAATTTTTTCGCCTGTCTCGTAATATTCCGCGTCGATATTGGCAATTGTCCGTGTTTGCGAAGGTTCCGTAATTTCAGTATCGGCCAACGCTTTTGCAAGCGCATCTGCAGCACCGGACATCATCCTGGTATGGAACGCTCCGGCAACCTCCAGGCGTACCGCTTTGATTGCTCCGACCTTCAGGGCCAGCTCTTTTGCCCGCCGGCAGGCTTTTTTATCGCCGCTGATGACAATTTGGCCGGGGCAGTTGAAGTTCACAGGCTCCAGAAGATCCCCTTCACCGGCCTCCTCACATAGCCAACGGGCAGTTTCTTCATCCAGGCCGATAATGCTAACCATTGCTCCTTCGTTAGCCTCGGCAGCGGCCTGCATGGCCTGCCCTCGCTTTTGTACCAGCAGAACTCCGGCCTCAAAGCTAATTACTCCCGCGGCGTACAGGGCGGTATATTCGCCAAGGCTAAGGCCTGCTGTTACATCCGGAAGTATTCCGCTGGTCGAAGGTTCTGTCTTGAGAACCTCTAAAATAGCTGCTGATGTGGTGAAAATAGCCGGCTGTGAAATTGTCGTGCTGCTCAATTCCTCTGCAGGGCCTTCAAAGCACATTCCGCTCAGGTCGAAACCAATAATTTCGTTTGCCTTCTTAAAAATCTCTGCCGCTGCGGGAAATAAATGAGCGATATCAGCGCCCATTCCCACAACCTGAGCCCCCTGTCCCGGAAATAAAAAAGCCGTTTTCATAATTCTTATCTCGCTCGTTGCCTCATGGGATACGCCTGAGCAATCAAAACTCAACTACATTTGCTCCCCAGGTCAATCCTGCACCAAAAGCAACTAAAATAACAATGTCGCCTCGTTTGATTCTTCCTTTCCTGACACAATCATCGAAGGCAATTGGCACCGAGGCCGCAGAAGTATTGCCGTACTCATTGATGTTTATAAAGACCTTTTCACTCGGCAGGTTTAACCGTTTGGCTGCGGACTCAATGATTCTTGCGTTCATCTGATGTGAAACGACCATTGCAAGGTCATCAATGCTCAATTCACAGACATCGAGACAATCTTTAACAGTTTCAACGATTCGCCGAATCGCCTGCTGATAGACTTCCCTGCCCTTTATTTGCATATAAATTTTCTTCGGGTCGTCCAGCTTTCTGCTAACCGGATGGCGAGAACCATACGCCTGGCAGTTCAATGCTTCCCAGCGGTTCCCGTCAGAATGCATCGTGCTGTACAAAATACCCCTTCGTCCGTCTTCTTTTTTTTGAAGCACCACGGCACCGGCACCGTCCCCGAAAAGAATACAACTCGCCCGGTCTGTCCAGTCCGTGATCTTGGTCAAAGTTTCAGCCCCTATGACAAGGGCGTTATTAAGTCGGCCGCTTTCTATAAACTGCTGCACGATAGACAGGCTATACACAAATCCGCTGCAGGCGGCGGACAAATCGAACACCCATGCTTTCTTCGCTTTCAGAGCCCGCTGCACAAATGACGCCGTCGATGGAAAGACCATTTCCGGCGTGATAGTCGCTACGATAATCAGTTCAAGATCCCGGCCATCAAGCTTTGCCTCGGCCAAAGCCTTCTTTGCCGCTTCCGTAGCTAAAAATGCCGTGCTCTCATTGTCCTCTGTAATATGCCGGACCTTGACACCGGTCCGGGTCGTGATCCATTCGTCCGAAGTGTCAACCATCTCTGCAAGCTCATCATTGGTCAATAATTTCGCCGGCGCAAATGAGCCATGACCGGCGATGACAGCACGAAAAGCAGGAGGGTGACGGTTCGTTTGATTATTCATCCGTCGTCCTTACGTTAGTTCCCGAAAGATACTTAATGATCTTGTCATTTATTTTTTCCGTGTAGAATCTTTTAGATGCTAAAATTGCATTTTTTATCGTTCTTGCCTGACTTGAGCCATGACAGATTAGCGCTGTTCCATTAACGCCCAACAATAGCGCGCCGCCATACTCATTATAGTCATACTTCTTGTAAATTCTTTTCATTACCGGCTTAAACTTCATCGCAAGCCGAATTTTCTCTTCCATCAGCTCGTGCTTAATCGCCTTAAATAAACCGTCAACAAGACCTTCGGTCAGTTTCAGAATCACGTTGCCGACGAAACCCTCGGTGATGACAACCTCACAGGCACCCCTGAAAATGTCTCTTCCCTCGATGTTGCCGATAAAGTTCATATTCGAATCGGATTTCATTAACTCACGTGTCTTCTTAACGACCTCGTTACCTTTTGCATCTTCGGAGCCGATACTCATGAGCCCGACTCTTGGATTTTCAATCCCGAGCAGATGTTTCGAATACACACTCGCCATTACCCCATATTGATAAAGATGTATCGGTTTGCAGGCTATATTGGCACCCACATCACATATTGTTACCGGCCCTTCGGGAGTTGGAAATACTACCGCTATCCCGGGACGATTCACGCCCGGCAGGTTTCTCATCCTCATCTGGAAAGCCGCAACACAGGCCCCCGTATTGCCCGCCGAAATGACAGCATCAGCCTGATCTCTTTTAGCCAGCTTGGCAATCGTTGCGATTGAACTCTTGGGTTTCCTGCGAAGAGACTCTATCGGCACATCGTCCATAGCGATAATCTCAGGAGCATGCACGACACTAATCATACCACTTCGGGATGGCTTAGACGGTAATCTCGCCTCGATTTCCTTCTCGGGACCGACAAGAATCAACTCATCATCTTCGGCAAGAAGTTCAATCGATTCAAGCACACCGGCGATAATCTCATCAGGTGCATTATCGCCTCCCATTGCATCGATTGCTATTCGCATCCTTGAGCCGTCCTTACTTAGACTCCTTGCCGAGTTTCAACGTGATTTTCGGATTGACGTAACCACAATTATCGCATGCCGCATGGGGCAGCTTGGCCTGGTCGCACTTTTTACAGACCGAATAGTTCACAGCCCTCAGACTATGATGGCTCCGGCGAGTCCGGGTTCTGCTTTTACTGGTCTTCTTTGCTGGTAACATTCTAAACTACTCCAATACAAACGTCATATATCCACTTAAAACGTAACTAATCGTCCATAGACGCATCTCTTAAAACCATACCAAAAACAGCTTAAATAGTTAATCGCTGCTATTTTGTCAAGCGAAATTTGTTTTTTATGCTTTAGTCGGCGCCACCGAGATAAAGCCTGCACAATAGCCCATTGAATCGAATACGTCGAAATAGCCAACAATAGTGTTCAAGGCACGTCCCTAATTATTTCCAGAGAGTTGATCGATTTCATTGATAGGCCCTTCGGCCGGGATTGTAACAGAAGTGGCTGTGGGAATGCAGGCAAAAGAGAGATTCCACGCCCGAGTGAACGATTTCGAATAAATCACGAACATTACTTCACCCTTATCGTTACGACGAACTCATGCGGTTACCCACCATGATCTGTGGTATCGCTACGTGCCTGAATCGGGCAATTGGCATGGCAGGACTCTCACCCGCTTGATGGCGGCTTTTTCGGCTGCTCCGCTGTCCCTAGTTTTTTAGTTTTTGTTTTGAATTTTCAAGTGCCGCCAAGAGAATGTTTTTTTTGACCCTTGCAGCAAGA
>CAYTNN010000225.1:0-7393 GCA_964439135.1 uncultured Pirellulales bacterium
AGGAACAGTTGCCGGCATCGCATTTCTTATAGGGCTTGCGGGCTTGCAGGGCAGAGATAAAAGTGCCGGTTATAAGATGGCATCTATTATTTCATACGGATGAAATATACTTACTTCTGCTGAAAGGGGAGCCAATAGTGACAATGAGTAAAGACGGCGGAGAAAGGATTATCCGCAGAGGCCCTTATCCGGAGCTGACGTTGACGGCGGTCCTCGTGGGCTACGGATTGGGAATTCTCATCGCACTGAGCATCGGCTACGCCAGCCTCGTCCTTGGTTTTTCCATCGAAGGCTCGGAGGTGGCTGCGATCCTGGGGTTTGGGATCCTTCGAGGCATAATGAGGCGCAGCAGCATCGTCGAGAACAACATCAACCAGACCATCGCAAGCTCGGTCAACGGCGCCTCGGCAGGCATGATGTTTACGGTGCCGGCCCTGTTCATTCTGGGTGAAACCGAATTCAACGCCGTTCTGATGGTTTTCTCATGCATCGCCGGCGGCATTCTCGGTATCGCATTTATCATCCCGCTCCGCAAGCAGATGATCGACTACGAGCGGCTCGCCTATCCGGGCGGTGTCGCCGTGGCGACGATTCTAAAATCCCCCGGCGCCGGGGTCCACAAAGCCATTCTGCTGCTGTCCGGCCTGACATTGAGCGGTGTCGTTTACTTCTTCAGTCAGTACATGGCGCAGATAAAAGGAATCTCCGCTTTCGAGAACTGGAACCTCGGCGGGTCGATAGGGATGCCGGAATACATGAACGGTATCTGGTATATCTCCCTGATGACGGTGGGCGTCGGCTTCATCTCAGGCAGGGGGGGATTCTCCTTTGTCATCGGAGGTTTCGTCTGCTATTGGGTCTTGGCGCCGATACTGGCGCAGATGGGCTTGCTTCCCTCACCAGAGCGGCTTCAGGTAATTGCCGAGCAATTGCAGGAACAGAATCTTTCACTGCCGAAGTATCTAAGGATTGCACTTTTCAGGCCGGCGGGCATCGGGATGCTGATTGGAGGCGCCCTGACCGGCATTGTCCTGGCGCTGCCGCTGATTGTCAGCGCCGTTCGCAGCATGCAAAGCGCTGCGAAGATGAAGACAGCTATCTCGAAAGATGAAATGCCGATTCGCCTGCTCTACATTGCAATCGCCGGGGCGACTATTTTGCTTTTCGTGATTGCGGTCAGCTCCGTCGAGAACATGGGTCTGCTCCGCGGGGTGCTGATGGCTCTGCTCGGCACCCTTTGGATATGGGTTGCCGGCGTGATCCTCTCCGAGTGCATTGGCCGGACCAACTGGTCGCCGCTAAGTGGAATGACACTAATCGCGGTCACTATCCTGATTGTTATTTGCAGCGGATTGCCCGACTCTGCGGCCACGATCGCCTCGGTCATGGTCGGGGCTGCCGCTTGTGTCGCAATGGCCCAGGCGTGCGACCTGATGCTTGACCTCAAGACCGGGTACCTGGTGGGCGCCTCACCGAGGAAGCAGCAGATTGGGCAATTCCTTGCTACCTGGTTGGGACCTGTCGTAATCATTTGCCTTATCTTCGTGCTCCACAAAGCCTATGGCCTGGGCAGCGACAGGCTACCGGCGCCTCAGGGCCGGGCGCTCGCCAGCATGATTGACGGAATCCTGGGTGGAGATGTCCCGTTGAAAAAATACATCGCCGGCGCCGGTCTCGGCGCTTTGCTTAGCGCAAGCGGCATCGGCGGACTTGGCATCCTGGTCGGTCTCGGCTTTTATCTGCCGTTCAGCATAGTATTGACCTACAGCATCGGAATGGCGATCCGGATGCTCTTAGACCGGATAAAGGGGTCCCAGTTCAGCGAAGAAGTGGGGATCCCCGTGGCGGCGGGCCTAATCGTCGGGGAAGCCCTCGTCGGTGTCGGCTTCGCTTTGTACTTTATTATCGCCGGCGCAATGGGCGGATAGGAAGAAAGCATGATGAAAAAACTCGGATACCTGATGATTACCCTTGGCTTCCTTGCCGGTTCTCTCACGGCGGTTGTGGACAAAGAGCAAATCCGCTGGGACTATTTTGCTCTTGCCCTTATCCTCGGCGTCGCGGGCGTCGCATTTGTTCGGATCAGTGACAGGCGGGAAAGCCGGCAGGAAGGGAAACTCGCCTCCAACATGCAGTCAGTCGAAGCCAGCCTCGATCGAATTGTCAAGAACATGACCGGTCTCAACGCTGAGAAGGCATCTATCAATACTTATGATGTTCGCCACCGGATCGACGAGCTTTTTACCGACGATTTGAACACGTTTGTCGAGGCCAGGGAGAGCATCGCACACACACATAGCCTGAACGCTTACGCCGACGTGATGAGTTCTTTTGCGGCGGGGGAACGCTATCTCAACCGCGTCTGGTCGGCCTCGGCCGATGGATATATCGACGAGGTCAATGCCTATCTCGACAAGGCCCAGGAGCAATTCGTTGAGAGCCTTGCCAAAATACGTAATCTGGCGGTCAAAGGGCCGTAAAATTGAAACTACTATTTCCGCCGGTAAGATGGAAGAGCCGGTAGATGAAAATGGACTGAGAAATCTCGAAATGAAATTTGGCGATTTCTCCATCAACAGAAATGAAAGGACAAAAAAATGGCAGATTATATTCGCGTAATAGATATCGGCGGCGACGGTTTCCGGAGGGTTGATATTGAAAGCGGTGCCTTTGAGAAGATTAAAACAGAAGATGCTGATATGGTCAGGGCACAGATTACGGAAAAAATAAAAGACACTGATATTCTTAAAAAGAAAAAGGAATCTATCCCCGATCTCGATTCTCTTATGCAGTTTGTCGCCGATGGCCTTGACGGTGGTAAAATCAAAGGTATTGCCTATTCTGTGGCTGGAGTGATTGAAGACCACGGATTGATAAAAAATTCACCGAATGCTCATTTTCTGGATGATATCGATTTGAAGAAAAAGACCGAAGGTCATTTGAAAAAAGCCGGGCTCAAGTCCTTCGTTTTCAACGATATGGAAACCGCAGTGACCGGTATGGCGACTTTGCTCGGTAAGCCGCGGTATTTTATGGGCATAACCTGGAGCACCGGAATCGGGCTCAGGATTTGGAGTGACGGCAAAATTTTATCGGTTGCCGAAGGCGGTCATATGGTTCTGGAACCGTCGCCTTTTGCTCCTCTGTGCGGTTGCGGCAAAAGGGGGCATGCTGAAGCTATTATGGGCGGCGCTTCTATCGAGCGCCGGGTCGTTGCCGAGGCGAATGCTCTAGGCCTGCCGAAAGAATTTAATATTACCTTCGGCAAGGAAAAAGGCCAAATCCGCCCCGCGGTATTCCTGGATAAAGCCTATCTCGGGGAATATTCCGGCCAGGCAAAAATCTGGGCGGGAGACTTTTACGGCAGAGTCGTCCGGGGCATGGGAATATTTCTGGCTAATATTCAAAGCCTTCTCAATTTGCCTTTGATTGCCTGGAAGGGGACTGTTGCCCGCGAGGTATTGTGGGGCAAACTTAAACTTGAATCCGAAGTCCGCGCGGTGATGAAAGAATACCTTATCGATCCTTCCTGGGCCGACAAGAAAAATCTGAGCCTGGTGGAAACTCCGGGCCCGGGTGACAGAGACGCTTTTATTGGGGCGGCCGCCGCCTTCAAGGCGATTTCCAAGGGATAAAATAACCTGAAAAATATGCCGGATACGACATGTCCCTATAGAAAATGTGCGCTTGTTCATTGGCTGAAATTAAGCCGTTGGGAAGCATAGAAGTGGCGAAAAAGAGAATTCTATATGTAAGCGGTTCTATCGGCATGGGGCATGTCACCAGGGACCTGGCGGTTGCCGGGCAACTGCGCAAGCAGTATCCGGAGGTTGAATTATCATGGCTGGCTTCCCATCCAGCAACTATCCCGCTAAAAGAGGCCGGTGAAAAGCTCCTGCCGGAAGCCGACATGTACGCCAATGACAGCGTTACCGCTGAAAAAGCCGCCAGGGGCTTCGGGATGGACATAATGAAGTACGCCTCTAAAACACGGAGAGAGTGGATACACAATTTGAAAATATTCAGGCGGATAATCAGCAAGGGACTGTTTGATGTTGTTATCGGCGATGAGGCCTATGAAATCAGCACTGGTTTGTCGATGAAACTTGTCCGATTAAAGGTTCCCTTTGTCATGATTTACGATTTTTTCGGGCTGGATTCTGTTAGCAGGAATCCCATCGAAAAGCTGGGAGTTTATACGTGGAACAGGATATGGGCAAAGTCCGATCGTAAGCTTTTTTCCAACCAAAAGAATCTGGCCCTTTTTGCGGGCGAGCCGGAAGACATCCCCGATACAAAGCTTGGCTTTCTTCTTCCCAGCCGCCGGGACCATGCTGAAACATACTATAAGTTCACAGGCTACGTTTTACCTTTCGAGCCGGCAGATTATGCTGACAAGGCCGGTATTCGCAGGAGGCTGGGTTACGGCAAAGAGCCGCTGGTTGTGTGCTCCATTGGCGGGACTGCCATCGGCAGGGATCTGCTCGATCTTTGCGGACGGGCGTACCCGATTATCAAGCGGAAAGTCCCCGACCTGCGCATGGTTCTGATATGCGGCCCTCGCCTTTCAGTTGATTCTCTGGAAGTTCCGGATGGTGTTGAAGTCAAGGGATATGTCCCCGCTCTTTACGAGCATTTTGCCGCGAGCGATCTGGCCATAGTACAGGCAGGCGGCACGACGACGCTTGAATTGACCGCGCTGAGACGGCCGTTCCTCTACTTTCCCCTCGCGTATCATTGCGAACAGCAGGTTCATGTCGCAGGGCGGTTAGCAAGGCATAAGGCCGGCGTCAAAATGGTGTATTCGCAAACGACTCCCGAGATTATGGCCGAGAAGGTGATTGCCAATCTTGATAAAAATGTAGACTATCCACCGATCCCTGCACAAGGTGCTCAAAAGGCCGCCCAACTAATTTGCGAGCTTCTTTGATGCCGGAAGCTTCCGCTTACCTGCCGATTTCTTCGCCGTGACTGCTTAGCTGCTGTTTATCTTGCCGCGGGCAACGCGGTAGAGCCAGTAAGCGACGGCCAGAAGCAGAATGCTGCCGCCGATCTGCCCGATGGGCGGCGTGAAAGGCAGTTCGATATTGGCTAAGGCCAGGAGCTTAACTACGATGGCATTGATGTTAAGAAACGGCAGGTCGATCTGAAACTGTTTAAGGATAATGATGGGGACCGCCAGCAGAATACCCATGAGTGCTTCCCCCGTGATAAGGCCGGATGCGAAAAGAAGTCCATTGCGGCTCGATTTTTCTATCTGTTCTTTTGCAGTCTGCTGTCGTGTGTGGAACCGCTTGGTGGCGTAATGAATCAGGCCGCCGAGGAAGATGGGCACGGCCAGCTCCAGCGGCAGATAGATTCCGATTGTGACAGCCAGAACAGGCGTGCGGAATGTGCTGCCGATGTGCTTGAGATATTCATCCAGAGCAATTACCGCTGCCGCTATACCCATCCCGATAAAGATAAAAGTCCAGGGCAAGTCGCCTTTGAAGACGCCCTGGGCGACCGACGCCATCAGGTTCGCCTGAACGGCTGAGAGCGCATCGGGCCCGGCACCGGGCTGGCCGCGAAATCCGTAAGCCTTGTAAAGCAGCATCAGCACGGGCGCGATGACAATCGCTCCCGCAGCGGTGCCGACAAGCTGCATGACCTGCTGGCGCCAGGGGGTGGCGCCGACGATTTGGCCGGCCTTGAGGTCCTGCATGTTGTCACCGGCGATTGCTGCGGCGCAGCAGACAACGCTGCCGATTATAATGGCGGCCGCCGGCCCGTTGATATTGTCTCGGCCCATCAGGACGACCAGCAGCAGCGCCGAGACGGTGACGGTTGCAATGGTGACACCTGAGATCGGATTGTTCGAGGAGCCGACAAGCCCGGCCATATAAGCCGCTACCGCCGAGAAGACAAAACCTGCGACCAGCATAACCGCAGCCATCGTCAGCGAGACCGTGACATCTTTGACGAAATACTGGTAGACCAGAAAGAGCGGAATAATCGAGGCGATGATGAGAATGAGCACCCACTTCATGGACATGTCTTTCTCGGTCCTTGCGATTGTTTTCTCGCCGTCGGTGACCTGCCGGTAGGCGCGCAGACCGCTGGCGATGCCGCTGAACAATGATTTTCGCATGGCGAAGATGGTCCACAAACCGCCGAGCAGCATGCCGCCGACTCCAAGGTATCGAGTCCGTTTCGACCAGATTCGCCCGGCGTAATCCACCGCTTCGACGGCCGTTCCAAGCTGAGCATCGACGTCGGCATTATGTTTTATTGCCGCTTCGATCTGGGCCGTCGTTGTGTCCGGATCAATGTTTTCGTATGCCAGGGTGAACACGTTCCACCCATCCGGATTTTCCGTTTCACTTTCGAGCTGGTATACGGGCCATTGGTCCTGGGCGGCAATTATTGGAATGGCGGCGTACCAGTTCAGGGCGCCGCCGAGAAAAATGAGTACAGCGATGTTCAACCCGACGATGTAACCCACCGAGAGCAGGGCGGGACTGAGGTTGGAGCCGAAATAGGCAATAGAGCCTTTGACACGGCCGGCCACCTCGACCAGCTCGGGCCAGAAGCCGACACCCTTTGCCCCAACCTTGAACAGGGCGCCGGCAATGGATGCCACGGCGATATAAACAACGCCGGAGCCACCCTGCTGGCCCGTTTCGAGCACCTCGGCGGTGGCGATTCCTTCGGGGAACTTCAAGTCACCTTCGACAATCAGAGAACGCCTGAGCGGGATTGTAAAGAGCACGCCGAGCGTCCCGCCGAATCCGGCAATAATCGTTACCCAGAAGAAGTTGAAATCTTCCCAGAAGCCCATGATGACCAGCGCCGGCAGCGTGAAAATCACACCGGCAGCCAGAGATTCTCCCGCCGAGGCCGCCGTCTGTACGATATTGTTCTCCAGGATATTGCTCTTTCGAAACATTCGTAATACGCCCATTGAGATAACCGCCGCCGGTATCGACGCTGAGACCGTCATCCCGGCAAACAATCCCAGATAGGCGTTTGCCGCCGCTAAGATCATCGAAAGAAGTACACCCAGGATGAGTGCTTTGATTGTAATTTCAGGTAATGACGGTCCTTGTGAATTCATATCTCACCTATCCATATAGTAAGAAAACAGCAATTTCCGAGTCAACTGCCAAGGCATACGAGAACTCCTCTTATCATTTTACAAACTGGGTGACAAAGTATTTCGGCGTCAGCGGCTCGCCTGTCGCGCGTTCGATCATCTTGTTCCAGTGATAGACCGCGCCGACTTCGAAGACCTTTTTGCGTAGAAAATCTCCGACTTTAATTTGACTGACATAACTGACGTTCTCATCAGATTTGAGCTTTAGTTCCTTGTGGACGATACGGTTATGCAATTGAGAGGCCAGCAGCTCGCCCA
>CAYTNN010000226.1:0-7389 GCA_964439135.1 uncultured Pirellulales bacterium
CGGGTATGATGCCGCCCAGGCCCTCGATGAACCAGGCTCCGATGTGCAGGTACGAGCTGTGCAGCAGGGAATTGCGCCCGTCCCATGCCTCCCACATGGTTGTCGCTCCGCGCCGGAGCATGTCACCCCAACCCGGATAGTCCTCTTTGCTGGCCATTACGAACATCAGGTCCGGGCGGTCGAACTCCAGCAGGTTCTTGACAATGAAATAACCGCCGGTGATACCTCCCCAAAAATGTCCCTTGCGATGGATGAGAATCTCGTCCTCGAAGCGTTTCCATACCGCCGGTTGAAGTTCCTTTGGAGGCAGCTCTACCAGCAGAGCGGCGGCAAGATAGGCCTGGAAATTGTTCACGTATCCGTTTTCCGCAGGATCGAAGAACTCCTTATGCACGGCGGTGCGGACCGTTTCCGCCCGGCGCCGATACTTAGCAGCGAGTTCCTTTTTGCCAAGAACATCTGCAATTTTCGCGGCGGTTTTCAGATTGTATATCCAGTAGCAGTTATTGAAGAAAAGGGTCTCCCGCGTGTCACCGTTGACGCCTTCGGCGCCCGGCCAGAGCCAGTCGCCCAAAAAGTCCCACTCGCCGCCCCAGCGTACCAGCATGTCGTTCTTCGATTTTCTTTCGAGAAAAGCCAGCCACTGCTGGATCGTTTCAAGATTTTCCTCCAGGATACGAACGTCGCCATAGTGGCGATACATATACCACGGCAGGGTGATACAATAGCCGCTCCATGCCGGTCCGCCGCCGCCCCAGTACGTCGGAGCGGTGTAAGGCAGATTGCCGGCTGCCGACGGGGCGTCCTGATTCGTGGCCTTGTCGCCGAGACCCCATGCCGTCTCTTTGCCCTGGGTGTCACGCCAGTCCTGGGACCATTTCGTGTAGAACGCCCCGAGATCGTAGTTGTTCATCGCCGTCTGTGTTGTGGCGTGGGCATCGCCGCCGTAGCCCATCCGCTCTCGCTGGGGACAGTCGACCACATAAGCGCCGATGCTGAGATTCTCGTAGGTCCACAGCACGATGTCGTAAATGTCATTCAGCAATTTGTTGGAAGACTCAAATCCTCCGGCCCGCTGATAGTCGGTCCGCACGAGATAACCGCGGATGTCGCCTAAGGCGGGCTTGTATCCCAATCCCTTGATGAGAATCCACCGCCCCGATCCGTAGTTGAAGCGATTGCGGAAGGTGCCTTTGCCGCTCGGCCCGATTCGATAGGCACTGTGGAGCTTGTGCGTCATCATCTTCTTTTCGTCTTCGGAGCATTGTAATTCGACAATGTCACCGGATTGTCCCTTCACATCAAGCTCGACGAAGCCGGCATAATTTACGCCCATATCCATGCGATAGCCCTGGCCCTCGACCTGCTCTACGGCGACAGGTTTGATTTCGCGGATCCGGCGGTTCGGCTCGACCATTTCGGCCGAAAGCACCAGTTTGGGATGATATACCGTGGCCTGCTTCCAGTCGCTATCATCCAGATCGGGGCTGCACCAGTTAGGCAATTCTTTGCCGGCATCGTAATATTCGCCGCCGAAGTTCATGAACATCCACGTGCCCAGCAGGACGTTGGGGCTGGGGTGCGTTTTCCACGTCTCGTCCGTGATTATACGCTGGATTTTCCCGTCCGGCATTTCGATATTAGCCTGGGCAATGACGATTGGCGTTTGCGGCTTGTCGTCGCTCTTGTACAGCGGATAGACCGACCACGAAGTCCCCAGCCACAAACCTATCACGTTCCGGCCGGCCCGCAGATGGTCGGCAATTTCATACGTTACGTAACGCGCCCGCTTCGTATGGTCGGCCACGTTCGGACTCAGGACATCATCCGTCACCTTCTTTCCATTCACGTACAACTCATGGTAGCCGACGGATGCTATAGATATCGCCGCCCAGCGGGGTTTTTCTTTTAATGTCATCACCTTGCGAAGCCAGGGGTCGGACAAGTAATTTCCCTCCGGCGGCAATTTCCTGACCTCGGCGAACTTCTGCTCTGCGCCGATCCATTTAGCCGACCATTCCGACGAATCCAGCAGACCCATCGTCCATCGAGCCGGTTTGCTCCAGGCCGAAAGGGCTCGGCTTTCGTCGCGAACCTGCACTTTCCAATAGCAGCGCATGCCGGATGAAAGCGGCGATCCGCCGTAGTTGACGAGTTGCGACTGGCCGGACTTGACCTGGCCCGAATCCCAAAGGTCGCCTTTGTTCCCTGCGAGCAATTCCTCCGAACTGGCCACTAATATCCTGTAAGCGGTCTGTTCCTGTCCACGCTCGCTCGCGTTTGTTGCCGTAAGTTTCCAACTCAGTCTCGGCTGCTCGACGTCAATGCCCAAAGGCTCCGGAAGGTACTCGCATCGCAATTCGGCCGGTGCGATACTCGATGCACTATTCTGATTCTGGGCAGTCGCACAGCCGAGAAGGAGCAGCAGTGCAATGACCATGAATTTGCCGTGCAGCAGGTTCTTAAGATGGATTGTCCCGCATTTTGTTAATCTCTGACTTTTCATTTGTGCATCTCCTTTTATAGACAACATTTGCCGTTAACGATAATTACGAGGGACCGAACCATTGGGGCGTTCAAAGGCCGGCCAATCAGCCTGATGCCGCATCTTTCATGATTTTAATAATTGCGTCCTCCACTTCCTGCGCCACCCCTTCGAGCTGCGGCGAATCGAACATCGCCAGAAGTGTGGTTGGCTTCAAAGTAGCCAGAATTGTTTTGCCGCCCTGTTCGTAAATGGAGATCCGGCAGGGCAGTGCGGTGCAGATACTCATGTTCTTGTCGAGAACTTTCTTCGCCTGTTGCGGCTGACAGACCTCGAAGATCAGGCATTCATGGGCGAACTCCACGCCCTTTTTCGCCATGGTCTCTTTGAGGTTGTGAACGTGCAGGACGCCAAAGTGATTGGCCTGGACGGCGGCCTGCATAGCAGCCGCGGCTTCACTTACGGTTTTGTCAGTGGATAATTTGAACAGCATAAATTTCCTTTCATTATTCGTCCGGTCCTTACAAACCGTCAAACGCATATCTCCGAAATTTCCCATTTACACTTCACAAAAACTCTCCTCCTGCACTTGAAGTCCGCATATATCAAAATCCCATTGAGATTGCAACAATTTTCCGGCGGAGCCGGCAAGTTGCGAGTTGTACGGCTGGACTTTCTTCGACACGGATTAACCCTGTGAGATGGCGGTTTAACGTGCTTCTTGAGTGAATTGTTCCCCCAGAACTCTTTTGAAAAAAAGCCTAAGTTTGAAGTAATAATGGTTGATTTACTCTGTTCAGGCATTATAATACACTTATCGAGAAAGATGCCAAATAGTGATGTTACAGATCTTTTGCAACAAGCCATATGTATGTAATTTGAGAAAGATTGTAACGTTTGGCAACTATGTTCGTCAATAACGTATGCAGCGCTATTGCGACCAATCGAATGTCTCTATCAACTTAACTCGGAGGTGAAAAGCATGAGAACTTCAATCAAAACGACGGTGAACGTGGTTAATTCATTCTTTGTGGGACTGTTTATATTTGGCGGGTATGTCCAGGCCCAACCGTTTGCTGGGGGGACGGGAGGAGCGGGCGATCCCTATCGGATTGCAGCAGCAGAGCAACTGATGGCCATCGGGAGTGATCCCAATCTCCTGGACAAACACTTTATGCTGGTAGCGGATATTGATCTGGATCCCAATCTGCCGAACGGGCGTGTGTTTGATGGGGCCCTGATTGCACCGGATATACCGGATGCCAACGGATTGGATGCGCCAGGCGTTCCTTTTACCGGAAGCTTTGATGGACGGAATCATGTGATTCGCAATCTGGTGATCTCGGCCCCGAACCGGGACGCGGTCGGTCTGTTTGGCCGGATCGGCATCCGGGACGTTGGCAAGTGGGGGACGCCGGGCGTGGTGCAGAACTTGCGCTTGGAAGGGGTGACCATCGACGGTTATGAATCGGCAGGCGCCCTGGCCGGGATCAACGAGGGCACGATCCTCAACTGCTCGGCAAACGGCAGTATCACCGGCGAGCATGATATCATCGGTGGACTGGTCGGATACAACACCGGTACGGTCACCGTCTGTCACACGGAAGGAGAAGTCCGCGGCAGTGATTATGTGGGTGGACTGGTGGGGTTCAATCCTACGGGGGTCATTACTCAGTGTTCGTCGGCCTGCACGGTCCGTGGCAGCGAAGAGATTGCTGGACTGGTGGGGTCAAGTTCGGGACATATTGCGGCCTGTAGCGCCACCGGAGTCGTGAATGCCGGCCGTTGGGCGGGTGGCTTGGTCGCCTTGAACACCGGCACTGTGGTTCAGAGTCATTCCACCAGTGAAGTAAACGGTGGTGAGATGACGGGTGGGCTCATGGCCAGCAATTCGGGCCCCATTCACGATTGCCATGCCTACGGCGATGTGGAGGGAGCAGAATGGACGGGAGGGCTTATTGGCAGCAATTCGGGGACCGTGCGCGGATGTACGGCCAGTGGCAACGTGTTCGGTTCCGAGTTTACCGGCGGTTTGGTTGGCTCTAATTCCGGTACCGTCACCGATTCGCATGCTACGGGGACGGTCGATTCTGCCCACCGCGGCGACGATATCGGCGGCCTGGTGGGATCGAATGGCGGTACCATTGCCGATTCGCACGCTACGGGAGCCACCAACGGCGGCGAGACGGTTGGCGGTCTTGCCGGTCGCAACGAAGGTACGATCAGGCAATGCTACGCCACTGGGGATGCGACCTCCGGCGAAGAAGTCGGCGGCCTGGTGGGTCGCAACCGGGGACGCATCGAGGCCTGCTATGCCACTGGCAGCGTCA
This sequence comes from uncultured Pirellulales bacterium, assembly GCA_964439135.1. Classification (GTDB taxonomy): domain Bacteria; phylum Planctomycetota; class Phycisphaerae; order Sedimentisphaerales; family Anaerobacaceae; genus JAFGPJ01. The sequence continues at coordinate 4,816 of CAYTNN010000226.1, forward strand.
CCAATGGCGATGACCAGGCCGGCGGCCTGGTAGGGGCTAATGGTGGATCCATTGCCCAATGCTATGCCCGCGGGGATGTGACGTCCCACGAGACGTCCGGCGGCTTGGTGGGCTACAACACCGCGTCGATCACGGCCTGCTATGCCGTCGGCCGTGTCCAGGTCACGGGTGATGAAGGCGTCGGCGGCCTGGTCGGCGGCACCGGCGCCCCCATCGGCGCCGGCAGTGGCCCCTCGACGGACAGTTCGTTTTGGGATGTGGACACGACCGGCTTTGCCACCAGGAGCAATGGCGGCACCGGACTGCCTACCGCCGACCTTCAGATGGCCCAAACCTACCTGGATGCCGGCTGGGATTTCGTGAATACATGGATGATCTGCGATGGCGTCGACTATCCGAGGCTGCAGTGGGAACAGCACAGTTGTCAGGACGAACAGTAGAGGGACAAGCTATCTCACGGGGTGAAAGCTAATTGACATTAAAATTCTTTGGCGAAATACGACATGCGATATACGATATACGAGTTATGAACTCTAATTAAACGTGGTGTCAAGGAAATGATGGGTGGCTGTCCCTAGTATCTAAATTTCCCCCAATGTGACCTATTACTGTCATAATTTTATTAGGGACAGTTAACCCTTTTCTGCATACTGTCCCCAGCCATTAAAAGGTGGCTGTTCATAGTTTTTCGTATCGTGTCCTTAATTCCCTTAGTTATCAAAAACACTCTCAAATATTAGTTCAAATTCCTTTTTTGTTTCACCACTTTCTGAAATAACAATATCATTACAAAGCCCTATAGCCGCTTCTCGCGTTTTTATAAAATTGCAGAAATATTGAGCTCTTGATGGTTTATCAGCGCCTTCAATTCCATCTGGATAATAGTCCTCAATAGCTCCTTTTTCAAGAACGTAAATATCTTTATTCCTCAGTTTGGATAGCAAGTCATTTTTCAATGCACAAATTTCTTCATCAGCATTTTTTAATACTTCCAGCCTTTCATTTTTACGTTCGTAGGCAAAGAACTCATCAACTGCTTCATTTAGTTTCTCCAGATCAACCGTGCCTTGTTGAGAAGCATTTTGTAACATCCTCACCTTTCTCCATAGGGCTTTCAACTCACCTTTTTCTTGTAAATCTCTTACTTGACTGGAAGATATTTCTTTTTCATCTTCCTGGGACATATTAATAAATTCATCAATCCTTTGTAAAAGCGATGATTGAAGTTGTAAAAGTTCTTGGCTTGGTTCTATTTGATTAAAACCGGTCACTAATAAGTCTAGATCTGCAATGATTTTTACTTTGGAGTTAAACCGTTCGAAGAAAGTTTTATATCTCCTTATGCTCGATTTCCCATTAATTTTCGCAAACCTTACTGAATTTGAAGAAGTCGTCCATCTCGAATTTATAGTGGCTGCCAAATGTGGCAAGACCAAATAATCGCTATCACCTTCGACAAGCAAAACTGTGTTGGCAAAGAAAGCAGCATTATTGTTCTCATAGCAAATAATCTGAAATTGATCTTTTGAGCTTAACTCACTCAAATCTACCGGATACACTTCCGTAAAAGGTTTTGTCCCAATAGAAGAATCTTTGGTTTTTGTTAACTTCACAAACGTAGCCGTCGCATCAGGCCCCAAAAACATGGGCGAATGTGTTGAAACTACAACTGCATTATTTCGGGAAAAAACTGACAAGGCTTCAAAAAGAATTAATTGAGCTTTGGGATAAAGATATAATTCGGGTTCCTCAAAAAGAAGTAAGTAATTGCCTCGTGTAGAAGCATCTGTTGCTGATAAATCCTCTCTGTTGTTTAAATCAACATATGATCTTAGAATGGCAAACACTATAGCCCTTCGTAAACCATCACCCTTACGATCAATTATGCCTTCTACTCCATCATTTGCGAAAATTTGAGCTGATGATAAAACTGTTTTCAGTTCTGGTGGAGGTATTTTTATGTTTATTGTTACATCCTTAAAACTCTCATTCAAATACCTCTCAACAGTCTTTTCGATGGTTACAACTTCAGGTAACCGATTATCTTGTACTGTACCATTTGTTAGAATAACCCGGTTCAATTTTGCTTCGAGTTTCTCGAATAATTCTCTTTCATCCGCGAGACTTGGTTGTATTGCATCGAGTAAGATTTTGAGTATTTTTCCAAAGGGTGAGCTTTCGCTTGTTTTGGTGTCATCAGCCAAATCTTTAACGGCTTGGATATATATAGGTTCGGGAAGCATAGCAGAGATGCTTCGGTCAATTCCTGTTGGCAAAGGTGTGTCCACTTGCTTCCTGTTTTCTTCTGGCCACGAATCGGCAAGTACTTGGATCTGTTCTCGTACTTGCCCTTGATTCATAGAAGTAGTCAATTTATCAGAAAGTTCGGGAAATACTGCTACAACTCTATCTACAAATCCGCGGCCTGCACGCTGTCCTCTTAGTAATTCGGCTATATTGTCCTCTTCGAATCTTTGGTCATCAGGTACAGATTTCAGGTAATTTAATGAACTTTTACCACTAGTGCTATGTCACGCTTAAAGATTTGGGTAAAGGGACTTCAGTTTAACTCGG
>CAYTNN010000227.1:0-7305 GCA_964439135.1 uncultured Pirellulales bacterium
AGCGCCGGAGCGGTTTTTACTATTCAGCAACGTCGCTCGGTTGAATCAGGCGGATATCGTCAAAGAACATCTTGCCCGAACCGCCGGGTACTGTCGTGTTGCCCTGGGTTCCCAGGCCGATCGCGATCCTGTCGACATTAGTCAGGGCTATGCCCTGATCGGCAAGAGCCTGCAGCGGGATAACCCACTCGGTCCAGGTGTTGATCTGTGCCGCGGCCGGATCATCGTGGACCACAACCGCAGGTGCACCGGCACTGTTGGAAATCGCCACGTAAAGCGGCTCGGCATCATTGTTGAGGATGCCGATGTCCTGATGCGCCCACTGCCCGGTGACTGAGCCGGAAGTCGTGACGTTCGAGAATACGGCCTGGCATGTCAAAGCAGCATCGTGGCTCGTTAAGGCCAAGCCAACATAGACATTCGCGCCCATTGGGATGTTCTCTGTGCCCTGCATGGTCCAGGTGGATCCGTTAGCTGAACTGTACCCTGTAAAGCTGCCGGAGATACTACGCTCCAATTTCACCCAGTACGGTGCAGTTATCGCGGCGGTCGTCGTGTCGAGGCTGGTCTGGCCAGTGCCGGGACGTCGCTGGAAGGACACACCCGAGCCAGGCGTCACAACCATCATCGCGTGCGCAGAATCAGGATCGAGCGTCTCACGAATCATCACGCCGGCTTTGGCCCAGACGTTCGTGTTTTCGACGCTGTCGACTCTTGCGACCATCGAGCCGGCACCGGTTAGCATCTTGTAAGCGAAGTGGAATTCATCGGCTTCCACGTTATTCACTAACCAGATATCCGTGCCGGAGGCGTTCATAGTGTAAGTGCCGATCGGGCCCTCGACGAAGCTGCCGCTGGATGCCGGATAGCCTCTGAACCAGATTGACAACTCCGCAACGCCTTCTTCGGTCCAGTCTCGCTGGTCTGTCAACGTCAACTCCGTCTCCGAATACATGGAGTAGCCTTGCTTGTTGTTGTCGAAGACAAGCGGCATTGATTGAAGGCCACCGTTGACGATCGTCTCCTCGGTATAGGAAGGAGTCGTTTCATCGCCTACTGCAGCACCGGTGCCGTTGCCGGGATAGGCCGGTTCGTCGCCATGCGGGCCGTAACCAAGGCCGTCTTTCCAGAACCACCATATCTCATTGTTACCAACGTCGTAGTCCTCGAAATCATCTATGACGAGGAAGTCACCCGTCGTAAAGCTCCAGACGTTACCTGCCCAGGGGCTATCGGTACTGGCGCCGTTGACTTCATCGATCCGCCAGAAGTACGCAGTATTAAATGTAAGCTTGCCGGGATCATAGCTCTCCTCTCCGAGCGCCTTTGGCCCCTTGTACTCGGGCGAGGCTGTCGTAGCATTCTTGACTGCGTCCGCATCCGAGCCGAAGTACACATCGTGCGAAGCAGCGACGGCTCCCGCAACCCATTTCAGAATCACAGACGGTTTTACGTCCACGGTGCCATTGGCCGGATTCGGGCCAGTGACGGCGCCCTCGGTTGTAAAGCTCCAGACTTCGCCTTTATGCATAGCCGGGCCCTCGAACTCATCGACACGCCAGTAGTAAGTTTTGGCCAACTTAAGCGTGCCGGGTTTATAATTCGCAGGACCGTTAGGAATACCCGTGGCAGCGTTGTTTACTTCGTCGAAATCTTCGCCGAAGACTATATAGTGCAATTTTGCGCCGAAACCAGCCGTCCAGCTAAGCACTACATTAAGATCGACGAATTCGGCACCATCAACCGGTTCGGGAAGATATGCAGTATTGGGAGGGACCGAGAAGCTCCAGACGGGGCCTTTCCACGGACTATTCGGCTCGGTATCGTTGACCTCGTCGATACGCCAGTAGTAGGTTATGCCCGGAACAAGACCATCCGGATAAGCATATCCCGCAAAGCCTGCAATAGAATATGCCACGTCCAGGTCCTGGTTGCCCCTGAATACATCAGAGTCTCGGGTGCCATCGTTCACGTCGTCGAAATTATCGCCCATGTAAAAATCGTGAGAAACCGCAAAATAGCCCGGTCGCCACGAAAGGGTCACCCACGTATCCGCATGTAGGGCACCATTTCTCGGATTGGGACCCGAAGCGAGCGGTTGGTAGCCTAATCCTATCACATCGTTTACCCAGTTGACGATTAACTCAGCACAGGTCAAACCTCTGTCGTCTATCCAGCCAGGAGGGCCACTACCAGCAGACTGGTTTATAAAAGCGACGTAAGCGCCAGTATCTGCGTTGTGAATAACAACAGGATCAGCCTGTGTTGCATTGCCTGCGAATACAGCAGCAACTTCCCAGGGGGCTACAACAGCACTGAGAGCGATGGGTCTATAAGTTATGACGGTGGTGTCACCGAGACTGGGTAGATATTCCTTACCTGTCGGTGTCACCGTCAGCGAAGTATTATCAGCGGATACGATAATACCAGAAGAAAGGTCAAGGATGTTCGCCGCACCAGAAGCACCGTTCTCAGTTTGTCGAGCTCCACCTGCATACGAGACGTATCCGAACCAGTCGCCGACATTTATAATCATGTTTCCGCCGTCGATCCACTCTTCAATAAGCGAGCCATCCGGTTCAAGGTTTGGGAATGGATAGAGGACACTCGGCATGCATCCGTTAAGCCAGAGAATATCCATTTCACCATCATTCGTATTTGCTTCTACCCATGCACTAAATGCATCATACTGGTCGTCATCGAACTGCTGGATATCCGAAAACAAATGTCCAGTTTCGGCAATTATCGTCTCAACGTCCGTGGTCATTGTAGCAACATCGTACCAGCCATCGGTGTTAGGTGCCCCGACGTAGAACGCTATGTCAGAAGCCATAGCCATCGTGCAAAATGCAAATGCGACTATGAATACCAACACTAAATTTTTCATTTTTTTCCTCCTAATTTTAACTGAAAATTGATGGGAAATTTCGCTCCGGCCACACACCAAAGCGACTAACAGGAATTTTACTTATTTTTAGACTAAAATATTGCGTCAAAATGGTTTAGGCCTAATTCTACCTCCTTCCTTAAACGGCCAATATGGGCACTTATTTAAGTAAAATCTTAAATAAATTGTAGAAACCCCCTCCATACAAGATGAAAAATCTAATGATTTCCACTTAAACTGTTTATATCAGATTAATCGGCTTTGTGTCAAGGATTTTTTTTGTTTCATCCCGTACACGATTATGCGAATTGCCGATGCGGGAGCGAAAAAACAATCTTTTTTGAGGCATTTTTCATTTCAGATAATAGATCTACAAATAAGGATGATTTTTCCTTTAAGGGAAGCTGGACAATTCAGTATATATAGTACCTGGTTAAACGTGCACGCAAGAAAGTTAGGCATGATTGCTTGAAGACAGAGCCCTTTTTGAAGCTTTGGAACGACCTCTTTTGTCCAATTGTAAACCTCGCCTGGCGAAGCTGTCAATTATGGTGACTACGTATTTTTGAGTGAGAAGTCAAGAAAATACGTTTCGAAATTCCAGGACATATCGAAGATTTCATCGATAAATCAAAAGAAGGGCATGATTTTACATGTTTTTCGCCTGAATCCGGCTTCATTTCCAAAAAATGTATTTGAACTGAATACGCAAAAAACACAATCCAAAGTAGTAGGGGCGGTTCGCGAACCGCCCCTACCCGGCACTTTACCTGCTGCCATGGCTGGTGCGGTATCTGTTTGCTGCCTATAGAGACATTTCCGGGCTTCCGATGATAATATCCGTAAGACACTTCATCTTCCCGGGAGGAAACGCAGCAATCCGGCCGGCGAAGAAATTCCTGAGATTTTTCTTGACGGCAGGCCGGATAATTTGGTAAATTAAAGCTTGGTGAGGCGTGTTCCTTTGCCGGCACATATCCAAGGAACTCTGCTTGCCAAAAGCTGGAATGTCTTTAATTCCTGAGGGTATTGAAGCATAACAAGGAACGAACAAGACGCCCGAAGTTGTATGCTTCGGAGATAAGAATTTTACCTTATCATCAATTATATATAGTTAGTTCCTAAAGGAAGGAGGTAGCAGCAAGTCTAAATAGAATGTCCTGGGCAGACACTTCGACATCAGTCCGGCAACCGAAAACGGCAATGTTGGCCTGACGGGAATGTAGCTTTAGGTAAAAATTCTTATCGGTCGATTATATTTTAACGTCCTTATTTTGAAGGAGGATTATTATGTCAAAGAAATTGTTACTTTTTGTTATTATCGTGTCCACCCTGCTATTGAGTTCAATGGCAATGGCGCAGGGGACCGACGTCACGGCCCCGGGGGATATCGTGCAGGGCGTCCCTAACGACGGCTTAACTACTGGTGGCGACGACAACGGTTGGCCACCCAACGAAATACCACCTAATGGCTTTGACGACCAGATTCTGACGAAGTTTCTACACTTCAAAGGAAACGTAGAGTCTACGGGTCTCCGCGTAACGCCGGCGATGGGGCCAACCATAGTTACCGGGCTGACATTCACCACGGCCAACGATTCTGCGGGACGCGATCCCGTTACGTACGAGCTGTCCGGCTCCAACGATAGCATTGACGGGCCGTATACCTTGATCGCCGAAGGCCCCATTGTGGACTTTGCCGGCAGTACGGAATGGCCGCGGCGTACGATAAATGAAACGCCGATCCAGTTCAATAACACGGTGTCATACAAGCACTACCAGATAATGTTCCCGACCACTCGCGATGCAGCCAGCAATAACAGCATGCAGGTTGCCGAGATCGAGCTGCTGATGCGCATTTTCAAGGCCTCTGAACCGGCCCCGGCTAATAAAGCCATTTACGAGGATACCTGGGCGACTCTGTCCTGGACAAAAGGACATGACGCAGTCTCGCATGATGTATATATGAGCGAGAATTTGGCTGACGTGGCAAATAGCGCCCCAGAAGCGTTCCAGGGTAACCTGGACACGCTCACGACGTATCTTGTTGTCGGTTTTGCCGGATTCCCTATTCCGGATGGGCTTGTCCCGGGAACAACTTATTATTGGCGAGTCGATGAGATCAATAATGACAATCCGGAAAGTCCCTGGGTAGGTGATATCTGGAGCTTTACGGTTCCCCCCAGGATTGCCTGGAAACCCACACCGCCTAATGGCGGTCAGTATATAGGCCTGGATGCGGACCTTAGCTGGAGACCGGGTTGGGGTGCTAAATTACACACCGTATACTTCGGCGACAATTTTGACGATGTCAATAGTGCCACCGGCGGTGTGTCCCAGATAGCTACAAGTTATTCGCTTGATCCCCTTGAGTTAAACAAGACCTACTACTGGCGTGTTGATGAATCCGATGGCCGTCAGGCATATATAGGCGATGTCTGGAGCTTCACGACCACCGATGGCGGGGGCGGCATCAAGGGCGAGTACTTTGCCAACGAAACTTTAGCCGGTACGCCGACCTATACCCAAATCGACCCGTCCGTCGACTTCGAGTGGGCTGAAAGCCCCGGTTTGCCGTTGCAGAACGATAACTGGTCGGTGCGGTGGACGGCGGACCTCAATATCCTCGTCGACGATACATATACCTTCAGTGTCAATAGCGAGGGCGGCACCCGGCTGTGGATCGACGACGTAATGATCATTGACATGTGGGTGTCCTGGGTCGCCACAAAGTATGCCTCGGTACCGTTGGACATGGAAAGTGGCGTCCATTCGCTGCGCCTTGAGTTCGTGGACTTCGACCGCAACGCCATACAGCAGTTGTACTGGTCGTCGACGTCGATGGACGAGGAGATCATTCCCGCCGGTCCGTTGCAGCCACCACTTAGGGCCCAACGCTCGAACCCGCGTAATGGTGGAGTGGATGTAAAGCACACACAGATTCTTACGTGGGTTCCGGGTGATAACGCCAGCTTACACCAGGTCTATTTCGGCGCTGATGAAGAGGCTGTGAAAAATGCCAATACAGCTTCGCCGGAGTACAAAGGCTCTAAAGAGCTTGGCGATGAGAGCTATGATCCCGGATTACTTGAGTGGAATACGGATTACTTCTGGCGTATTGATGAAGTCAATGACCTCAATCCCGCCAGTCCATGGGTAGGGGCGGTCTGGAGCTTCAAAGCTGCCAACTTCCTCGTTATCGATGACTTCGAGGACTACGATATTGGCAACACAGAGATATGGTGGTTCTGGAAAGATGGCCTTGGTTATGGTGCTCACGACGATGAACCGGCTTACCCAGGCAATGGAACAGGCTCAGCCGTAGGCGATGAAGGTACTGCCTCTTATATGGAAGAGACCATCGTCCACGGAGGCGGCAAGTCAATGCCGGTCTATTATAACAATACCATTGCAAAGAATTCAGAGGTGGAATTGACGTTGGGCGGCCTGGACTTGACAAAGAATGGCTGTACCACACTGAAGATTTGGTTTAGTGGTATTGCTGAGAATGCTGCCGATACGCTGTATGTTACACTCAATGGGATTGCGGTGGCGAACGCAGATCCTGCTGCAGCACAGGCGACCGACTGGACCGAATGGGACATCCCCCTGCAGGCGTTTGTAGACAAGGGCGTTGATGTTACCAATGTAAATTCGATTGCAATCGGTATCGGCGACAAAACCAATGCGCAATTCGGTGGTACAGGTACAATGTACTTCGATGATATTGGTGTGCATCCTCCTGCTGCAGAATAGGCTTAGATTCGGCCGCTAATTAAAATTGTGCAGTTGATGTGGTAGATTTGCTTGGAGTTTGGGGCTTATACTGACTGGTTCGGTATAAGCCCCGCTCTGAGTTAATTGCTATAGCCGTTTTGGTATGTAGCCAAAGCACAGGTATCTTGACCTTTTCAAAAGGAGGATTGTTATGTATAGAAAATTGTTTTATTTTGCTTCCTTTGTTTTAGTGCTGGGCCTGGTCGGTGTGGCCGGTGCGGCGGAAGGCCTGTTCGGCCAGTATTTTTTATCGAGCGGCGAAGGCCCTCCGGCGAATCCCTGGCAGACTTTGGTATTCGAACGCCTGGATGCTACGGTGAATTTCAACTGGGCGGGCAACTCGCCGGATCCGTTATTGCGATCCGAAGATTTCGCAGTGCGATGGATAGGTGAGGTTCAAGCACCGACTTCCGAGACGTACACGATCACCACCCAGTCAGATGATGGTATTCGGTTGTGGGTGAATAAGGAATTGATTATTGACAACTGGGCGGAAGGGAACACCACTGACACTGGCGACATTGAGTTGACAGGCGGACAGCGATACGAAATTAAGCTGGAGTATTATGAGAATGGCGGCGATGCCAGATGTGAGCTGTCCTGGTCCACTCCAACTATTTCACTGGAAACTATCCCAAGCC
>CAYTNN010000228.1:0-7259 GCA_964439135.1 uncultured Pirellulales bacterium
GCAAAGATGGTTCGGCTCCGGCAAACCTGAGATTGGTCAGGTCGTGAGAGTTGGAAAAGGAAGTCTCGTATTATTGTCGGGTGATCCGAGCCGAATCAGCGATTATCTTGAAAAAGAGCTTGGGCCGGAAATCGCCGTCTCCGATGATCTTAAACCGCTCCGCGTAACGCACCGCCGGACGAATGATGCAGATTATTTTCTTCTGTTTAACGACTCGGACGAATTCATTGCCGGCCAGGCGAATCTTACAGGCAAGGGCGAACCGATCCTGGTAGATATGGATACCGGGAAATCTTATTCGGGTGCTGTTGGTCATTCCGGTCTGGAAGTCCGGCTTCGGCCGCACCAGTCGATGTGTGTTATATATTCTACCGGCAAGATGGATTTGCCGGCCTGGAACTGCGAGCGCCCGCGGGGCAATAAGCTCGATCTGTCGGAAGGGTGGACTATCCAGCTTGTTGGTTCCGACCTCGATGATAAATGGGAAAGCTCTATCGGCGTCACGAGCTTGCAGCTTCCGGTCTTCCGCGTCAAAAAACGAGATTTTAAGAATATCCCGGATTGGACGGACGCCGAGTACTCCGATTGTGAATGGGACAGAATCCACGTCCTTCGCGATGCCGGTCTTTTCACGGATGCCTCGTCTATCCTGCTGCGGGCTGTGTTGCCGCCTGGTGCCGCGGCACTAAAAAGACCGCTGCCCGTCACCGGAGAATATGCCGTTTGGATCAACGGCCGACTGGTAGAGAAAAATCTTGGTCCCCAGGTTTCTGAAAATAAGCAGATTGATCTTGAGGACCTGCTTATCGACGGCAGCAATATCCTCGCCATCGAAACATATTCGCACCACGGCCCGGCCGGCCTGTCTGGTCCGATAGAATTGATTTGCGGACCGACTAAGATAGACCGCGTGAAGTCATGGGAAGAACTCGGTTTTGGCTTCTATTCTGGACGCGTGCTTTACAGCAGGACACTCAATATTGATAGTCGGTTCAAAAGGGCATGGCTGGACCTGGGACGAGTGCAGCATTATGTCGAGGTCTACATCAACGGACGGCTTGCTGACACTCTGTTGTGGCCGCCGTACGAACTCGACGTCACTGAGTATCTCAGCGAAGGCCGGAACGAGCTTGTACTTGTCACAGCCAACTCTATTGCCAACCGGTTTGCCTGGGATATATGGGGAACGCGCGGCACGGCCAGGGCGGAGCCTTCCGGAATACTGGGGCCGGCATTTCTCTGGCTGGAGAAATAACAGAACATGACAAACAGGAAGGAGCACCTCATGAGGAAGTTATTGCTGACGATTCAAATTATTCTGATGATAATTTCCGCTGCCGCTGTTTGTGCCGGGCAGGATTCGGATAAAATCCGTATCGAGGCGCCGAGTGTTGAAGTGGGCAGATACGAGAAACTGGAGCTGCTCATTCGAGTGGACAGGCGATATGATAATCCGTTCGACCCGGAAGAGGTCGATATGGTTGTAATGTTGAAGACGCCGGGTGGTGAGCAATTGACACTGCCTGCGTTCTACTGCCAGGACTACGAGCGGCGGAAACTTAATCAGGGCCGCGAGCGGATGAATTGGTACTACCCCGTTGGTAACGGCACATGGAAGGCACGCTTTGCTCCGACACAGACGGGCTTGTATTTTGCCACAGCGCGGCTGAAAGATAAATCAGGCACGATTCATTCGCAGAGCATTCAATTCGAATGTGTGTCTTCTTCAAGCAAAGGATTCCTCCGTGTCTCCGGGAAAGATCCCCGTTTCATGGAGCTAAGCGACGGCACGCCCTTTTTTGCCATCGGTCAGAACCTGGCATTCATAGGCGAAGGCCAGCATGTCACTCTCTCCGGGGCTGAAGAGATTTTCGGCAAACTCGCTGCCAATGGAGCAAACTTTCTTCGCATCTGGACCTGCTGCAACGATTGGGCAATGGCGATTGAGGCGAAGAAGAGCGCCTGGGACCGCTCGTGGAATCGCAGCGAGCGAATGGTTCCGGTCCCCGGCAGTGAAAACGATCCGGGCGCACGCAAATGTGTGAAGATGGACAACGGGTCGGTAACAGTCTCACCATCTCATCCGGTGGCTTTGCGGCCGAAGATGCGCTACACACTCACCGGGCGGTTCATGGCGGATGGTGCGACCGGGCTGCGGGTGAACGTTGGCCGCGATAATTGGGATATTCCCTTCGACTCGGCCGCCGGCAGAAAATGGCAGGATTTCAAACGGGAGTTTACAACCGGTGACAACGACTTCTGGCTCGGCCAGGTAACCCTGGGCCCAGTCGGTTCCGGCACAGTCTGGCTGGACAAATTGTCTCTAAAAGAGACGCCGGACTCACCTGAGCTGCTGTGGGAGGCGGATATGAATCGGCCGATACTGGGTGTGTACAACCAGGTGGACTGTTTTATGCTGGATGAGCTTGTCGAAGCGGCGGAAAATAACGGCATCTACCTGATGTTGTGCATGCTGACCCGTGACCTGTACATGAAGCATCTTACCGATGAGAGCAGCGGCGAATATCAGCAGGCGATTCAATATGCCAAAAAATTCATGCGCTATGCCGTAGCACGCTGGGGCTATTCGACCAGCGTGGCGGCCTGGGAGTATTTCAATGAGATCGATCCGGGCCTGCCGACCGATCGTTTCTATACCGAGGTTGGTGACTATCTATCACAGATCGACATCTACCACCACCTTCGTGCAACAAGCACGTGGCACCCTTCGGTAAAAGACTGCCGCCACGCGTCTCTGGACATCGGCCAGTTGCATCGCTATATGCGTCCCGGCACCGAAGAGGAGTACAAGGACGAGGTCGCAGTAGTGATCGACAGGGCGCAGTTTTTGAGAAAGCATGCCCCGAACAAGCCGGCATTGATTGCCGAATTCGGACTGGCCGATACCAAATGGGGCCTGAGCGATTATATGAAGCAGGACACCGAAGGCGTGCATTTCCATACTTCGCTCTGGGCTTCGGCGTTCGCGGATACTTCCGGCACGGCGATGTTCTGGTGGTGGGAACTGCTCGACCAGCAGGATGCCTACAGGCACTACCGGCCGCTGTCGGCATTTTTGGCGGACGTCTGCTTTGCGGGACTCCGGCAGACAAACGCCGCCGCATCCGGCGAGCGACTTCGAGTATTGGGTTATCAGGGCGATGATTGTGCATACATCTGGATTTTCGATAGCCAGGCTACGTGGTGGAATCAGATCGTCGACAAAAAGCAGCCGGCGCCGGTTACAGACGCTTCAATCGAAATCCGGGGACTCCGGCCCGGGAAGTATCGGCTCGAATGGTGGGATACCTACGAGGGCAGAACTATCCGAACCGAACAAGTTTCATGTACGCAAGCCCTCTTGCAGATTTCAGTACCATCATTCAATCGGGATATCGCGTGCAAAATAAGGCAGTGACCGTAAGTACAAAACTCGCCGGATATATTCCGAATTCGAATTATTTGTTATACCAATCATAATAATAATTCCATTTAGTTTGAGCCGTTTTGGCAGATGAAAGCTAAAACTCTTGCACTGTCCGAGGTGCTTACAGAAAGATATCATCGGCTCTAATTAAATGAGATTGATACTACAGCAAAACAGCGGGGTAATTACAATTTGAAGTTTTTGTAACTACCCTAAAACACAAGCAGTTCCAAACAACGCAAATGGCTCAAAAGGGGTAGAAGGGCGAGAGCATATTTCGGCATGGTCTTTTCTCAGGAGCTGCTTAGCCTTTCGCGGTAACTAAGCGGCACCACGAGGACCGCGCTGTCAGCCTTGCGGACAACCTTCTCAGTGACGTTTCCGAAGAAAGCTTCCTGAAGGGCGTTATGACCCTGCCGCCCCATGACGATCAGGTCGATCTGGTTTTCGCGGGTAAAATTGAGGATTTCCTGGTAGTCTTTTCCGATGCGGAACTCGACCTTCAGTTCCAGGTCCTTGGGCAGCCTTGATCGATAGGTCTGATCGATTCGTTCGTTAATGTCATGTTGGGCTTTGGCGTCGACACCCTCCACTTCATAGATATACGACTTCCAGAACTGAGCTTCCGTCTCTGGAACAACATGGAGGAGATATAGCTGACTGCCGGGGCGGCGGATTGCTGCATCGACAGCAAAATTGAACGCGAAATTCGCATTTTCCGAGAAATCGGTGCAGAACAGGATACGCTGAAAAGTCGTATCTGTGGGCTTAAGAGAATTTGTCATCTTCATAGCCTCCTAATGGTTCTTGGCCGCACTGCTTTTTCTACTTCACCAAATTGGGGAGCCACAGGCATAGCTGGGGAAATGCGATCAGGATGATCGCGGCAATAACCAGGGCTGCAAGAAACGGCAGGGCCCCTCGAAATATAGTCTGCAAAGGAACGTCCCGCGCAATGCCGCTGACCACGTAAACGCACACGCCAACCGGCGGGGAAATCACGCCCATCTGCGTGACTACTACGATAATCACACCGAACCATATCGGATCGAAACCGAGTTGCATGACGACCGGGTAGAAGATGGGGATTGTCAGAAGGATAAGCGCCAGAGCATCGACAAAGCAGCCGACCAAAAGATAAAACAGGATAATCAATCCCATTATGACCCAACCCGGGAGGGGCAATATCGCAAGCGACGAGGCCAGCTCGTAAGGAATACGCGTCACCGCCAGGAAGTGCCCAAAGATGACTGCTCCGGTGACGATGATCATGACCATGCATGAGGTTCGGACCGTCTCCTGTAGAGATCGAGTCAACATCTTCAGGGTCAACTGGCGTTTGGTTGCTGCTATGACCAGGCTGCCGGCGGCGCCAATGGCGGCCGCTTCGGTAGGTGTGAAGAAGCCTCCAAACATACCGCCGATGACAATAATGAACAAGATGAGCGTTTCAGAGACTCCGGCTAAGGATGCGAACTTGGCTTTCCAGCTAACCCGCTGTCCGGTTGGTCCCAGGTGTGGGTGAAGCTTGCAGTTCAGGTATATCGTCAGGCAGAAGAGAAAGGCTATGAGCAGGCCCGGGACAATCCCTGCGATAAACAGCTTGCCCACCGATTGTTCGGTCATTATCGCATAAACAATAAAAACGACACTGGGAGGAATCAGCATCCCCAGGCTTCCTCCGGCGGCAACGGCTCCACAAGCGAGTTCCATGTCGTACTTGTAGCGTTTCATTTCCGGCAGGGCTACTGAGGCCATAGTTGCCGCGGTGGCGGGCCCTGAGCCGCAAATGGCGCCGAAAGCGGTGCAGGCCCCTACGGTGGACATGGCCAGGCCCCCGGGCAGTCTGCCCAACCAGTTATAGGCGGTATTGAAGAGGCGCCGGCTGATTCCGGCATGAAAGGAGATCTGGCCCATGAAGACAAAGAGGGGGATTACCGTTAAGGAGTAGGATGAAAACGTATCGTACAGGTCGATCGTAATCATGCTCATAGCCGCCCCGGGGGAGCGGATAACGGCGAAACCCAAAAAACCGACAATGGCCATTGCAAAGGCCACCGGCATACTGGCAGCCAAAAGGGCAAGCAGCAGGACGCTACCGATGATGCCGATTTGAATTGGTGTCATGGTTTGATCATCTCCTGACCCGGATGGACGAGGTTATACCCGATCACAAGGACGACGATACCGCAACAGAAACCGATCACATAAGGGATCCAGAAGACGGGAAGCTGGAGGGTTTGGCTGACCTGGCCGATCCGATAAAGGTTCAGGCCGTAGATAAAGCTGCGCCAACTTAGGAACGCAAACAGCGTCATTCCCATGAGGCGGATTATTGTATCGACAACGATGCGGCCGCGGTGGTTGAGCTTGTGGAAAAAGTACTCGATAGCCACATGCCCTTTGACTGCGGTAGTATACGGAAGGGTGGCAGCCAGAGTCAGGGCACCGGTAATTTTGACAATATCGTAGGCGCCAAAAAGCGAACGGTTGATCCCCGGCAGACGTAAAATCACGTCTATACAGGTCACGGCGACCATTGTCAATACACCTAATCCGGCCAACACAACAAGGATATGCACAATGAGACAGAGCATCCGCGAGTATAAGCTAAAGACGGCCCCGCTTGCCCCATTGAGACCCGTCGATTGTTTCATCTACTATTCTGCTTTCGTTGATAGTTCCTCAATCAGGCTTTTTACATCAGCGAGGAATTCCTTGCCGGGCAGGCCCTGCTCGGCCGTCTTGGTGATATATTCATCAAGAATCGGCTTTACCGCGTCTTTCCACTGCTGTTTCTCCTCTTCGGAAAGCTTGATCACCTCGCGTTCAAGCTTATTGATGAAAGCCATACCTTCCTCGTCGGCCTGGTCCCACGCCTGGCCGTGTTTGTCGACCCATTCATTGCTCACTTGCGTGACTATTTCCTGCAACTCAGGGCTGAGGCGATCCCAGGCGCTCATATTCATCACAACGAACATGGCTGTGGTATAGCCAATGACTGATGTATCGGTAATGGAGTTGATGACCTCGCCCTGCTTCCAACCTTTGAGTGTCTCTACCGGACAGAAGGTTGCTTCAACAACGCCTTTCTGCAGGGCTTCGTAGGTTTCGGGTTGACTCATCGCGACGGGTGTGCCGCCGAGACTTTGTACGATTTTGGAAGACAAGCCGGTCGCTCGTACCTTCATGCCGGCCAGATCCTTAAGTTCACGGACGGGTTTTCGAGAAGCAAGAATCCCGGGCCCGTGTGCATGAATATACAACACATGCACGTCCGAGACCTCCTTGGGCTTGTATTTGCGGACCATTTCAGTAGCGACACGGGTAGCGACAAGACCGCTGGGATAGCCCAGGGGCAAGTCGATCCCTTCCAGCAGGCCAAAGCGTCCACGTGTATAGGCGAAGCAACTCATACCGATGTCCGACAGACCGTTAACTACTCCGTCATAGCACTGAGGCGCCTTGGTCAGGGTACCCGCCGGATAGATGGTGACCTTGACCTTGCCGTCGGTGCGTTTCTCGATCTCTTCGGCCCAGGCCTCGGCAGTCTTACACTGGATGTGTGAGGGCGGGAAAAAGATACTATAGGACAAATCAACTACCTTCTCCTTCTCCTGGTCCTCTGATCGGCGACAGCTTGAAAGTCCCACCGACAAAACCACACACGCAACAACCAAAACAACTACATTCCACTTTTTCATAACATAATCTCCCTAAATACTGTTTTCGTTAATTGACAACAGCACATTTTGCGTTACAAAAGTAAGAACTGTTCACGAGCTGTTCCTGTTACCTTGCAGCCAAATCAATTGTCATATTACGTGCTGCA
>CAYTNN010000229.1:0-7244 GCA_964439135.1 uncultured Pirellulales bacterium
TCGCCTTCTTAAGAACAATCTACGCGATTTCACCGATTTTTCAAGACAAAAAGTGCATAAGAGCACAAGAAGGCCGAAAACTAATGACCATTCACTATACACAGCGTTTGTCGATGGAAATTGTTACCTGCGAATTTTGAAAAAAGAGCAAAAAAGCATAAAAAGAATGAATTCAGGAGTCAGAAGCCAGAAGCCAGAAGCCAGAATTCAGAATTGGAAATCCATAGCACGCAGTACGCAGCACGAACAAAGGCCGCCGTCTCACGGAGATTTATTCCGGAATTTACCCGCCTTGATGCGTGATTTTTCGTATAATACGTAAAGAAGTAAAAAGGTAAAAGGGAAAAGGAAAAATGAGGCCTAATCACGCAGAACACAATACGAATTTTAGCCCGCACCACTGGTGCCGGGTCGAAAAAAGCAGAATAATGAAAAAAACATGTGAAAAAGAGTAGAAAACGACGAAAAATTGAGCTTAAGTTGAAAAAACAAAGCCAATTTGCGAAAGTTCGGAATGAACGTATATATCTATATTAAAAGGGATTATGAAGATTTTTGCGGTTTTGGGCGGCGAAAAAACAAACCCAATTCAAAGCCAATTCGGTTAGCCCCCAGACCTGCTCTGGGGGTTGAAAAACCAAGTTGAAAAAACAAAGCCAATTTATGAAAGGGCAAATTGGCGCAACGTATTATTTGAAAGGAATTTATGACGACAAACCGGCTGGCGGAGGCGAAGAAAACAAAGCCAATTCAAAGCCAATTGCCGGGGTTTTGGGGTCGTGAGGATAAAAAAGGGCCGCGAGGCTATAAATGCCCCACGACCCTGAGAGTTCAAGTTAGTTAAGAATCGTTTTATGCCTTGCGTTTTCTAATGAAAGCCAGCGCGCCGAGCCCCATCAGGGCAATCGTTGCCGGCTCCGGGATCGACATTGCACCGCTGAAGCCGTTGCCACCGGAATATCCGCCGGCCAGCATCTCAGAGAGGCTGTAATAGTTGGTGCCGCTTCCACCCTGCAACGAGAGTTCGAAATCGAGCGCCATCGTGCCGGAATTCAAAATGGCATTAAGCACGGCAGAATTCAGGGCCTTGCCGGCATTGGTTATCACGATATTGGTAAGATCCGCCTTGAAATTGGTGTAGGCCGCTCCGATTGTTCCGACCGGAACCAGATCGCCTGTGCCCAGCGTAGCCTTCATGTAAATTTGTAAATCATCCGGGCTGCGAATAGTGAGGATCGAGTTGTCCAGCGGTTTGACCGTGTATAAGCCGCCCGTAGTTGGGCCCACGCTCAATGTCGGGACAAACACTAACGAACCAACCAAAGCATCGGTGCTGCTGCTCAATCCGCGGTCAACGGTGACATATTGGTTAAAACTCAGTGTGCCGGCCCCGTCATAGCTCCAACTGCCGGCCTTGCCGGCGTCCGGACTGAATTCGATGCTCGGCGTAGCGAACGCCGGGACACCGAAAAATAACAGAGTAACTATAATGAATATATATCTTTTCATCTTATTGCCCCCCACCTTTTTAAGGGTTATGATTCTTTCCGCTTTTATCTTTGTGCCGCAGAACTCCCGCGACAATTTTGATAAGTCTCTGAATTCTTCGGTTCCGAGTTGTTACGTTTCATTCAATAGCTGCTGTGCTTCATCGGCGCCCCCTTTTCTGCCGATCGTCGAATCGATCAGCTTTTCGCTGCTGGCTGCATTCCTGAACGAACCGAAAATTATCATCATTCCTTCCGAAAATGTCGAACTGATCGACAAGAGGAGGGGACAGAGCCGAACGCATAGTGACTCGTCTCCGGCCTTATCCTCTTGCGGTACCTATCTATCCCTTGCTTCTTTTTCTCCGCAACAGGCTCAGACCTCCGAGTCCGAGCAGAGCGATCGTTGTCGGCTCCGGGACCTGTGCGATATAATTCTGGCTTCCGTTGTAGGAAAAGACTCGCAGGTCCGCCATTGGGCCGGTCCCGTCGAGAGAGTGCAGGTAGTTATTGGCGATAACCGAACCACCAAAGTCGGTGCGGAAACCGGTGCCGCCCCACGTGTTGTCGACCTTGACGTCCCACTTCATCGAGGAGCCCGGAAGATCCTCGTAGATGATCTCCCAAAGCGCTGTGGCAAACGCGGCGGCCTTGCTGTCCTGCTGCCATGTGAATTGCCCGTCGCCGGTCCAGCTCGGGTCGTAGTATCTGCCCCAAAGCTCGCTGATATAGTTGGCCTTGGCGGTGCCGTACGTGTCCTGCAGCGAAACCACGCTATACTTCGTGGTGATCGTGGGTGCCGGCTCGCTCAATTCGGCGCAGAAAGCGCCGATCGTGCCGTCGGACCAGAGCTTTCCCTCGCCGGTGCCGGAGGTCTTATAGAGATTATAGACGCCTGCGTAAACGCTTTCCACCGAGCCGTCCAGGCCACCGCCCCATACACTGATGAGCTCATTCGCACCGTTGCCGGTACTCACGACTTCCACAGTGTCAACGGTGTAAGCGTTGGCTGCTCCCGGCAGGACCACAAGAAGAAACACCGCAGAGAAAAGTGTCGAGATCCTTGTTGATTTCATCATTTTCCTTCTCCCCAAATGTAATCACAAAACGCCACAATTACTGCGGGCCAACCGCAGCGGACGATTTGTTATTATTATTAACCAAAATTAATCTGGGTGCTCAAAAGGAGAAAAAATTGAGAACCCCCCATTCCGAAATAACCGCCCCAAAAACTACTTATGATGATAAGTTTACCGTATTACTCCATAAAAGTCAAGAGTTTTTAGCGGCAATCTATGAGTGTAGCGGAGATTTTTCCGAGATGTGTCCCTGCAATGCCGAAAACAGAATGGTTTTAGGACCAAAGCGGATCACAAAGTGTTCACCGGCCATAAAATTTTGCGCATCGATTCCGGCTTTTATTTTTCATAAATGAAATTTTGCGAGAAATCGCTGCTGAAAATCAGACGCTGTGTAGAACAGTTGAAAGAATTGTGGCGCAGCAGGTTTTCGCTGAGCTGTCACTTGAGTTGTTACAATCTGATATGGAGATCTATGATTTGATGTGAAGATGACGTTATGAGTGCGCAAAAAAATTGAGGGCTGACCCTGATGACCAGCCCCCCATTGAAGAAAGGAGTATTATGATGCCAATCGTTGCCCGATACTTCCGGTTTTTCTTCGATCCATCCACTCGATTCTTGGAATATGCTATCGAGGAACAAAAAACGCTATTGATTCGTACCGGATTTTATTGCCCCCTGCCGCCCCCTTTTCCTCACGTTTGTTCTACTAATATTATAAGTGATATTTTCTCAAATGCCAAATGCAATTTTTCAGAAGCGGGCTGTTTTTATAAAATCAATACCATTTAACGACGGCATAGATGTAATCCACCGATGTTTTTCTCGCCCCGGCGGTTTCGTTATTCTGAACCTGAAACTGAAGGGAATTTGCCTTTTCGGCCGTTTCCACTGCACTTGTGACATCCCATGAATCGGTCGCTTCACCTGACTGTTCCTGCCGGACCGGAGCCTCGATGGACGCCCAAACCGCCGGCCTGGACGGCCAGCCCGTACCGACGGACCATGCCAATTTGCCTTGAGTAAACGAGGGGTCCTCGAAATGCTCTACAAAAACTACGACCGAGATTATCTTTGCTCCTTCCGGAATGGAAGGATCGGAAAAGCCATAGCAAGTGTATGAACGCGGTTCTGTTTCCAGCCTCACGTTGTCACTGCTCTGGATTACGGGAATCTTGTCTTTCGCCGACAATTTCTCTTTGCCTTCCTGGTTGAAGCAATCCGTAACGGCCAGTGTATTTTTCAAAGGCGAGTCCAGCGACGTGACCGTAATCGTAAACGATTGAGTATCCGAGCCGCGAGTCTTATAGTTGTCCGCGACATTGACCGTCACATCATAGGTCCCGGCCTGGGAATTCGTCGGCCTCCACTCGATCAATCCCGTAGCTTCGTTTATGGTCATGCCTTTTGGCTTTTTAGTCAGAGAATAAATCAGCCTATCTCCTAAGTCGGGATCTTTGGCAACAACGCCGTATGTATATGGCGCCCATACTCTGGCCGTCTCGACAGGTTTTGAAGTAATCGACGGCTCATCGTTGACAGCGTTGACTGTCACATTCACGGAAGCCGTGTCGGTTCCGTCTTTGCCGTCGCTCAGGGTGTAGCTGAACGAATCGTTTCCGGAGAAGTTCCTGTTGGGGGCATACGTCAGCGTGCTGTCGGTGTTTATCGTGACCGAGCCGTTGCGGCCCTGGGTGGCGCTGATGACTACCAGCCGATCTTTGTCGGGATCGGTATCGTTCTTCAGCACATCGATCGTTACAATCGGCACATCTTCCTCTGCCGCCGCATTGTCATCGTTTGCCGTCGGCGGATCGTTACCCGGCGTCACGGTAATCGAGACGGTTGCCGCAGCGCTGTCGACCTTACCGTCGCTGACATCAAACGTAAAACTGTCCTGCCCGTTAAAATCCAGTTCGGGGCGATAGATAAAGTGGGACACCGTCCCGGTCAGGCGTCCGTGGCTCGGCTCGGTAACAATACTATATGTCAGCGGATCATTATCCTCATCGCTGCCAGCCAGGGTAATCGACGTCGGCGTCTCCTCCTTCGTCGTTACTCTGAGAGGTTCGGCTATCGGCGGCTTATTGACTTTGCCGACATTGATTACGATAAATGCGATTACTAAAAGAACTGCCAATCCCGCAAAAACGATGGATCTCTTTTCCATTATACTCCTCCCTAAATAATTCAAACACCTTCCTATTTGGATTCTGCGTGATCAAACAAACACCGGATACTACCGAAAAACCGCTTCGGGGCGTTGAAAGCCGTCGCAACCCCGAATCATAAATGTAGTATACTTTAATTCGCTCCGGCCTGCGAGCATTTTTTTTAGGAAATTTTCAGCAGGATTAACAGATTCGCCAAGACTAAACCGACATCAATATAAACTCCTGTTTTAATTAAACTTGTAGCAATTAACTTCCATAGAGATACTAACTCAACATTCTGTTTTCATCTTAGTAAACAACCACGGGTTAAAACCCGTGGCATTGCCGCTTCGGGCTACGCCCTCCGACTTCGTCGGATAACTTCATCTACGGATTGACACCCATAGAATTGTGGCAGAATATTAAACACACATTATTATGTATAAATATATTGCTATTAATCTGTATTGTCGATAAAGTATAAATATGAAGAAAATCCATTTTGAATGGAATTCCGGAAAAGACCGAGAGAATCAAGACAAGCACGGAGTTGCATTCACAACGGCACAATATGCGTTTGGAGATCCGGATCGTGTGATTGCAGAAGACGTTAGTCACAGCAGGGCTGAAAAACGCTACTACTGCTTCGGTAAGGTGGCTGATGGTATCCTGACAGTCCGCTTCACCTATCGTAAAGGTGTTGTTCGGATCATCGGAGCAGGATATTGGCGAAAGGGAAAGAAAATTTATGAAAAAGAAAATAAAATACACGGATGAGCCCTTGGGCGATGTCAGGATTGTTGATGATTTCCTGCCGTCTCCAGGTGAATTGGCGTTCAACGAAGAACAAGTCAAAGTCACAATCGGTCTGAGCAAGAATTCTGTAGACTTCTTTAAAAAGCAGGCCAAAAAGCACCGTACTCAGTACCAGAAAATGATACGTCGCCTCCTGGACATTTACGTTGACCACCACCAAAAACGCTCAACCGGCTAATGTGCAATTCTCCGCAACCTGCCGTAAATCAACTCACGAAGACAAATCCAGGAAATTAAGATCGTCGGTGGATACAGGTTCGTTTATGAGCACCGAGACTGAATGATTCCTAGTGTAGATAGGTTCACAAAATTATTTGCGAGTGAACTTATCGAAGACCGTGATGACGGGCAGGGCGTTGTCATCTTCGTCAAACATGCCCCGGCGTCGAAGACCACCGGCCACGGCGGGCTCCCACCAAAAGATGCCCTTGCCCCTGTTGTGAGGCGTGCTAAGGACCAGCCGATGCACCTCGTCGAGGAACTGCCGCTGTCCTTCGGGAGTCTCCGGGAAGGGCGCCGGCTTGTTTTTATATTCGGCGGGCCTCCAGTTGTATGCCACTTCCACCAGGATGATATCCTTCTGGTACTCATTGGCCATGAAAATCAGGTTCTCTCGAAGGTCAAGCAGCGAGCCGTGCCACCAGGGATAATAAGACTGCCCGATGATATCGTAGTCGACGCCGTACGAATGCCACTTGTCGAAGAAAGCCTTTGTCTGTATTTTATCGCCGCCCCGGTCGATATGGACCATAATCAGGGGGCGTTGGGCGTTGCCTCTTCCCACATCGACGCCGTTAATGCCGGCCATCATCAGCTCGGCGAAATTGTCCCAATTGTCCGGCAGCTTGCCGTCCGGCCAGAGCATCCCGTGGATGATCTCGTTGCCGGGCTGAACCATATCCGGCAGGACGCCGGCTTCTTTAAAAGCGATAATAGTATCCCGCGTGTATTCGAACACCGCTTCTACAAGTTCGGTGTGCGACTTGCCCTCCCATGCCTTCGGGATATATTGTTTGCCCGGATCGGCCCATGTGTCGGAATAGTGATAGTTCAGCAGGAATTTAAAGCCGAGTTTCTTCGCTTCTTTGGCCAGAGCGATGGTGTATTCGAGGTCGTTCGGCAACCTTGTGGGTGTATGGAATAATCGCAGGCGGATCCAGTTATAGCCGTGGTCCCTGAAGATTTGAAGCCCCGGCTTCGTCTCGCCATTGTCCTTGAATGCGGCGCCCCGCTCCTCAGCCTGCTTCAGAAAGGAAAGGTCGGCGCCGATTGCGTAATCGTCGGCGTATATCGGTCCGGGAATCCAGAAGCCGGCTGCGAGTAAAAATACGATAAACAGAAAAGTCTTTTGTGCTCCATTCTCCTGTTTCATGGTGTGGCTACTCCCTTCCTGGTTCAAAAAAACATGCCTGAACAACTCATTTCGGGCCATTGTACCAAGCGTAAATTCTGCTGCAACAGGTTTATTCCTGCGTCTATTGGATGAAAGAAGATAACCTTGTTTTTTTAATTGACTTGTGTCTGGAAAATCGGTTAATATTTATGTGTTATTTTTCAGCACTTTGTTTTTACAAAAAGGCAGGGTATGACCATGCATAAACGGCAAGGATTCACATTAATAGAGTTGTTGGTGGTAATTGCCATTATTGCGTTATTGATGGCGATATTGATGCCGGCGCTTCAAAAGGTCAAAGAGCAGGGCAGGA
>CAYTNN010000230.1:0-7212 GCA_964439135.1 uncultured Pirellulales bacterium
GCTAAGGCAAGGGCTAAGATTGAGGAACAACTCAGGACCGAATCCGAAGAACATGTTGCAACCGAGGCCGAAGCTGAAGAGACCATCTCCGCTGCCAAAGCCAGGGCTAAAAAAGATGCCGAATTACATGCCGCAGCTATAAAAGAACTTGAGGAAAAGCTGAAGGTTCAAGCTGATGAAATGACAAGAGCCCGGGCAAAGGCCGAATCCGAATCCGAATCCCGGCTCGAAGCTCAAAAGAGTGCTCGTGAAGAAGCTAAGGCAAGGGCGAAGATTGAAGAGCAGCTCAGGGCCGAGACAGAGGCCCGTGCCAAAATCGAGGACGAAGCTGCTGCGGCTATGGCTGCAACTCAGGCAGAGGCACAGGCGAAGGCAGATTCTTTCGCCTCGGCTATAAGGGAACTTGAGGACAAGCTCAATGCCGAAATTGAAGTTAAGTCCAGGGCTCAGCAGGAAGCTCAGACCCAATCGAAGCAGCGAGCCAGGATCGAGGCCGAATATGCGGAGGCAGTTTCGGCCGCCAAAGCCAGGGCACAGGAACAGGCCGAACTGCATGCCGCGGCTACGAAAGAACTTGAGCAAAAGCTGAAGGCTCAAGCCGAAGCAATAACCAGAGCCCAGGCAAAGACCGAATCCGAAATCGCAGCCCGGCTTGAAGCACAACAAAGTGCCGGCCAGGAGGCGAAGGCCCGTGCCAGACTCGAGGAGCGGCTAAGGGCCGAGACCGAAGAACGTGCCGGAATCGAAGCCGAAGCTAAAGAGGCTATCGCGGCAGCCAGGGCAGATGCCGAAGCAAAGGCGGAATCTTACGCCGAGGCTATAAGGCTGGTAGAAGAAAAACTTAAAGCTGAAACACAAACGAGGTTCCTGGCCGAGCAAGAGGCCCGGACTCAAGCGCAGGCAAAATCCAGGGCCGAAGAAAGAGCCGACGCCGAAGCTCAATCACGTATCGAGGCGCGAGAGAAAGTTGATTATTTGCACAAAGCGATAACCAAGGCCGAAAGAAGACTCAACGCTCAGGCCGAAGAACTTGCGAAGGCCAAAGTCAGAATCGAGGCCGAAGCAAAATTCCGGGACCAGGCTCAGCAGAAAGCCGCCAATGAAGCTCAGGCAAGGGCGAAGGTCGAAGAGAAGCTCAGGGCCGAATCCGAGGCCAGGGCCAGAATCGAGGCCGAAGCCAAAGAGGCTAAAGAAAAAGCTGAATCTTATGCAGCAGCTATAAAGCAAGCGGAAGAAAAGCTCAAAGCTGAATCTAAAGCAAGGGCCAGAGCCGAAGCAACAGCCGAGTCCGAATCGGCGGCCCGGCTGCAAGCCCAGAAAAGCGCCACTGAAGAATCCAAGGCAAGGGCGAAGGTTGAAGAGCAGCTCAGGGCCGAAAGCGAGGCACGGGCCAGAATCGAGGCCGAGGCTGCTGAGGCTGTCGCGGCGGCCAAAAAAGAGTTGGATGAAAAAGCCAAATCTTATGCCGTAACAATAAAACAAACAGAGGAAAAGCTTAAGGTTCAAACCGAACAAAGGACAAAGACTGAAGCACAAGTTCAGGCTCAGGCTCAGGCAAAGGCTGCATTAGAAGAACAGTTGAAAGCTGAAACGCAAGCACGGTCGAAGGCCCAGCAGGAAACTCAGGCCCAGGCGCAAGCAAGAGCCAGGGCCGAAGCAAAAGCCGAGTCCGAATCCGCCGCCAGGCTTGAAGCTCAAACAAGTGCCAAAGCGGAGGCGAAGGCAAGGGCTAAAGTTGAAGAGCGGCTCAAGGCTATAACCGAGGAACTGGCCAGAATTGAATCAGAAACCGCCGAGGATATCGCACTGGCCAAATTAGAGCTGAATGATAAAACCGAATCTTACGCCGCTGCTATAAAGCAGGCAGAGGAAAAACTCAAAGCGCAAGCCGAGGTCATCACCAGAACAGGGGCTAAGGCCGAATCCGAAGCGGCGGCCCGGCTCGAAGCTCAAAACAGTGCCAGGCAAGAGGCAAAGGAAAGGGCTAAAGTTGAAGAGCGGCTCAGGGCTCAAGCCGAGGATTTGGTCAGAATCAAGTCCGAGGCTGCCGATGCTATCGCCGCGATCAGGAAAGAGGCCGAAGAAAAGGTCGAATCTTATGCTGCAGCTATAAGGCAAGCGGAGGAAACGCTGAAGGTTCAAGACGATCAGATGGCCAAGACCGAAGCAAAAGCTCAGGCCCAGGCTCAGGCAATAACTGAAATAGAGAAAAAGCTCAAAACTGAAACACAAGCACTGGCGAAAGCTCAGCAGGATGTCCAGTCCGAGACGCAGCAGCGGGCTAAAGCGGAATCTAAGGCAGAATCCGAGGCGGCGGCTCGGCTCGAAGCTCAAAAGAACGCAACGGAGGAAGCGAAGGCAAGAGCGAAGATCGAAGAGAGGCTCAAAACCGAAGCCGGGCAGCGGGCCAGAATCGAGGCCGAAGCTGCAGAGGCTGTCGCCGCGGCTAAAGCGAAGGCGGAAAAAGAGATCAAATCTTATGCCGGAGCGATAAAACAACTGGAGGAAAAGCTGAAGGCTCAAGCCGATGGTTTGACAAGAGCCCGGGCAAAAATCGAATCCGAAGCGGCGGCACGAATCGAAGCCCAAAAGAATGCAACAGAAGAAGCGAAGGCAAGAGCGAAAATTGAAGAGCGTCTCAGGGCCGAAGCTGAGCAGCGGGCCGGAATCCAGACCGAAGCCGCAGAGACAATCGCAGCGGCCAGGGCAGAGGCCGAAGAAAAGACTAAATCTTACTCCGCAGCTATAAAAGAAATCGAACAAGAGCTAAAGGTTCAAGCCGAAGCGAGGGCAAAGGCCGAGGCGAATGTCCAGACCCAGTCGCAGGAAAGGGCTGCCGTAGAAGAGAAACTAAAGGCTGAAACCGAAGCCCGGCTGAAAGCTCAGCAGGAAGCCCAGGCCCAGGCTCAGGAGAGAAAAAAGGCCGAAGAAAAAGTCGCTGTCGAGACAAATTCGAAGAACGAGTTGCAAAAGAAGGCCGAATATTTCAGCAAGGCGGTGGCAAAAGCGGAAAAGCGGCTTGAGCAACAGGCACAAGAAGTCGCAAAAGCCAGGGCCAAAATCGAGGCCGAAGCGAAATACCGAGACCAGGCGGAACAGAGGGCAAGAGATGAGGCCGAGGCAAGGGCGAAGATTCAGGAGCAGCTCAGAGCGGCGATCGAGGATCGAAACAGAATCGAGGCCGAAGCAGGAAAGATGGTCTCTGCGGCCCAGGCAGATGCCGAAGCTAAAACAAAATCATACGCCGCAACTATAAAAGAAGCTGAGAACAAGCTGAAGGTTGAAGCCGAAGAGAGGCTCAAAGCGGAAGCAAAGGCCAAATCAGAAACAGCGGCCCGGCTTGAAGCCCAAAAATTGGCTATGGAAGAAGCGAAGGAAAGGGCAAAGATCGAAGAGAGGCTCAAGACCGAAGCTGCTGAACGAGCCAGAATCAAAGCCGAAGCAGAAGAAGCCATCGCCGCGGCTAAAGCAGAAGCCCGGACAAAGGCAGATTCTTTCGCCGCAGCTTTAAGGCAAGCGGAGCAAAGGCTGAAGGTTCATGCCCAGGAGATAACTAAGGCCGAAGCAAAAACTCGAGCCCAGGTTCAGGCAAGGGCGGCAGTGGAAGAAAAGCTCAAGGCCGAAACTCAAGCCATGTCCGCAGCTAAAAAACAACTCGAAGCTCAAATGCAGGAAAGGACCAAGGCCGAGGCAAAGATCGAATCTTACGCCGCATCGGTAAAGCAGGCGGAGGAAAAACTTAAAGCTGAAACTCAAGCCCGCTCGAAAGCTCAGCAGGAGTCTCAGGTCCATGCCCAGGAAAGGGCCAGGGCCGAAGCCAGGGTCGAATCCGAAGCTGCGGCCCGGATTGAGGCTCAAAAGAAGGCCATGGAAGAAGCGAAGGCAAGTGCGAAAATTGAAGAGCGTCTCAATGCCGAATCAGAGCAGCGATCCAGAATCAAAACCGAATCGGCCGAGGCTATCGCGGCTGCTCGGAAAGAGGCCGAAGCGAAGGCTGAATCATACGCCGCGGCTCAGAAAGAATTAGAGCAAAAGCTCAAAGCGCAAACCGAAGCAATAGCGAAAGCCGAAGCACAAGCTCAAGCCCGGGCTCAGGCAAATACCGCATTGGAAGAAAAGCTGAAGGCTGAAATTCAGGCCCGGTCCAGGACCCGGCAGGATGCTCAGACCGAAGCGCAAGCAAGGGCAAAAGCCGAAGCTAAGGCCGAAGCAGAAACAGCGGCAAGGATCGAAGCACAAAAAATAGCTACGCAGGAAGCGAAGGCAAGAGCGAGGATTGAAGAAAGGCTTAATGCCCAAACCGAGGAGTGGAACAGAATTAAAACCGAATCCGCAAAAACTATTGCAGCAATTCGAACAGAGGCCGAATCATATGCCGCAGCAATAAGAGAAGCGGAGAAAAAGCTGGAAGTTCAAGCCAGGGAAAGAGCGAAAGCCCAGGCAACAGCTCAAACCCAGGCTCTGGCGCAGGCGGCAACAAACGAAAAGCTGAAGGCCGAAATTGAAGCCAGGATAATAGCTCAAAAAGAGGCCACCGTTCAAGCACAGGAAAGGGCCAGGACCGAAGCAAAAGCTCAGGCCCATGCCCATGTAAACGCCGCGTTAGAAGAAAAGTTAAAGGCTGAAACGCAGGCCCGCTCAAAAGCCCAGCAGCAGGCTCAGGCCGAAGCGCAAGCAAGGGCCAGTCTCGAAGCAAAGGCTGAATCGGAAACCGCAGCCCGGCTTGAAGCACAAAAGAGAGCTACGGAAGAAGCTAAAGCAAGGGCAAAGGTTGAAGAGAGGCTCCGGGCCGAAGCCGAGGAAAAAGCCAGAATCAAAACCGAAGCAGCAGAAGCTGTCTCGGCGGCCAAAGCAGAGGCGGAAAAATTGGCTAAATCTTATGCCGCTGCGATAAGCAAAGCGGAGCAACAAATAAAGGCTCAAACCACAGAGAGGGAAAAGGCCGAGGCAAAAACTCAGGCACAGGATCTTGCAAGAGCTAAGCTCGAGGAACAACTTAAGGCCGAAGCGGAGCAAAGGGCCAGAATCGAGGCTGAAGCTGCAAAGGCTATCGTAGCGGCCAAAGCTGAGGCGGACAAAAAAGCTGAATTGCATGCAAAGGCTATAAAAGAATCAGAGGAAAAGCTCAAGGCTCAGGAACAAGCAAGAGCAAAAGCCGAGGCCAGGGCCGCAGCCGAAGCGGCCGCCCAGCTTGAGGCCCAAAAGAAAGCCGCCCAGGAAGCAAAGGCCAGGGCACAAGCTGAAGAGAAGCTCAAAATCGAAGCCATGAATTTAGCGGCGGCAAAAGAAAAGGCAAGCGTAACTCGACAGGCCCCGGAAAAAACCGGCGAGTGCGAATGTTGCGGCAAAAAAGATATCAAGGAAAGCGACCTGGTCAAAATCGATTCCGGCCAAATGTTCTGCCGGGATTGCCTTAAGGAATTGAGGGGCTAACTTTCACTACATTTTATCATTTGCGACGATCACAACTTCGCACTTCGGTATCGCCGCCAGGAACTTTTTACCATAGGACTTGCTGGCTATTCTGCTGTCCAGAACGGCTACAATGCCGCTGTCGGTCTTGCTGCGAATCAACCGTCCGAAGCCCTGCTTGAACTTGATAATGGCGGACGGCAACTGGTAATCGTTAAAAGGATTGCCTCCCATCTCCCTTATCTGTTCGAGCCGACCTGCGAGCAGCGGCTGGTCCGGGGCCGCGAACGGCAACCTCACTATTATCACGCTGGAAAGAGCCTGCCCCGGCACATCCACACCCTGCCAGAAACTGTCGGTCCCAAACAACACATTCGATCCCGCCGTCTTAAACTGTCTTAACAGCGTGGTTCTGTCTACACTCGCCCCCTGCTGCAGCAGTTTGATATTATTCTCAGCCAGCCATTGGGAAAGCCTGCCGGCGATATCTTCGAGCATTATATAACTGGTAAAGAGCACAAATGCTCCGCCTGTCGTTTTCTCTAAATATTTTTTTATCACCTCGGCGGCGTTCTCGACGAAAGCGGATTGATTCGGATTCGGCAGATCCTTCTCGATATATACTTTGACCTGCTTTTGGTAATCGAAGGGCGAGCCGAGTTTGACAGCATTAAAATCATCCAGGCCGATTCGCCCGGCGAAGAAATCGAAACCGCTTTTCTCATTAGTGGCCCCCGTGCACAAAGTTGCGCTCGTCAGCACGACGGATTCATATTTGTCAAAAAGACATCGTTTTATTTCAGGCCCGACATTAAGCGGCGCACTTTTCAGACGAATAGTGGAAGTTCTGCCCGAACCTATCTCAAGCCAGTAGATATGACCTGCATTTGCCTGCGACAGAAAATTTCCCAAATCATGGATCAACGCTTTGCACAATTCGACAAACCGCATGATCTCAAATTTTTCATCTTCGTCTTCTTTTTCCTTCGCGAGTCCGGCCAATTCCCTGCTTAGATCCTTCAAATGTCCGGAAAGAGTATCGTCGACAAAATTCTTGTGGCATCTGCCTTTTGTCTCATCCTTTGTCCGCTCATACCACCTCTGAATTTCCTTAAAGAAGCGTGCGGATTCTTTTTCAATCTTATAGACAAGATCGACCGCTGTTTTAGCATCCGTATGAGTCAAAAGCCCCCTGTGCGTCCGCGGATTGTAAAGATTATCAAGGACAAATTTGACCCTCCGGTTACTGATGTCTATTCCAAAATGGTCTTCCGCCACATGTTCGGTGTTGTGTGCTTCATCGATAATCACGAACTTATAACCCGGCAGAATAGATGCGCCATGTTCCTTAAGGACAAGGTCGCTGAACAGCAGCGCATGGTTGGCCACAATAATATCGGCGTTCTCCAGGCGACGCCGGGCGGCCCAGTAAAAGCAATCACGAAAATACAGACACTTGCGTCCGCGACAATTGCCGTGCTCGCTCCTGACCCTGTCCCATGTCCGGCTCTTCGGCAAAAACGGAAGGTCGCTGAGCGAGCCGTCCTTAGTCTGCTGAGCCCATTCCTGAACTTTATCAAGCTCCGAATCCGCATCGTCGATCAAACTTCTTTCACGCTGCAGCGCAAATTTCAGCCTCCGTTTGCAAAGGTAATTACTCCTGCCTTTTGCCAGAACCGCAGAAAACTTCTGCGGCATGCAATTATCCAGGAAGGGAATATCTTTATTTATCAACTGTTCCTGCAGCGTGATGGTAAAGGTGCTGATCAGCACCCTGCCCATGCCATTGGCAGCCAAATC
>CAYTNN010000231.1:0-4719 GCA_964439135.1 uncultured Pirellulales bacterium
GAAGAGCAGCTCGAAGCGCTGCGGGACATCGACGAGCTGCAGCAGCGAATGGACAGCCCGGAGAATCGCCGGCGTATGGCAGATTCAAGTCAACAGCTCGATCAGAGCCGGTCGAGAATCCGCCAGTCGGCAGAGGAACTGGAGCAGGGAATGGTCTCAAGGGCTGTCACTTCGGCCACGCGTGCGCAGCGGCAGCTCGAACAGATGCGGGATGAATTCCGGCGCAGCACCTCCGGCCAGTTTACCGAGCAGATGCGCAATATGCGGCAGCAGGCCCAGCAGCTCGACCGGCGTCAGAAGGAAATTGCCGAAGAGATAAGACAACAGATAGATTCCGACCAGAAGACTCTAAAGGATTCCAGCGCTAATCGTGAGTTGGCGGATCAGACGAACCAGCAGAAACAAAGTGTCGAAGGGCTGCTCGAACAGATGAAAGACGTGAGCGAACAGGCGGAGACTTCGGAGCCGCTGCTTTCACGAAAGCTCTACGATACGCTGCGCAAGACAAACAGCGATAATGTTGACAGGGCACTTGAGGTGACCAGCGAGCTGCTCAGGCGGAGCTTTTTGCCGCAGGCACAGGAGATGGAACAGCGTGCCGGGAAGGGAATCGAAGAGCTCAGGAAGGGCGTAGAAGATGCAGCCGGCAGTGTGCTCGGCGACGAGAGCGAGTCCCTGCGTCTGGCGCAGCAGCAGCTCGACGAGCTGATCAAGCAGGTGGACGAAGAGGCCGCCCGTGCCGGCGGCAGAGCCCAACAGGAAGGTGACCCGAACAGGCCGTCGAGCCGGCAGCTTGCCGATGCACAATCCGGAGCCGGCCGCGGGCAGCAGGGCGATCCTAACGGCCCGGCCGATTCGCAGGAAAATCAGCAGCGTCTTGCCGATAGCCGGCGGCCCGGCGATAGAACCGGCGGCGCTCAAGCCAACCCGACCGGCGGAGGCGGTAATCAACGCGGGCAGTGGGACCAGTTCGATCCCAACGGCCCGCTCACAGGTCGGGACTTCAGGCAGTGGTCCGACCGGCTGCGCGACGTGGAAGAGATACTCAGCGAGCCGGACCTTCGTAATGATGTCGCGCGGGTTCGGGACCGCGCGCGGGCAATACGGGCGGAGTTTACCCGTCACGGCAAAGAGCCGCAATGGAACCTTGTCGAACAGCAGATCACCAAGCCGCTGACGGAATTGCGAAATCGCATCGGCGAGGAATTGGCGAAGCTCAAGCCGGACGAGGCGATTGTTCCTATCGATCGCGATCCGGTGCCCGGGCGTTTTGCCGAACTTGTGAAAAGATATTATGAAAACCTGGGAGGCGATGAATGATGTTTCCCGGGTCGATCATTGTCCCTGTCAGTCCATGGGTATGGCTGGCCGTACCGGTATTAGCCGCTGCTGTTGTGTTACTTCTCTGGTCGTACAGGCGCTCGCCGGAGATTAGTGCGGCCCACAGGATTGCCTTTTGTCTTAGGCTTCTGGGCGTGCTGGTGCTGTTGCTGTGCCTGACCGAGCCGTTATGGAGCGGCAGACAAGTCAAATCCGGCGCCAATCTCTTCCTGGTAATTGCCGATAACAGCAGCGGGATGAACGTCCATGACCAGGGCATGGCCCGGAGCCGCGGCGAGATTCTTCAATCCGCGTTTCAAGCCGACAAGTCCGCCTGGCTTGAGACGCTGGCCGACAATTTTCAGGTTCGCCAATACGTATTCGATTCGCAGCTTCGTCGAACAACGGATTTTTCGGAACTGCTCTTCGACGGCAAAGCCTCGGCAATCGGCGGGACATTACAAACCATTGCTCAGCGCTACCGCGGCAGGCCGCTGGCCGGCGTGCTTTTGATGACCGACGGTAACGCGACGGATATGGGCGAGCAATTCTATGACCTGGCCGGCTCACCGCCAATCTACCCGGTCGTCGTCGGAGCGGACCGGCCGCAGAAAGATATCTCCCTGACGAATGTCTCCGTAAGCCAGACGTCTTTCGAAGATGCCCCGGTGACAATCCAGGCCGACGTTGAGGCATCCGGATACGCCGGCAAGACCGTGACGCTAAATCTTATCGCCAGCTCCGGCAAAGTTGTCGAACAGCAGACACGCAAAATCTCGAAGAGCGACGAAAAACATACTTTTCGTTTTAATGTTCGTCCGGACAGGAGCGGCATCCTGTTCTATAATCTTAACGCCGCAGAAGTATCTGGTAGGGTGGGCCTTGGCCCACCGAACCGTAATGGTGGGGCAGAGCCCCACCCTACAAGTCTTAACGCCGCGGAAGAAGATACAAAGGATGCATCGGAAGCGCCATCTGAAGCGACACTTGCCAACAACAGACATACGCTGGTTGTGGACCGTGGCAAGGGACCGTACCGGATTTTGTATGTCACCGGCAGGCCGAATTGGGAATACAAGTTTCTCCGGCGGGCTATTAGCCAGGACGAGCAGGTGCAGCTCGTGGGACTGCTTCGTGTCGCCAGACGCGAGCCGAAATACGAGTGGCGGGGACACGCCGGCGAAGTAAACAACCCGCTGTATCGCGGATTCGACAACAAGGATGAAGAGCAGGCAGAGCAGTACGATCAGCCGGTTCTCGTGCGACTTGGAACACGTGACGATGCGGAGCTTCGCGACGGATTTCCTAAAAAGGCCGAAGACCTGTTCGGCTATCACGCGATAATCCTGGACGACGTCGAGGCGGGATTTTTCACAAATGACCAGATGGAGCTGATTCGGCGTTTTGTCTCCGAGCGAGGCGGCGGATTCCTGATGCTCGGTGGGGCCGAATCGTTCCGGGAGGGCGAATTCAACCGCACGCCCATAGGACAAATGCTGCCGGTCTACTTAGACAGGCTGCCCCGGACCGAAACAGGCTTCGGTACTAAAATCTATCTCAACCTGACTCGTGAAGGCTGGCTGCAGCCGTGGGCGCGATTGCGTGACAATGAGCAGGATGAACAGCAGCGGCTCTCGGGGATGCCCGCGTTTCGCGTGCTCAATCGCCTCGGAGCGGTCAAGCCCGGCGCGCGGGTGGTCGCGACAGTCGGCAACGATTCCGACGGGCAGTTCCCCGCCCTGGTCGTGCAGCGATACGGCGGCGGGCGCTCGGCGGCACTGACGGTCGGAGATGTGTGGCGATGGGGCATGAAACAGCCCGAGATGCAGGAAGATATGAACAAATTCTGGAGACAGACTCTGCGCTGGCTGGTCGCGGACGTACCGAACCGAATTACATTCCAGGCGGCACATAAGCGAGAGCAGGTAAACCAGCCGGTCGTATTCCAGGTTCGTGTCCGCGACAAGGATTTTGAGCCGATGGACGATGTTTCGATTGCCATAGAAACCCGTGATCCCAATGGCCAGACTGTGAAACTTGCCGCCGAGCCGGCGTTAAGTGAAACGGGATTGTTCGAGGCCGTCTATGTCCCCCGGCGTGACGGCAGCTATTTTGCCAGGGCGGTTGTGACCGATGCCGACGGCCTGGAACTCGGCAATGCCGAAAACGGATGGTCTGTCGATCTTGAAGCACGTGAGTTTCAGTCGATCAGGACGAACCGTACGCTGCTGGAAAAAATCGCCGGCTTAACCGGAGGCCGGGTTGTCGAGCTTGATGCTTTGGACAGCTTCGCTCGCAGCCTGCCCAGCCTGAACGCTCCGGTCATGGACACATGGATCAGGCCCCTGTGGGATTTGCGTGGAATCCTGCCGGCGGTTTTTCTCTTCGTCCTGATATGCTTTGTCGGCGAGTGGGCGCTGCGCCGCTGGAAGGGAATGCCATGATTAATTTTCGATTTTCGATTTTCGATTTTCGATTTTTGTGGGTGCCTCTCGTTGGCGTGCTGTTTTTCAGCGTCGGCGCTCGCCTGGCACCTGAGCATGGTGACCCGAGAGCCGAGAGGCCCACCGTTATCGTTGTTGTCGGCGCCGCCGGTTCACCGGAGTACGGAGCGCAATTTGTCAAATGGGCCCGTCTCTGGGAGCAGGCCTGTTCGAAAGGCGGCGCGAAATTCGCCGCGATCGGTTTGGACGAAGTTCAGAACCCGGACGATCTTACAACATTACAGCAAATGTTAGCGGGCGAATCTCAGGAAATCGCCGCCGCTTTGTGGCTGGTCCTGATCGGGCACGGCACATTCGACGGCAGGACGGCTAAATTCAACCTGCGAGGCCCCGACCTGGCGGCGGACGACCTGGCCGAATGGCTAAAGCCGGTTATCAGGCCGCTCGTCATAATCAACACTGCCTCTTCCAGCGCACCTTTCCTCAGCATTTTGTCGGGGCCGGAACGTATCGTAATCACGGCGACCAAGAGCGGCTATGAACAAAATTACACGCGGTTCGGCGAATATTTAGCCGGCGCGATCGCCGAGCCGAAGGCCGACCTTGACAAAGACGGCCAGACCTCGCTGCTCGAAGCGTTTCTGACCGCTTCTAATCGCGTCGATGAATTCTACTTAGCCGCCGGCCGGCTGGTTACCGAGTATGCCCTGCTCGACGACAATGGCGACGGGCTTGGCACGCGTGCCGATTGGTTTCGCGGCTTCCGGCCGGTGCAGAAGGCCGAAGATGGCGCTGCTCTTGACGGCTACCGAGCCCATCAGTTCGGCCTTGTCCATAGCGAAGCCGAAAATAAAATGCCGCCCGAACTGCGGGCTAAACGCGACCGGCTGGAGCTTGAGGTCATCAAGCTGCGGGATTCGAAAGATAAATTCTCCGAAGAGGAATATTTTTCCAG
>CAYTNN010000231.1:4819-7201 GCA_964439135.1 uncultured Pirellulales bacterium
ATTCAATAACCGTCTATCAGAGACCAGTCATTAGGAGAAGACCCACGATGAATGAAATTAGCAAAAAAAGCACGTCGCGTCGCGAATTTTTGAAGGGAACCGGCCGAATCGCCGCGGCCTCGGCCATAGCCGCGGGAATAGCGCCGCGAATGTACGCCGGGCAGAACAACACTATCAAAGTGGCCTTGATAGGCTGCGGCGGGCGGGGTACCGGCGCAGCATCGGACGCCCTTTCCGTCAGGCAGGGCCCAATCAAGCTCGTCGCCATGGGTGACGTCTTCGAACATCGCCTTAACAGCAGTTATGAGAATTTGAAGAAAATGCACGGCGAGAAAGTGGATGTGCCGGAGGGCCATAAGTTCATCGGCTTCGACGCTTACAAAAATGCGATGGATTGTCTGAGTCCGGGTGATATCGCGATTTTCGCAACGCCTCCGGGATTCCGCTGGGTGCATTTCACGTACGCTATCAAGAAAGGCCTCAATGTCTTCATGGAAAAACCCGTCACCGTGGACGGCCCGACCAGCCGGAGGATGTTCAAACTCGGCGAAGAGGCATCGGCGAAGAACCTCAAAGTAGGAGTGGGATTAATGTCCCGTCACAGCCGGGCGCTCGAGCAACTGGCCAAGCGCATACATGACGGCGAAATCGGTGATGTTATTCTGCAGCGCGGCTACCGGATGGCCGGACCGATCGGATTCTTTGCCTCGCTGCCCAAGCCCCCCGGCATCAGCGACCTGATGTATCAAATCCAGCGCTTCCACAGCTTCATATGGGCCAGCGGCGGCTGCTACAGCGACTTCAATATCCACATCATCGATCACCAGTGCTGGATGAAAAACGCCTGGCCTGTCAAGGCCCATTCCCTGGGCGGTCGCCATTATAAGCACAGCCCCGAAGGTGTCGCTTATGTGGACCAGAACTTCGATACTT
Source organism: uncultured Pirellulales bacterium (assembly GCA_964439135.1). Lineage (GTDB taxonomy): Bacteria > Planctomycetota > Phycisphaerae > Sedimentisphaerales > Anaerobacaceae > JAFGPJ01. The sequence goes on from CAYTNN010000231.1 coordinate 5,753, forward strand.
ATTCGACTGAATTTACATACGCCGACGGCACGAAATTCATCATGGATGGACGCTGTGTAGCGGGATGCAAAGACATTTACTCCAGTTATGCCCACGGCAGCAAGGGCATGGCGGTTGTCTCGAAGAGCGGCGACTGTGGAATGCCCTCCAGCATTCATAAGGGCCAGGATCCGACGCGCTCGAACATGATCTGGGAATCCAAAGTCAGCCGGGACGAGGGGAATCCATATCAAAACGAATGGAACGATCTGGTGGACGCCATCCGCAACGACAAGCCCTACAATGAAGTCGAACGCGGCGTCAAGGGCAGTCTCGTAACGAGCCTTGGCCGTATGGCCGCACACACCGGCCAGGAAATCACCTACGAACAAATCCTCAACAGCGACCACGAAATGGCGCCCGGCCTGGACAAGTTGACGATGGATTCTGCTGCACCACTGCGGCCTAATTCCGAAGGCAGATACCCGATCCCCGAGCCCGGTATCGTCAAAGACCGCGAGTACAGAGACTTTGCATAAAAAAGCATAACAAAGCATAACAATGAACGATAAACCGCAGTTTCCGGTTCCGCCGGGAACTGCGTTTTTTTTGCGCGATTCGTAACCATCCCCAAAGCCTACGGCTTTGAGGCTGCCACCCATTTTCCATTATCTCTATCGGGTGGCAGCCTCATCCCAATTGTCGTTTATTGGGATGGGGATGGCTTTTTCTCTGGCTAAACACATACTACTTTGGGAACTGCGGTTTTTTGCGCGGACGGAACAATTTGAAGAGTTCAAAGTCTTCCAAAAACAACTTGAACCGGCAGGGGCAAGCGGGTATTATGGTTAAACTGCACGGAAATATTCGCGCAAGATTCGGTCGGACGGCATTTATAAGCATATTACAGCCGATTTCATGGAAGACTTCGCTCTTACAAAACAGGATATAATCTGACAACGAAACATCGAAAAGGAGACAATATGGCAAACTCAAATGAATCCGGCAAAGATCCGGGCACAACACGTCGTGAATTCCTGAAGAATACGGGCCGGATGGCGGCCACTTCGGCCCTGGCGGCCGGGTTGGCTCCGCGAATCTATGCCGCGGGAAGCAGTATGATTAAGGTAGCACTGGTCGGCTGTGGCGGACGGGGTACGGGCGCGGCCTCGAATGCCCTGTCCGTCAAGAACGGCCCGATCAAACTCGTCGCTATGTCTGACGTCTTCCAGAGACGCCTTAATCGCAGCTACCAGAATCTGGAAAAAAACCACAAGCAACAGTTGGACGTACCCAAGGAGCGACAATTTCTCGGTTTCGACGGCTATAAAAAAGCAATGGACTGCCTTGACAAAGGCGATGTGGTAATTCTTGCGACCCCTCCGGCATTCCGCTGGGTGCATTTCACTTACGCGATTGCCAAAGGCCTCAACGTGTTCATGGAAAAGCCGGTCACGGTTGACGGCCCGA
>CAYTNN010000232.1:0-4131 GCA_964439135.1 uncultured Pirellulales bacterium
TAACATTTAGAAAAATGTCAAATCATCTTGCGGCACTTCGGTGAGATGTTACAAATATTATAAACAATTTGGGCTTGGTTTTCAAGTGTCTTTTCGCTGTTTATGAATCATTCGTAGTGAAATACCTCCTCCATATTCGCCCACCATTCGCCTTCTTTTCGGGTCGGTATCGGGCTCTGACACGGTTCGCAAAGTGTCCACCATTTTTGTGTTGTCGGATCGGCGGCCATTTTGGCCATGTCGGCCTTGAAATCGTCGCCGGTGTACTCGAAATAGCTGAACAGGTAGTAATTGCCCTGCTCCAGTTCGCCGAGGTAGATCGAGTAGTTATGGATGTTGCACTGTTCGATCATTTTCAGCACGTCGGGCCAGACGTCCGCGTGCAGCCTTTTGTACTCTTCGATTTTTTCCGACTTCAATCCGATAACACTGCCGTAGCGCTGCATTTTTTGCTGCGCACATCCGCTCAGTGCCAGATAAAAGGCAAGCAATGTCACGGTCGAAACGATTATGGCGGGTTTAGTGAGAGTTTTCATTGCAACGTCTCCTTTCAATATGGGAAGCAATTCTTCTTTTTACAGGCAAAGTCCGGAATTCCTGCCCGGGTTATGGTTTAATGCTGAATTTTATGTAGAGCAGAATCATTACCACAAACAGCAGCCCCGCAAGAAATTTGTAGTTTCCGATGCCCTTCCAGCCTTTGTCGCGGAGCGCATCAATCGGATTGTTCCATACGAGTTTTTCACTTTCGGCTGTGTGTTGATGGGGTTTCAATAGCGATACGACGATCAATATTACCGAGCACATAACTGCCAGGTAAAAAGTCGCCATCATGGGTGGAATTTTCCAGCCGGTACCGTGATGGAAATCAAAGCCGATGGACCGACCTGTGAATCCTTCAATGTGTTCCAGAAGCTTAATGATCAGGCCGGGTGTTCGTTCCTTGTACCAATCAAGCAGAAAGACCGCGAATCCCATAAGCGACCCGAGCCATAGCGTGACAAAAGCGGCTTTGTCGCTGGCCCGACGCCAGAATACGCCGAAAAGAAAAACTACGGTTATCGGCGGTGCAATGTAACAGATGACCGCGGTGATTCCCTGAAAAATGCTGGGGTAGTGACTGACAAGAGGCGACCACAGTATTGCGGCAATCATGGCGATAAATGTCACGATGCGTCCCACGATGACTAAAGTCCTGTCGGATGTCATGGGACGCCAACGCTTGTAGATATCGTAGCTGAACAACGTTGCTATCGAGTTCAAAGCCCCGGAAACCGTGCTCATTAACGCTGCCAGCAGCGCCGCGGCAACAACGCCTTTGAGTCCGACGGGCAACAGGTTATTAATCATGAATGAGTAGGTATACCGCGGGTGCTCCAGCGTATCGGGCAGTTTGCCCTGGTTAATCAGGCCGAGGCAGATCAAGCCCGGAAGCACGAAAATGAAGACCGGCAGGATTTTAATAAAGCCGGCGAACAAAGGCCCCACCCTCGCGTGATTGGCGTCCTTTGCTCCCAGCACGCGCTGGACTATTGTCTGGTCGGCACACCAGTACCAGATGCCAATTATCGGATAGCCGAGAAAGACCGCGTACCAGGGCAGATTGGAAGAATCGCCGTGCGGCCGCAGGACGGTGAGTTTGACAGGCTCGACGCTTGCGACGAACTCGGACCATCCGCCTGCGTGATAAAGCCCTATGACCGTGACACAGACCGCTCCCGCGACCAGGACGATTGTTTGAATCGATTCGGTAAAGACCACCGCCAGCAGGCCTCCGATGATGGTATAGAGGCCTGTCAGAACAGCCGTCAGAATTATGCTCGTCCAGATGTTGATTCCGAACATCCCTTCCAGCACGACCGCGCCAGCGTAAAGAGAGAAACCGATGTGTATGAAAATCGCCGAGATGATTGACAACATCGCCAGCCAGTCACGGCACGGCTGGCTGTAACGTTTCTCAAGAAAATCAGGCAATGTTGCAACCTTCGCACGCAGATAAAAAGGCGCGAAAAAAAGTGCCAGCACAATCAGGGTAAAAGCCGCCATCCACTCGAAGTTGCCGTATGCCAGGCCGTTTGTGTAGCCTTCTTCGGCGAGACTCACGAGGTGGACGGTTGAGATGTTTGTCGAAAAAAGTGCCAGCCCGATCACAGGCCATGTTAATGTTCTGCCGGCGAGAAAATAGCCCTGACCTTCGGCCGTACGACGCTGCCGAAAACCGGCCAGGCAGCCTATTGTCACAATACCCACCAGGTACACAACGATGATCGCCAGGTCGATCGGATCCATCGCCAGTGTTGCTGTGGGCATGAGGCTATTCTCCATTATAGTAAGTGCTTATCATCCATAATTTATAAACAATAGCGTCAACCTGCTTTTTTCAGCGTGATATGCCCGGTCCTTTAACTGCCCGAAATCCCATGATGCTGCTTTCCTTGAGCGGCAGTTGCGTGGCCCCCGTGATGGCATCGCAGGCCGCGGCCACGGCCATCCACGAACCGCCCCTGACCATTCGGAAGCCATCCAGGCCGGCGTGATATGACGTCGAGTACCAGTCAAGGGTCCACTCGGCGACATTGCCGGCCAGATCGCAGATGCCGTACGGGCTGCCGAACTTCGCGAAACTTCCCACAGGCGACGAGTACGCAAATCCGTCGTCCTCGGTGTCGAAATTGCATCGGAATACGCCGTCTGCCCCTGGTGATTCATCGCCCCAGGGGTAGCGTCTTTCGGGCATTGGATTCGGTTTTTTCTTTGCTGCGTCACCATCCAGGTAGAGCCCTCCGCGCATGGCTTTCTCCCATTCAGCCTCGGTGGGCAGCCTCAGCCCGCACCACTGCAGGAAGTTCGACGCGTCGTACCATGATACGTATGTAACCGGATAGTCTTCTCGGCCGGGTTTGAGGCTGTACGTGCCATCGTCGTTTCGAACAATACCGCAGCGATTCTCGCTCGCCATACGCTGGCTCCAGCCTGTGGCCTGGCCGCCGAGCTCGTTGAGATAATCGGTGTACATGGAAATCGTGGTCTCGTTTTTCGCCATGTAAAACCGTGGAAGGTCGGGATCGGGCGTGATTTCTTTCGATTCATCCCGTCCGTCGCCGGGAAGGCTTTTCATGACGAATTTTCCCGCCGGGATCCGCGCCATAGCAATGCCGCGAATGCGAACCTCGACCTGATTGGCATCGGCAAAGCTTGTCTGATCCGTTCCCCACCAGACAATCTGCTTATGTCCGGATTTGTCAATAATGTCAAAGCCATTGCCGCGGAGAGAATCCATAGGAATCAATTGCCAGTTTTTTCCGGAGTCCCGGCTGTAACGAACAAAGACGTAGGCTGGAGATTCCGGTGAAATGTTCGGATCATTGATATCATATTCGATGATAATCTTCGGCCCGGCCAGTTCCGTCGGTTCCTGTCTGACTTTTACGTTGGAGATTTCAAGCCATTGCGAATAAGAGCAACGGCTGCATAAGACTGCGATTCCAAAAGACAACAAGAGTATGCGTAGCATAGTTTAGTTCAATCCTTATACGTTATCCGGCACAACCCACGGTTCGCGATATTCACGTTTGATGTACTTGTTCGCCTCGTCGCAGTTTGTGAACCTTTCGGTTTGCGGGTTGAACTCGAGCTTGAGGTTGCCGACGCGATACGATATGTTGGCCATGTGACACAGCAGCGCGCTCTTATGGCCCATTTCAACGTCGGCATTCGGTCTCTTTCGTGTCCGGATGCAATCAATGAAATTGTCCTGATGCTCTTTATCGCCCTGTCGCCCATATTCACTACGGACCAGCTCGCCGTTTGCGTCGTATGCCTGCCATCCCCCCCCGTGCCTGCCGTAATACATGAAACCTTCGGTTCCCAAAATCTCGACCCTCGTGCTGCAGAACGGCCATTTGGGAAACTGGTCCGAGTCCCTGATGTTGCCGGGTATTTTCTTCATATATGGCGTCCAAAGTGCCGACTCGGTCATTAAAGTCAGCGGGCCGTATTCGAATGTGACCATCTGGGTGTCTGGGATTTCGCGGCCATCCTTCAGTGCGCTGACTCCGCCGGCGTGAGAAACCGTTTTCGGGTATGGTATGTCGTCCATCAAGTAGCGGGACATGTCCAGTTGGTGGATCA
>CAYTNN010000232.1:4231-7129 GCA_964439135.1 uncultured Pirellulales bacterium
GCGATATTGCCCAGCAGGGTCATTTCGGTTAGAGGTCCCCCGATATCGAAATTGCAACCCGCCGGTTTGCCGCCTTTGCACGCCTCTATCCATTCTTCGTAGTGCCCGATCGACCGGGGCAGTGTCTTGGGTGGGCGCCTGTATTCTTTCATCCGAGTTTCAGGTATGAGCCTTGGACTTTCGCCGGTAAAGCCACACAGCATGGAAGCTTGTTCGCCGATAAATATCAATCCTTCGGCGCCCAGTCGCCGACTATCTTCCAGTCTCGCTGGCCGGCGTGGTTTAAGGCCTCCGTCATACCAGGTCATTTTTACGGCAGGCATGCTTTCGCGAGCGGGGAAATCATAATGGATCATCGAAGCCGATGGAGCCGTCTCCGGGAAGAGTTTCGTGGAACTGGCGTGGACGCTGGTCGGATGCTTGAGCTTCAGCGCCCTGGCAATATGAGCGAAAGTGTGGCAGCCCATATCTCCCAGCGCCCCTGTGCCGAAGTCCCACCATCCGCGCCATTTGAACGGCACATAAGCCGGATGATAAGGCCGATACGGAGCCGGGCCAAGCCACATATCCCAGTCCAGGCCCGCGGGCACCGGCGGCGTATCTTTGGGCCGCTCGATTCCCTGGGGCCATATCGGCCTGTTCGACCAGACGTGGACCTCCCGTACCGGGCCGATGGCGCCGTCCCATATCCATTCGCACAGTATACGCTGAGCCTCCGAGGCATCCGACTGGACGCTCATCTGGGTGCAGACTTTGGCCTTGCGTGCGGTTTCCGTCAGCATCCGGGCCTCGTAGACCGTCCGGGTCAGCGGTTTTGCACAGTAGACATGCTTGCCCATCTTCATTGCCATGCCGGCTATGACTGCGTGCGTGTGGTCGGGCGTGCCGATGACTACGGCATCGATGTTCGTCTCCTTTTCGAGCATTTTACGAAAATCGCGATAGATTTTCGCCCTGGGATATCGCTTGTAAGTCTTGGCTGCGTATTTTTCGTCCACGTCACAAAGCGCGACGATATTTTCGCTGCCTACACCCTGGAGATAGGCGCTGCCGACGCCGCCGACGCCAACGCCGGCGATATTGAGCTTATTACTCGGAGCAACATTGCCGCTGCGACCCAGCACGCCGCTGGGGACGACCGTCAAAGCTGCCGCGGCAGCCATAAAGTCCCGGCGAGAGATTCCGCGTCTTTGCTTATGACTGATTTTCGCTTTGCGTTTCACGATGAAGCTCCTTTGTGTTCACGTTGATATTCGAGCCCGAGCGGGCAGACCGTGGGGCAGCCGTCGTCCTTCCATCCGGTCAGGCCGGAACCGATATTATCCGCAGAAATTCGGTTATGCAAGAATTTCTCACGAGCCAAAATGCAAATGTTCGAAAATTTCGCTGGCATTTGTGTACCGAACTGTGTACTATGATGGTCTGGAGATTGAACGATTTAACTAACCGGCGATAGCTGGCAAGTTTAAACCGATGTGTTGTAATGTATTCTGAAGAAGCAAATACAAACCAAACCACAAACTTCTCATGCAATGAAGGGAGCTTAACATGGATAGCAAGAATTTAACCAGGCGAGCGTTCCTTGCCGCGTCTACCGGCACGATCGCCGCTGTCGCGACGAGCCGCGTTCCTCTATACGCAAATGCCGGCAAAAAGGCAGGCAAGCTGGCCATGCTCGGCGGCATACCCGTTCGAACCAAGAAATGGCCCGCCTGGCCTCAATGGGACAGGTCGGCCGAGGAGCATGTCATTTCCATACTACGCAGCGGCAACTGGTACAGAGGCCGGGGCAATACCGTCACTGAATTTGAAGCAAAGTATGCCGAACTCCTGGGAGCAAAACGATGCATCTGCACCGTCAACGGCACTAATGCCCTGCTGACTGCAATGCACGTACTCGATGTCGGCGTCGGCGATGAAGTGATTGTCTCTCCCTATACGTTCATCGCCACGTATAACGTTGTCATCGGCTCCAGCGCCCTGCCGGTCTTTGCCGACACCGATCCGGAGACCTTACAAATCAATCCGGATACGATTGAAGAGAGAATCACCGAAAGAACCAGGGCAATTATGCCCGTGCACATCCTCGGCCTGCCGGCAAACATGGACAGGATCATGGCCATCGCCAAAAAGCACAACCTAATCGTAATCGAAGACGCCTGCCAGGCGTGGCTCGCAGAATGGAGAGGTAAAAAGTGCGGTACACTGGGAGACTTGGGGTGCTTTAGCTTCCAAAACTCCAAGCATCTGCCCATTGGCGAAGGCGGCGCCGTAGTCGGAAACGATGAGGAACTCATGGACAGAGTCCACTCTTACCACAACTGCGGCAGGCCCTACGGAAGCGTCAAGAGGACCAGCGGTTACCCCGTCATCGGCACCAACCGCAGGATGACGGAATACCAGGCGGCCGTGGGACTCTCGCAGATCAAGCGTCTGGAAAAGGATACGCAAAGGCGCAACGAGAACGCCGAGTACCTGACTTCGAGAATCAAGGACATTCCCGGCATCGTTCCGCACAAGCTGTACGAAGGTGTCACCAGAGCGGCGTATCATTTATATCCTTTCCGCTACAAGAAGGAGCACTTCAACAACGCGCCCAGGAGCAAGTTCCTCGCCGCCCTCAGTGCCGAAGGTGTCCCCTGCTCCGGCGGTTACGGCCCGCAATACCGCGACGGCCTGATCGAAGATTTCTTAAATTCCAAGAACTTCAAACGCAGCTTCCCGAAGGAAAGGCTCGACAAATACCGTCAGGAACTTAATTTTCCCGGCAATGACCAGCTCTGCAAAGAAGCCGTGTGGATCGGTCAGAACATGCTGCTCGGAAGTAAGAGTGACACCGGTGACATCGCCGACGCCATCCTGAAAATCTCCGAGAACAAAGACAAGCTGGCTTAGCCG
>CAYTNN010000233.1:0-6996 GCA_964439135.1 uncultured Pirellulales bacterium
CAGAAGAAGGTTATCGGCAATGCGTATTGCCTGGTCGGTAGCGTAGAACTCCGGCCGCTGGTTGAGGCATCGTCTCCACGATATGGATGTGGCGGAATTTTCCCTGCCCTGGGCACCGGAAACAATTGCCAGGGCAAACAAACAAATCGAAAACTTCAGTGTATATCGTATCATATTCATCATTTTTACAGAAAACCGCGAAAAAATAAAGCCTTTTTAGCCGGCGCGTTTGGTTTTGTGCTGGTTGCTTCTTATACTTTCTGTAGATAAAGACCTTGCTGGGGGGGAAACCGGTTGGCGTAGAAACATGGACCCGCCTTTGATGTTTTCTGCGAGGGAGAAAAACTGCTTGTAACGCCCAATTTTCCCGGATAGGACGGCTTTTAGAGCCGTCCTTTTTTTATATCTTGTAAGAGCCCCCTTTTGCCGGTACAATACGGCAGTTTTTTAATTTGTCTAATCTAATATTGATATGGGTGGTTCACGAACCACCCCTACGCTGGAAGCAGGCAAAACGCAAAATTGAGGAAGTTTTACTAAAAGGCTTCTCAATTTTGATTTTTATTTTTAATCTTTGGATTTCCTTAAATTATGTTATTACCGATTCGGACAAGCATTAAGCCGAGACGAACGCCTTATGCGAATTACGCCCTCGTAGCTGTCAATGTGGCTATTTTCCTGCTGAGCTTTTTCCCTGTTGAATCGTTAGGAGGCGAGAGGGAATATATTCGGCACTGGGCCAACCAGTTCGTGCTCGATCCCCGGCCGGGGCATTTGTTTCTTTGGCAGTTTGTCAGCTACGCCTTTTTACACGCCGGCCTTATGCATATCGTCGGCAATATGTTCTTCCTGTATCTGTTCGGCAATAACGTTAACGACAAGCTCGGCCATATCGGGTACCTGGCCTTTTATTTAGCGGGGGCGGTTTTTAGCGGCATAGGACATACACTTCTGAGTAGTTCACCTGTCCTCGGAGCCAGCGGGGCCGTTGCCGCCGTAACGGGTGCTTATCTGGTCCTGTTCCCGCAGACGTTAATCACCGTTATCTACTGGTTCTTTTTCATCGGCACCATGGAACTGCCGGCGATGTACTTTATCGCCTTCAAGCTTATCATCTGGGACAATATCTTTGAACCTAGCATTGCGCCTCCGGTCGCCATTGCCTACGGGGCACATCTGGCGGGATATATCTTTGGAATCGGAGCGATGGTCGTTTTGCTTGCAACCCATATCCTCAGCGGCAGCAATTACGATTTGTGGGCAATGATAAAATTCTGGAATCGTCGCCGCCGCTATCGCGATGTTGTATCGAGCGGCTACGACCCATATACCGGTCGGACTAAGATAAAAGTCAAAGAGGTTATCAAAAGCGCCGCCGAGCAGCAGAAGGATGAGCAAATAAGGCAGCTTCGCAGCGAGATCAGCGATCGGATGACGCAGCGTAATTTGCCGGCCGCCGCCGAACTCTTTATCGAGCTGATGAAACAAGACAGTGAGCAGATTCTGCCCAGCAAACAATTGCTGGATATTGCCAATCAGCTTGCCGGCGATAATAAGCACGCCGAGTCGGCGCGGGCCTATGAACAGCTTTTATCTCACTATAGTACCTATGAATACGCCGAACAGGTCGAGCTGATGTTAGGTATCATATATTCACGCTATCTGAATCAGCCCGGGCCGGCGGAAAAACATTTACAGATCGCGGAGAAAAAACTCACCGATCCCGGCCAGTTAAAGATGTGCCGGGATGAGCTTGCCCGAATACAAAAAGCTTAATTCAATACGGTTTAATAAGCCGCCGATATATTTCCTTCCAAAATCCGATTTTTATCCGGCCAAGAAACAATAATAATTTTTAGGTGAAAAAGCAAGATTTCTTATTGACCAATTGGCCAGTTTTGACTAAATAGTCAGCCTTATGAAAACCGGGCACAATAAACCCGAAGAAAGCAGGCTCCAGAAGAGAGCTACAAGGACGCATAAAAGGCTTAAATACGCGGCCCTGGATATCTTCAGAGGCAAGAGTGTCCGCGCCGTTACTGTTGAAGAAATTACCGAAAAAGCAGGATTTGTGTTTGGCTTCTTCTTTTTTGCCATGATCGGCATGACTTCAAAAGAAATTAAAATAAATATCAAACCTCTTAGGTGGGTTTTCGTAAAGAGTCTGGTGATGTTTCCTGGGCAATAGGAGTTGTTGAGAAATTCGTCGTGTCAATTGCAAATCTATGGATTGTATTTGGACTTGTGGTTTGAAGAAATTATGGAAAAAAATGAGACAAACGGAAACAAGCTGAAGCCGGCAGAGATAAAAAAATTCAAGGCCATGCTGTTGGCAAAGCTGACTGAGATACTCGGCAACGTTACAAGCATGGAAACGGAAGCTTTGCGAAGAGACAGAAGCGACCTTTCGAATATGCCGATTCACATGGCCGATCTCGGAACGGACAACTCTGAAATCGAAAACATCCTCGGCCTGATGGACAGCGAAAGAAAAATCCTTTTGGAAATATATGATGCACTGAGACGCATTGAAGACGGTACATATGGAATTTGTGAAAGTCGTGACGAGCAAATCCCGAGGGGACGACTCAAGGCAATCCCCTGGGCCAGATACTGCGTCGCCTGCGCCACACTTTTAGAAAAGGGCCTTCTCGCGAAGAAACAATATGAAGAATTTAATGGAACATTTCCCGACGATTTAAGCGATGACGAATAAGACATAAGCATATCCTTTGTATAAAGGTCTGTCGTAACTTTCGGGCCGGCAATGAAATAGTATGAAAATTGCAATTATTTACAACCACGATTTTCAAAATGTAATAAAGTTCTTTTAAGTCCGGTTTTACCGTTAACATCGCCGGGGCGGATAAAAATCCCGTTTTCAGCCTCTTTACGGCCGGGCGGTAAAATTCTCCAGAATTCGTCAAATCAGCGTTCCCGGACAGACAAAAAGAGGTAAAATACCGCTGGAGAATCACTCTTGGATGGTCGATATTTTATCTAATAAAAAAGTTGACAATCAGTCGAACGGCTGCTAACTTGAAATAGCGAACGAGTCGTTTGGCGATTCAAATGTTTTTGGGTTTTGGGATAAGAACCACTTTTTTGGGAGATAGAAAAATGCGATCTTATATAAATCTGTTTATTTTCGCTATTTTAACATGTTTAGTATCCATTTGCTTTGCCCAGCAAACTGCTACGGCGTCCGGCAGCTCTCAGGAAGTTGATACCTCGTCCTTTCCTTATACCGCCGAAATAGCCGGGGATGACGTTTATGTCCGCTCCGGCCCGGGCACGAACTTTTACCACTGCGGCAAGCTCAAAACGGGCGACAAAGTAAAAGTGGTCGGCAAACAGTTTAGCTGGTCCCGCGTCGTTCCGCCGGCCGGCAGCTTTTCCTGGATTTCAATGCAGTATGTCACGATTAACCCGGCCGATCCGAAGATTGGAACCGTTACCGGCGACAATGTTCGTGTCTATGCCGGCTCCGATTACGTCAAGCCGCTCTATTCCACGACCCTGCAGGGAAAGCTCAGCAAGGGCGAGAAGGTCAAACTGTCAGGCGAGCAGATGGACGATTATTATAAGATTGCCTCTCCGCCTTTTGCCTATCTCTGGGTAAGCACTAAGTTCACCAAGGCGATACCGGAGCCTATCGAAGCTCCGCCGGTTATCCCGACTCTGACCTCGCCGCCCGTCGAGCCGAAAGTCGGATCGACCGAACCTGCTGACGCCAACGCGACGGTCGCAGTTGTTCCGGAGCCCATAGCTCCCAAGTCACCGCTCGAAAGATATCGCGAGCTGAAAGAGCAGGTCAAGGCCGAGCATGCCAAACCGGCAGACCAGCAGAATTACACGGACCTGAAAAAGGCGCTGCTTGAAATCGCCAACGACAAAGAGGCCGGCAACGCGGCACGTTTCTCGCAGTTCGTCGTCAGGCAGATCGAGGGCTACGAGCTGGCTTTGGCGGTCGTAAAAGAAGTCAAGCTTCAAAATGAGCAGCTTGAGAAGGTCAAGGCCGGAATCAATAAGGCCAAAGCGACAAGAATGGCCGAAGTTGGAACTATGGGTAAGTTCGCAGTTGTCGGAGAATTCCAAACTTATCAGACCTACGGCCCGGGACACTACCGGATTGTTGACGAAGCCGGCAAAATGGTCTGTTACGCTTTACCAACCGGTGTAGCTTCGCCAATGGATTTGGACGGTTTCGTCGGCCAGAAGGTCGGTCTTGTCGGAACGATCGAGCCGCACCTGCCGACAAAGAAAGCTCTCGTAAGATTCACGGCAATTGTAAAGCAATAATCGCCGGCTGTCTGCTGCGTTAATTGTTTTTCAATATGTTCCCTCCAAAGCTGGGAATAGTCCCACTCGTTCTATTTTGCGCTGATTGCGAGCGATTCGGCAAGCTCTGCAAATCCCTCCGCCTCATTCTGTTCGTATCGATAATCCTGCTCATACGGCCCGAATAGTTCGGACCATTCGTACTCAAGCCTCGGCGTCCTGCCTATACCGTCGATTCGGCCGTCCGCCCAGATGGTCATATCCCCTTTGCCGCGATAGGCGACACTCAGTCGCTGGAAGCCTTCCTGCCCGCCGGCAGGGTCGACGAGACTCCAGTGACTTTCCTGTGTCTTGGGAGTCTCATCGTTATAATAAACGTCGGCTCCGAAATCTTCGTCGGACGGCGTGTAAGTCCCGTCAGTCCATTGGTTGGTCGTAATCATCGCTTCGCCATGATGCCAGACGTTTTGCGGCGTGCGCAGATCGTAGAAATCAGGCCCGGCCCGATTCGGATTGCATGTCATAACACCGCCGAAGCCTTCCGGCGCATAGTAGTTCAGGAATGTGCCCGTCATTAACTCGTAGTTCTGCAACTCTGCGAAAACTTCGCTGAGTTGACTCGATAAATCTGAGCCGGGAAGATAAGTAAGCGCATATCGGCACGCAATCATTCGCGGCATGCGCCCGGATGATATATCCGCTCCCGAAGACTGGTAATCATGGAGTGAGACCAGTGTACCGAACTCATTGACGCCCTGGGCTGCCGTCACCATGCCCGGGAATCCCAGGTTGACCCAACGGGCCGAGCTGTCATCGGGGACATAAACAAACAACACATGGTGGTTCAGGCTGCCGATGGGCGTCGGAAAATCCAGTCGACGAGTGGACAAGGTCTTAATTGGTGCCGCGACATACCGGCCCCAGCATGTATGGCTTCGGCATGCGTAACTCAGGTCGCCGATTGCGTTGAACATTTTAAGATCGAGTTTGTTGATACCCGCGGCGGGGTATTTTTCAGCCAGCGCCTCGACCATGCCATCCAGTTCCTGTTCGATCTCGGCCGGCCTCCACACAGAACCGACCATCACGATTCTTAATACACTATACCAGCCGCCCAGGAGCTCCTTCGTCTCCTCCGCCGTTTTAACGATGTAATCCGCCAGTAAATCCCCGTGTGCATAGCCCATTTCGTAGTACGAGCCGTAGAGGCGTACGACAGTATATCCCTGCCCGGCGGCATTAAGTTGCTGGTCTATGATTACACCATTAGCGACGGCGGTCGATAATGAAAGACTTGCCTGCGACGTGCCCCCATAGGCGCCCATGTTGATTCTATTGCCATTGGGAAGCGGCTCAAAACCGACGGGACTGTTCGGATCACCGGCATCGATACAGTCGCTCGTTAAATCATCGATGACCCAGCTTTCGCTGGCTGGATCCCAGCGCCCTGTCTGCGATTTCATATGATAATCGCTATCGACCCATGCAGCATTCGGATCGTTTGGCTCGACGACGACGTTAGGATCATTAACATTGGCCCAATAGCCTGTCTCGGCAAAATTCGGATCGACGGATATGGAACCCGGGCCTGCTAATGTGTCGTCAACTTCGTTATCACGCATGTAATTAACATCGTTATGCCACAAATTGTTGTAACTTATTGTTGGTGAACCGGTCACGAAATTATGATTGATACCGTTTGTGTGCCCGGTAATGATGTTATTGACTATAACAGGTGAAACCATCACCCTCAGTGTTATTCCACTTGTCTCGTTATTTACTATTGTATTATTGATAATATCCGGATTGCCTGGATTTTCCTCTGAGCCGTAAATATAGAAGCCATTAGAATTGTTCTTGATGATGTTATTTCTTACCTCAGGATTAGCCCCGTTCCAAACACCTGTACCGATATTGTTATGAACAATAATGTTGTTTCTGATGATAGGCGCATAACTTCCATCTACATATACGCCGCAGTTCGTATGTCCTGAATCATTCTCCCCGCTGCTTCTTAATGTAAAACCGCTAATAGTTACGTCATTGGCCCGGGCATCCACAACATCTCCGTATCCGTTGGCGTCTATAATTGTCGCTTCAGCTCCGGCTCCGGATAGATTAATCCCATTTTTAAGGGTGATATTCTCATAGTATGTACCGGGTGCTACGCTGACTGTATCGCCGTATTCCGCTGCATCTATCCCGGCTTGTATGTTGTCGAAATCCGCTTGGGCATCATCGTCCACGTAAATGACCTTACCACAGGCGAATGGGCAGAAAAGAACCACGATGAGCATCAAAGGGATTGTCCGAAAAACTCGTGTAAATCCGGCTTCCATCATTCTTTGTTCCTCCAGCCCCCATCTTTTCAGGCAATAGGGCAATAACAGGCTTTCCCCGATTATTTCTGTTACATAGTATACCAGAAGGCGGCTGTACCTGCAAAGTGCAAAAGACAGGAAGGATGAGCGATGAGGGACGAATCGTCCGTTGTCCTTCCTCTCTGTCATAAATCGTCGCCCGGCCTTTGCTCTACCCCTTTTGGAGTAGTTTCGGCCTTGAAATTGGCTTTGATTGGCTTTGTTTTTTCGGCTGCCGAACCCTGCATAATTTTTTATAATCCTTTGTAATAACTGAGGTTGCACTAATTTCAGCCCCTGTAAAATTGGCTTTGTTTTTTCAAATCGGGTTTTCAACCCCCAGATAAATCTGGGG
>CAYTNN010000234.1:0-6986 GCA_964439135.1 uncultured Pirellulales bacterium
ACCATATCTCATTGTTACCAATGTCGTAGTCCTCGAAGTCATCTATGACGAGGAAGTCACCCGTCGTAAAGCTCCAGAGGTTGCCTACCCACGGGCTGTCGGGGTTGATAGTGTTAACTTCATCGACACGCCAGAAGTACTCTGTAAACCAGGCAAGTTTACCCGGATCGTAGCTCTCGTCACCGAGCGCCTTGGAGCCTTTATACTCGGGCGAAGCCGTGGTGGCGTTTGCGATGACGTCCGCATCGGTGCCGAAGTACACTTCGTGTGAAGCTGCGAAATCACCTGCTCCCCACCTGAGAATGGGCGTCATTTTCGTGCCGGTCGCTCCATTGTACGGGCTCGGACTGCTCGCCTTGACCGGCGGAGCTAATGCCGCCTGTGGAACGAAATCTTTCGGTGTAGACGGACTCGACCATCGCAGTTGTGCTACCGCACCGCCGCCGTTCTCATAATACTCCATGATAAGGCTGTATGTATTTCCGGCTACCAGGTCTATCGTCCCGCGGTACTCGGTTGTGCCCTGATCTATCCAGGCATCAACGAGCTGCTGACCATCGACCCACAGTCGTACGCCATCGTCAGTGCTTGTATAGAACGTGTAGGTCTCTGTATACGCCGCCTCGACTTCACCGGTCCATCTGGCCGAGAAGCTGTCATCACCGACAGTTGCATCCGGTCCACCAGGATCGCCCCAGCTAAAGTCGATCCGGGGATCTGTGCGGGTCAGCACGAAATTTTCAAAGTTCATGCCTTTGTAGTAATCACCTCGAATGCCGCCGCCGACTTTCGCGGTTGTGAAGCTCCAGACATCGCCCGTATACGTGGCAGTAATATCAAACTCATCAACTCGCCAATAATAAGTCTTCACTAATTCAAGCGGCCCGGGGTTGAAGTTTATAATTGCCGTGGACGTTCCGCCGGTGGCATTCGCTACAGTGTCATAATCGTCGCCGAAGTAGACGGTATGCAATTTCGCACCGAAGCCGGCCGTCCAGCTCAGAATCAGGTCTTCCGAGCTAACGAATTTGTTCCCGTCGCCGGGGGCGGGATTATATGCCTTCTTCGGCGGAATGTTGAAGCTCCAGACATTGCTTTTCCACGGACTATTCGGATCCGCTTCATTGACCTCATCGATCCGCCAGTAGTAGGTTGTGCCCGGAACAAGGCCATCCGGATAAGCATATCCGAAAAAGCCGGCAATATAAAACGTATCAGGGTAGTTGCCTCGGAACGCGTCACCCGTGCCATCGTTCACATCGTCAAAATTATCACTGAAGTACACATCGTGCGAAACCGCAAAATCCCCGGCGTACCACGACATACTGGCCCACGTGTCCGTATGCATAATACCGTCAGCCGGACTCGGCCCGCGGGCATAGGGATTGCCTCCCATACCATATTCTGCAACCCTTTGAATGTCCTCGATATTGGGAAGTGCCGACACAGAGAAATCCCAAATCCGAACAAATCCTGCACTGGTATCACCCGGCACATAATGCTTCGCATACCCGGCGGCATTTCCGCTGCCATCCGCGGCAAGAATCGTGAAAGTATCGTCGGAAGGAGTCCACCGATTCGATGTCCAAGTTGTGGTCAATCCCCAGTCTGTTCCTTCGGCGGTGATAGTTACCGTAGTGGCAGTGTCGTTCGTCCAGGCGGAGCCCGGTATGTCTAATATGTTGGCCATTCCACCTTCGTTCCAGCCGGTCTGGGTGCCATCCGCGTGCCCCTGGTAGTACATAGGCATGTCCGAATACCACACAGCCTTGCCGCCTGCATCAAGATATTTTCGAAGAGTACAGTCTGCCGAATTCTCCTCCGCAACGGTGTCCGGCACGACGTCCTTACAGAACACAACCACGCTGGGTGCATGGTCGGCTATGCGAGCGTCCATCCAGGTCTTGAGTTGGTCTGCGTCGAGGATATCGTAGCCGGCATCATCGAAATAGTCTCGAAGTTCTATGGTCACATTATCAGCGGCCCAGGCTGATGGATAAGACCCATCCCAATAAGCGGCGCGCCACTGCCCCCAGGCTTGTTCTCCGGCCAATCCTAACGCCAACGTAAAAAAGAAGGTTAAATAAATCAGTTTTTTAAACATAACAATCCTCCTTATAAGGAAAATTTGGATAATTACGCCCTGGCCACACACCAAAGCGGCTGACAGTAATTTTCACTTATTGTTAGACTAAACATCTTGCTTTAAAATGGTTTCTGGGCCTAAGGTTGCCTCCTTCCTTAAACGGCCAATATGGGCACTTGTTTAAGTAAAATCAGAAATAAACTATAACAATTCCCCCATTTTCATAACAGACCTATAATATTCCCACTTAAACTACATTTAACATATTAATCACCTTTGCGTCAAGATTTTTTTACAACATCCAGCCAATAAGGTGGTGCTCTATGGACAGAAGGCGGAAAGGACGAGGGATGATGGACGAACGTGCATTCTCCATCTTCTCTTTCTTTACTTTATTATCGATTCTCCGACCCCTGTCCTACCCCTTTGAGAGTAGTTTGGGCCTTGAAATTGGCTTTGTTTGGCTTTGTTTTTTCGCAGCCTTCATCCACCTAAATACTCCATAAACCATTATTAATATTGACTTAACGTCATTTTGCCCCTCCGGAAAATTGGCTTTGTTTTTTCAAATCGGGCTTTGTCATTTGGGCACCATTTGTCTTGTTTTGGATTTAGAGCTTAGTACTTAGGATTTCTGTCTAACGGTCGGCGATTGGCTTTGTTTTCTCGCCACACAAAACCGCTTAGTTTCCCCTTAATCGCTTATTTAATAGATACTTAAGCTCATTTACCTCCTTTGAAAATTGGCTTTGTTTTGCATTTTTCACTTCGTAAAGCACAGAGGCACTAAGCCATAGAGTGAACAATCTCTTCTGAAATCTTAAATCGAAAAATGCTCTTCTCCACTGATTAGCTCCAACAGAATAGTGAGCAACGCTTTCGCTTGCACGAGTTTACTATTGTTTATGAACAACTAACCATGAGCTACGATCAATCCAATAGTTTGATATCTATTATATATCACGGCATGTTGTCCGTCAAGTAAATGTTTATAAATAATATTGGAATTGTCATACAGAATAGCTTCTCAAATTCATCCGATTGGTGTGCAGGTGGATCGGCAAAATCAGGGCTTTGCAGTTGTCTGGAGAAAAAAATTGGTCGCAGAGAGTCTCAAATTCGAATCCCGAGACAAAAAAGCCCCGCTTTGGACGGGGCTAAAGTGTTAATATAAAGAGGTATATATGTTTTTTTGTTAGTCGAATATTATCAGGGCAAGAATTGACGAATTATCCTGCCTTATCAACAGTAGAGCTCTTCCTTTTTTCTGAGCTATTTTAATTTCCTCACCAAACTCTTTAGTATTATTGATTGGTTGCCGATTTACTTCCTTAATCAGCACTCCCGGGACTATACCGGCCTGTTCGGCTTGTGAGCCGGCTTCGACTTCTCTGACGATGACTCCGCTTTCGTCTTCATAGCCCAATTGTTTGGCCAATTCTTCATTCATGTTTATTACTGAAAATCCCAATTCCTTGATAGTATCTGCCGGCAGGTTTCCTCTGATCTCTGCTTCCGGCGGCCTTTTGCCGAGTTGTACGGTAAATGTTTTTCGTTTTCCATCTCGAAGGACAACAACTTCGACTTTAGTATCCGGACTTAGCATTGCCACGCGATTTAGAAACTGATTGCTTTTTTCAACGGCCTGACCTTCGAATTCGACAATGACATCATAGCGTTTCAATCCGGCCTTTTCTGCGGCAGAATCCGCTATCACTTCTTTTATAGCAACGCCCTTAGTGTCTGTTTTCAAGTCGAAAGCAGTAGCCAAATCGGGAGTTAAATCCTCAAACGAAATGCCGAGGAAGCCTCGTTCAACGGATCCGCCCTCGCGGATCTGTTTATAGGCATGTTTGGCCATGTTTGCGGGTATTGCAAAGCCGATACCGATATTTCCAGTCGCGCCGTAAATGGCAGTGTTCATCCCGACGACCTTCCCTTCGAGATTTAGCAGGGGGCCGCCCGAATTACCTCGATTAATGGCGGCATCGGTCTGAATGAAATTTTCAATATCAGCCAGGCCGACGCTTCTGCCCTTGGCGCTGACGATTCCGGCGGTCACGGTATGGCTGAAACCCAGCGGATTGCCGATGGCAAGGACCCATTCGCCGACTTCAAGGGTATCGGAGTCAGCGAATTCGAGATAAGGCAGGTTGTCGGCGTCGATTTTGATGACTGCGATATCGGAACCCGGATCCGTTCCGGTGATTTCAGCGTTGAATTTCCTGCCGTCTGCGAGCTCAACAACGACTTTCTCGGCATCTTCGACCATGTGGTTGTTTGTCAGGATATAACCGTCAGGTGAGATTACAAAGCCGGATCCAAGGGCCGTTTGGGGCTGTTGATATCTCCGCTGTGGGGAGCGTTGACGAGGGGAGCGTGGTCCGAAGAAATATTCGTAGAAATCGTCGCCGAACGGTGAGTTACGGTATGTTTGGCTATCCTGTGTGACGGTTTTCTCGGTCTTGAGCCCGACAACGGCTGGTGAGGCTTTTTCGGCGATCGAAGAAAAAGCTTTGCCCATCTGACGCAGGGCGGCAATACTGTCCGGATCCGCCGCTAAGGCGGAAAACGGTATCGTAAAGAGCAGCAGTAAGGTTGAAATTACAAGATGATGTGAGTAAGTTTTGTTCTCTTTGTAGCTATTAATCTGCATTTCGGTCTCCAATATATCAGTTGAATAAAACAGTAACAAAAATCAACGATTCGGCAATTAAATATACACGTTTTAAGTACTTTATATACGATTTTATTGTATGAAAGTTCAAAGCGTCAAAGATATTTTCATGCCGCAGCTTATAAACAAATAATATTCTGACCGTTTTTTTCATAAGCGTAGCTTAGGTAGGTCATATTTAGTTGGTTATGAGGGATGGTTAGACGGAATATCAATGGCAAATTGCGGTTTTTTTTTAGCTTAGAATGAAATAATCCGGATGAGCAGATTTATGGACAAGTATTATGGGTGACGAGTTATACCGGCAATGCCTTTTTTGTCACTTGCCGGTTTCTGTCAGGAGAACCGGTTTTCAGAAGAGGCGAAAGAAAATGGCTTGAAATATAATATATTGTTTGATAACGCTTTGTAAGCAGTATATAATAGCTACATTTATAAAAGCGAATATTTATCATAATTTTGAGGGTTATAAATATGAAACTATTATGGATTTTCAGAGCTATCTTTCTTGTTATTATTGTGGCAATTGTATTCGTTAATATCAGTTCTCCGATAATGGACAAAGATGAGGATAGCGAATCCTCAACGGATACGTACAATGCGAATCTACGCGCTATCATTTTTAGCAGTATAGGGATGGCGGCATTTGTCCTTTTGTTGGATATTATGACGCCGAAGAAGAAGTTCAGCGCTCTGGCGGGAGTGTTTTTCGGTCTGTTAGTCGGCATACTTGTTAGTTGGGCTCTGGCGCCTGTGGTGAATATGGTGAGCAGTACCTTTAGCATTGATATAACCGACTGGGCGATCACGGTGATCAAATGGCTCTTGGGCATATGTATATGTTATCTTACAATCAGTATTGTGATGCGGACCAAAGATGATGTTCGCTTTGTGATTCCTTACGTGGAATTTGCCAAGCAGACCAAAGGTTCCCGGCCGCTGGTTATAGATACTTCGGCTATCATCGACGGGCGGATCGTGGACCTGTGCCAGAGTAAATTGTTCGATGCTCCGCTGATTGTTCCTCGTTTTGTGCTCAACGAGCTGCAGCTTATATCCGATTCGGCCGACAAGCTCAAACGCAACCGCGGCAGGCGGGGACTCGATATACTCAGTAAGATGCAGTCGGACCCTGTAATCGACGTGGAAATTGATGACTCCATAATTGCAGAGGTCGAGGAAGTCAAGGGCGTTGACCAGAAATTGCTGATGTTCGCCAAAGCCTGTAACGGACGGCTGGCGACTACGGATTATAACCTCAGCAAGGTCGCACGGGTGCGTGAGGTTGACGTGGTGAATATAAACGATTTGGCTAATTCGCTCAAGGTCGTTGCATTGCCCGGCGAGGCGATGCAAATTAAAATCATAAAGCCGGGTGAAGAATCGGAGCAGGGTATCGGTTATCTGGATGACGGGACAATGGTTGTCGTTGAAGGTGCCCGCAACAAGATCGGGAGGGAGTTGGTTATTAGCGTTACCAGCTCACTCCAGACCTCCGCCGGCAAGATGATTTTCGGCAAGTTCGAGGGATTCGGGCAAGAGACCAAGGGAACCGTACAAGAGACAAACGGGGGCAATCGGCGAAGACCATACAGAAAGCCGGGCAGATCGAATACGTCAGAGGACAACAGGAACAGAAAATAATACAACTCTTGTTTGCAGTGAACTTTGTGCTCTTGCGCCCGTTATTTGGACTTAAGAAGGCATTTCAAAAATATCACAAGGCCGAGCAGGTAACCGGCGGCGAACAACGACCGGTAGAAGTAGGATGTAAAATTCTGCTCGGTGATATGCAGGCCGGGAAGGCAAAAAGAAACAACCACGATAAGCCCGGCTGCGGAGAAGGCAAGCCAGTCCGGCAGCGTTGCTCTGACCGGCCGGCCGTAAGAGCAGCGGTAAAGTATTACGATTGCGAACACAATCAATGTTATTGAGATAAGAACGGGATATAGAACCGGCGAGGCCCACGTAACGGGTATAAGAAACAGGATGTCCCAGTCCATTATGGAGGCGGGCCAGTCGAGGAGGACCTTGAGCCAGACGTAGTAAAAGATGTCCCAGATGGCGAAAATGATCATAAAATAAGCGACTCGCTGATGGCGATTGTGTCCGGACAGCCAGGCGCCGGTAAAGATTAGGATGATTGTGGCCGCCTCTCTGCCGATCTCGGTCAGCAGAAATCGTTTGAATAATGGGCCGGTGCCTAATACGGTCATGGGGAAG
>CAYTNN010000235.1:0-6903 GCA_964439135.1 uncultured Pirellulales bacterium
AATCTGGGGGCTAAATAAGATTGGCTTTGTTTGGCTTTGAATTGGCTTTGTTTTTCGCAGCCTTAAAAGCATGAAATTCTTCATAATCACCTTTCATATAGATACTTACGCCAATTCTGCCCTTTCGTAAATTGGGTTTGTTTTTTCAAATTAAGCTCAAATTTTCGTCGTTTTCTATTCTTTTTCACCTGTTTTTTTCATTATTCTGCCTTTTTTCGACACGGATTTACACCGATTAACACTGTTGTTTGAGCAACAGAGAAATAATCATTAATCATTAATCATTTAGTTACGTATTATACGAATCTTGGCACAAAAAGGCGGGCTAATTTCAAATAAATCTCCGTGAGACGGCGTCCTTTGTGCGTAGTGCGTGCTGCGTAGTGCGTATT
The DNA here is from genome assembly GCA_964439135.1 of uncultured Pirellulales bacterium. Lineage (GTDB taxonomy): Bacteria > Planctomycetota > Phycisphaerae > Sedimentisphaerales > Anaerobacaceae > JAFGPJ01. The sequence continues at coordinate 393 of CAYTNN010000235.1, forward strand.
GCGTGCTGTGGATGGTGTTTTTACCTTGTTTTATGCTTTTTTACTTCATAATTGGACATTGCCTGTTCGATATTGGATATTCGTAGAGGTTGTAGCTCCTGTATTCTGTGTTCTTTATCCCGCCTTTTACTCTTTCTTTACAATTTATTTTAAAAAAATCGATAATTCGTAGGTAACATTTACCCCGTGAGATACGCTGTAACTAATAGTGGAAGCGTCTGAAGTTATCTCATGGGGTGAATCCCGTGAGATACACTGTAACAAGTAGAAGAGCTGAATAGGTCCTGAAAGTCGGAATTCGGGATTTTTGATTGAAAATCCTAACGGAGCAGTGTAGATTTGTGATCGGTAAGCGATGAAGTGGGACATCTTGGATCTGTGGTCGTTAGTAATGGTTTTGGTAGAATACGGTGGCTGTACTCAATTATTGATGAGTTTGGGATGCATATATCGGTTGGAAATAAGTATGGTGTCCATAATGGCACTAAGTTAAGCATATTTGATCGTCTCAGAGGTTGAGCCAGATGCCGCTTGATTGGAAATTTCGCTGATTTGGCTGGCAAACAAGCTGCTCTCTTGCACACGATTCCCCTTAACTTAGTGCTATTATATGGTGTCCACGGAATTGGGTGGAATTGGGAATTGGCAAAAAATTGTATAATTTAAAAACAAAGCTGCGTTATGAGGATTTTGGTTTCGGGAATTGAGCAGATAACTATTCATCATGTTTTTTGATGTTGTTGTCCGATAATAATTTGATAACGTTATTTTTTGTTGTTAAATGGGAGAGAATAAATGTGTGAGCCATGGAAAAGCTGGATACCTGGTGTTTTGTCTAAGGAACAGGTCCAAGAGTTATGCGAAGAGGAATATGTTACAAATGTAAAGAACTGGAATAGCAAGAAGAAGGGGGAAAATCCAATTGACCATTCGTCTATCGATTTAACCTTATCAAAGGAAGGGTATGAAATGGTAAATGGGTCGATAAAGCCAACTAAACAAGATGGATATAAAAGAACGATTCTTGAAAATGCCGATTATTCTAAAGTTCATGATGCAGAGAGTGATGGTATATTTCTTTTAGAAAAGAAACACACATATGTATTTGCTCTAAATGAAAAACTTGACGGACGAAAGTTAAAAAAAAGCCCGATTTGTGGCCGAGCGACTGCTAAGAGTTCGGTTGGGAGGGTTGATGTATTATGCCGTTTGATTGTGGACAAGATGGATCACTACGAGTATTTTGACCGAGATAAATTGCCTGAAAAGCAGATTGAAATGTTTTTGGAAATAACTCCTATCACTTTCAATGTAAGGATCAGGGAGGGAGAACCTTTGTCACAGCTTCGCTTATTTTATTACCTCCCAGATATCTCCCGTATGAAAGGGAAGGAATTATACAGATGCCTTTTGCGCCGTCAGGAGAATGTGGGGGACGAGACACTTTCGGTTGATCTATCAGGAACGAAAGTTTTTAAGAAGGACAAAATCGTTTATAGGGATAACATTGCTGCCTTTAGAGGGAAGGTAGAACAGGACATACCCATAGATTTATGGAAACATGAGGAAACAAACAGACCGAATCCGAATGATTATTGGGAGTGCATAGAAGCAAATAAAAAGAAAAGGTTGTTAGTTGAAAAGAATCATTTTTATATTTTGAGATCCAAAGAAAGGCTTTGCTTACCAGAAGGAATCGCTGTATATTGTCGTGCGATTGATGAAGCTATTGGCGAAATGCGTATACATTATGCTGGATTTGCGCATCCTTTTTTTGGTAAAGACCGAAAAGACAAAAAGGAAGGTACTCCTCTGATATTTGAGGTTCGCGGGCACAATATTAATGTCAATTTAGTAGACGATGAAAGATTAGCAAGGCTGGTGTTTTATAGAATGTCAAAAGATTGCAAAAAGCCAGAGCCAGAAGATTACGAAGAGGACGAGAAAAAAGATGATTATAATGAGCAAGAATTGAGGCTGTCAAAATTTTTTAGAGATTGGGGAGATGGTGATTAGTTGAGGACGTGACAATTATATTGCATTGTAGGTAATAAGAATGGAAGACTTATTTTCACAAAAAGGTAATTTTAGTGTTGTTAGGCTATCTGAAGCAGATGCGCGCGGTGATACCGACCATCTGAAGAGATTGCGGGAGTTGGTATTAGAAAACGAACCGATGTATCCGAATATTAATAAGTGGTTTGACGAGAAAGTTATGGCGGGCTTGAAGGCTTCAGAAAGAATCGGGTATGTTGGCTATCTTAATGAGAAGCCGGCTGTTTCTGCAATAGTAAGGCGAGGGGAGGCTGCTAAATTCTGTCATCTTAGAATAAAAGATGAGCTTCAGGATATTAATCTTGGAGAGGCTTTTTTTGCATTGATGGGTCTGGAAGTGAGGGGATTCAGTAAAGAAGTACATTTTACAATTCCAGAGGGGCTTTGGGAGAAAAAGAATGGATTCTTTAAGTCGTTTGGATTTGCGAAAGCTGTCAAAGCGGGACATCAATATAGGCTTTTCGAGGATGAGCTTTGGTGTTCATCAGATTTTGATAAACTTTGGAGGGCCATTTTGAAAAAACTTCCCAAGATTGGTCACGGCTTTTTTGTGAATGGACAATCACTAGATAGCGGACTTTTAATGAGTATTAAGGCGGAATATGCAAGAAAGGTTGTGTCCGGAGAGAAAAAGGTCGAGATAAGGAGAAGTTTCTCCAAAAAATGGACTGGGTGTAAAGTTAGTATATACGCGTCGGGACGTGAACGTTCTCTTGTGGGTGAAGCTCTAATATCAAAAGTAATTATTGATAAACCTCAAAATGTTTGGGATAGATTTAACGACCAAATAGGATGTACAAGAGAAGATTTTGAGAAGTACACTAGATCCAAAAGCCAGATTTATGCCGTTGTATTAGAAAATGCCATACCATATCGAAAAAGCATATCTCTAAGAGAAGTGTCAAGTTTAACGAAAGAGAATTTGCGTCCACCTCAAAATTATTATAACCTTAACAATAATATTAAATGGGCAGAGGCCGTTTCAATCGGGGCTTTGTTACAAAGTAGTTTTGGAATGAGAGAGCCCATTTTATTATAAAGATAAACTTGAGACTCTAAGATCTTGACAAAACTTGGGACAGTGGGGCTGTTGAAAAAGCCCCACCGTAACACCTGAGATTGCCACGCGATTCTTCGAATCGCTCGCAATGACGCGAAAATGAACCTTTTGTCATTGCGAGGAGTTTAGCGACGAAGCAATCTCACGTTTTTCAACAGGCCCACGTTGACCAATTTATGATGTTGAAGTAGAAAAGTGATTCCAAAGACGTATAGAAACAAAAGAAAAAGAACTTCAATACGCGGAATCGTAAACGTTCCTGTTTAATCCATTGGTATAAGGCTGTTTTTGGCCGGGGGGGTATAAAAAAAGCCGCGCCTTTGATAGCGCGACTTTTTGAATAACAGATTGGAACGGTGGGCCGAGGCCCACCCTACCTATTTATTTTTTCGCCCTGCCGGGTAAGGCTGGCAAGGGCATTTGCTTAACGTCCGCGTCTTTCATCTGATCCTGGGATTGCTACGATATCGTCCGGGGGAGCTACTACGCCGGGTGACTCGAAATCCAGGGCGGCCGGAGTGAGCGTTAGGTTGTACCAGGGCGAACCGGTATTCTCCGTCAGGTCCTTCCACCTGACCAGCTTGCCGGTATAGGTGGAGATTCGGCCCATGATCGCGGTGAGCGTCGATTCGGCGACGTTCCGGGCCTCGTTGAGCGGCTCGTTTTTGAGAATACTTTCGAGCAGATCGACATGCTCCTGCACGTAGGCGTTGCGGTCGGGGAAGTCCGGCGGCTTGATGTCTTTTCCTTTCAGACCGCCTTCACCCCATGTTTCGCCTGCGGTGCCCGCGAAGAATTCCCGGACTCCGCCGTCGGTCCCGTTGACCTGGCGGCACATGCTGTGGATGCGGACGCCGTCGCCGTAATCGAAATCGACGCTGTGGAAGTCGAACTGGTTGCCGGTCTTGCGGCGTGCTCGGCCGCCGAAGCCGAGAGCGTTGTCCGGCGGATGCCCGATATACCAGTTGGCAACGTCGAGATTGTGAACGTGCTGCTCGACGATATGGTCGCCCGACATCTCGGTAAAGCTGACCCAGTTGCGGATCATGTAGTCGGCGTCGCTTTCGTTCGGGTCTTTGGTCTTGTACCAGAGTGCCCCGCCGCACCACCAGACACAGCCGCCGACGATTTTGCCGATCGCGCCGCGTTCGACTGCGTATTGGATTCGTTGATAGTTCGCCTGGTGACGGCGCTGCGTGCCGGCGACGACTCCGAGGCCGTTCTTCTTGGCAACCTCACCGGCCGCGATAATCTTTCGAATGCCCGGCGGGTCGACGGCAACGGGTTTCTCCATGAAGACGTGCTTGCCAGCTTTGACGGCGGCCTCGAAATGCACGGGGCGGAAGTTCGGCGACGTGGCTATCAGCACGACGTCCGCGTCCGTTTCGAGAAGATTCTTGTAAGCGTTGCCGCCCCCGAAGCATTTAGATGCCGGGAGCTGGTATTTGCCGCCGGTCGATTCGGCCTTTTGCTTAAACCAGTCGGCGGTAGCGACTAATTCCAGCTCCAGCCCGTCGATATGCGTGGCGGCCTCTATGCAGTTGCCTAAGGCTCCGTTGCCCCTGCCGCCGCAGCCAATCAGAGCGATCTTCAGTTTCCTTTTAGCTCCTGCGGCGAAGATTACACTTTTGCCGGCCAGAATTGCAGCCGCCCCGACCGCAGAGGTCTTCATGAAATCCCTGCGCGAAACACTGGCGGTTCTTTCAATTGATTCATTCTTCATAAATATTTCCTTCCCGTTAACTTATGCTTCTAAACAATTCTTTCAATAGTGACGGGCCTAAAAATCGTCGCAGGCCCGATACGCGTCGATGACCGCCTGCTCGCCTTCCTTGCCTCGCTTGCTTTTGCCGTGCTCCATGCACAGAACACCCTTGTAGCCCTTGTCGTAAATGTGCTTGAAGATGTTCTTGTAATTAATCTCGCCGGTGGTCGGCTCATTGCGGCCGGGATTGTCACCGAGATGGAAGGAAGCGATTTCGCTCCATGCCATATCGATGTTCGGAATCAGGTTGCCTTCGGTAATCTGCTGGTGGTAAATGTCGTCGACAATCTTGACCGAGGGGCTGTTGACGGCCCGGCAGATCATGTAGGCCTGCGGAATCTTGGTCAGGAACAGGCCCGGGTGATTTGTCCAGGCATTCAGCGGCTCCAGAACGATTACCAGTCCCGACGGCTCAACCACTTCGGCGCAGTATTTGAGATTGTCGATAACGTTGGTCGTCTGATAGTCCCATTCAAGGCCCTCGTCGAAGTGACCCGGCACGACCAGCGTCCATTTGGCGTTGACACGCTTGGCACATTCGACGCCTTCTTTCATTTTGTTGATCAGCATTTCACGAATTTCCTGATCGCGAGTGACGAACGACTTTTTGCCGAAGTCGGCGTAAAGAACGAACGGCCCTAAGGTCATGTCGAGCCGGCTCATTTCTTTTGCGATTTTTTCCTGTAAGTCTTTCGGCTTTCCCATGATGCCGTTATCGAACATCGCCGAAAAGCCCTGATCGGCCATGAATTTGAGCTGATCAATGGGGTCTCTGCCGGCATGTTCTCTGAACGCTCCGAGCGTAGGAGCATACTTCAGCTTGAACTTCTTCGAGGGCGTTGCCGCCCGAGCGGTCGATGTCCCCGCTGAAATCGCTACCGCCGCCGCTGCTGCTGCGGAAGCCATCAAGCCGCGCCGGGATATCTTCGCATCACCCGAATGTGAATTCTCTTGCACATTTTGCATTCTGAGTACTCCTAAAATATTACGTTCTGACCGCTATTTCTTGAACGCGGTCCACTTTTGCTTGCTCTTGGTGCTTGCCAGAACGGTCTCGATGAAGAGCATGCCTCGCAGGCCGTCGTTGACATCCGGGAAGTCCAGCGCCAGGGGATCGGGTTTAGTTCTGGTTATCCTCGCCCGCACGGTATCGGCGAAGTTGCGGTAATTGTTGGCGAAGGCCTCGAAGAACGCCTCGGGATGGCCTGAAGGCAGGCGCGTGGCACGACCCGCCGCGGCGCTCTTGGCGCCGACGTACCCATTTCCACGGCTCCAGACTTGTACCGGTCCGTCCGGAACCTTGACGTACAACTGGTTCGGATGCTCCTGATGCCATTCCAGGCCCTTATCTTCGCCGTAGACCCAGATAGCAATATTGTTCTCTTCGCCGATGGAAACCTGGCTGGCGTGCAGAACGCCCCGTGCTCCGTTGTTGAAACGCAGCAGGACGTTACCGTCGTCGTCGAGTCTCCGGCCCTTTACAAAAATCGTCAGGTCGGCACAGAGCTGAGTAATTTTCAGTCCTGTGACGTACTCGGAAAGGTTCTCGGCGTGCGTGCCGATGTCACCCATGCAGCCGGCGCCGCCGCTCTGCTTCGGGTCGGTCCGCCAGGCGGCCTGCATCTGGCCCG
>CAYTNN010000236.1:0-6874 GCA_964439135.1 uncultured Pirellulales bacterium
AATACTGGTATCCGTTCCGTGACATCGGCGGCGTGAAGAATGCCAATCTCGACGCCGCTGTGAATCTCGATGTAGTCGAAGGTCGAACTGCTAATGTGGGATTCTATACAACTTCGGCACATAAGGAGGCAACGGTTGTGCTGAAAGCAGCGGATAAAGTTCTGCTCCGTGAAACAGTAGCCATCGATCCCGGCACTCCGTACTTGAAGCAGGTTGCAATACCTGAAGGTACGGATGAACATAATCTCCGGGCTTCGATATCAGCAGGCGGCAAGGAGTTGGTTGCTTACTCGCCGATAAAGCTGGAGCCTGAGAAAATGCCGGAACCGGTCGAAGCGCCTCAGTCACCGGAGGACATCAAGACCAACGAGGAATTGTATCTTACCGGCCTTCGCATCGAGCAGTTCCATAATCCCGCCCTTGATCCTGATCCGTATTGGCTGGAGGCCCTGCGCCGGGACCCGGGTGATGTACGGGTAAACACCGCTCTCGGCATCAACTATCTAAAGCGGGCGCGGTTCGAGGAAGCTGAGAATCTTTTCCGCAAGGCGCTCGAGCGGCTAACGGCGAAATACACAAGCCCGAAAAACGGTGAGCCGTTTTACTATCTCGGAGTAGCCTTAAAAGCACAGGGCAAAGACAAAGAAGCTTTTGATAATTTCTATAAGGCCACTTGGAGTGACGCATGGAAAGCGGCGGGATATTACTCGCTGGCTGAGCTAGTGTGCGCGCGGGGTGACATGGCCGCTGCTCTGGACTTTGTTGGCCGCTCGCTCGAAGCCAATGCACTGAATATCAGGGCATTGAATCTAAGAGCCGCGGTGCTGCGACATATGAATCAACGGGACGATGCCCTTAAGGTGTTAGCGTTAGCCCATCAAATAGCCGATCCGCTCGATGTTCGAATTATGGCCGAACAGTGGCTGCTGATGAAGAGTACCATGATTGCGAAGGCTATGGCTACGGTAATGAATGAGCATCCCGCGACGGCCCAGGAAACGGCTGCCGAATACTTCAACGCCGGCCTCTGGCAGGACGGCGCCGAGGTGCTTTTGCAATTGATTGAAGCGGCTCCGGACAATACAAAAATCTCGCCCATGTTATATTATTATCTGGGCTATTTCGCACGTAAGATGGGACAGGCGCAAAAGGCTTCCGAATACTATGCTCTTGCCGTGAAAATGTCGCCTGACTATGTCTTTCCATTCCAGCATGAAGCGATAGCAATCTTGCGGGAAGCGATGAATGTGCGGCCGAACGATGCGATGGCGCCTTACTATCTCGGAAACCTGCTGTTCGACTGGCAGCCCGCCGAGGCGGTGACGCTCTGGGAGAAGTCCGTTTCGCTCGGCGCTAAGTTCCCGATTGTGTATCGCAACCTGGCAATCGCCTATTCGCATCAGAAGGAAGGTATCGCACTCGACAAAGCCATCGCGAGCCTGGAGAAAGCTGTCTCGCTCGACAGTAAATACGCGATTCATTTCTTCGAGCTTGACCAGCTCTACGAAGCGGCGGGGACCGCTCCGGAAAAGCGGCTGGCTATCCTCGAAAAGAATCACAAGACAGTCACCGAGCGGGATGACTCGCTGTCTCGCGAAATCTCGCTTAAAGTGAACATGGGAAAATACGATGATGCTATCGAGCTGATGCGGGGAAGGAAATTCAACATCTGGGAAGGCGGGGCCCGGTTCAATGTGAATGATTGCTGGACTGACGCCTACTTGCTGAGCGGCCATAAGAATTTCGCCGCCGGCCGGTACCGTCAAGCTCTTGCCGACTACCAGTTATCCGTCGAGTTTCCCGAAAATCTTCGGGCGTCGAGAGCCAGAGGCAGCGGCCGCGATGCGGAAGTCTCCTACTGGATAGCAACAGCCTATGACGCGCTGGGAGATCGTGACAAGGCTGAGGAATTCTGGACGGAATCGTCGTCGGCTGGACGGCCGAGAGGCGGACGAAGTGTCCAGCGATACTACCAGGCGCTTTCGCTCCGTAAACTCGGTAAGAATGAGGATGTAGAAGAAATCTTCCGGGATCTCATTAAATCCGGAAACGAGTCACTCGAGCAAACTTCTTCGCAGATCGATTTTTTCGCCAAGTTCGGCGAGCAGCAATCCCAGCGGTCCAGACTGGCCAACGCGCATTACATGGCCGGGCTCGGTTACCTCGGACTCAATGAAGAGGACAATGCCCGGCGGGAATTTAATCAGGCTCTTGAGGCCGGCCCCGACCATTTGGGTGCTAAAACAATGCTTGCTCAATTGGATTGATTCGGAAGGAAAAATGTGAATACTCGATTCTACGTCGAGCATATATATCATTTGCTTTGTTTGGTGATTATAGTTCTTGTGGGCAGGGTATGCGCCGATCCGGAGGCTGTTTCGATTCAGGTGGATGCTACACAGAAAGGCAAAACGCTCAAGCATGTCTGGCAGTATTATGGCTACGACGAATGCAACTACACGACAACGCCCGACTGCAAAGCCCTGATGAGAACCGTAGCACAGATTAATCCCGAGCCTGTTTATCTTCGGCAGCATTTCCTGCTGAACAGCGGCAACGGCATTGCCACTCCGAAATGGAGCTCGACAAACGTCTATACCGAAGACGAGAACGGCTGGCCGGTATATGACTGGCGAATTATGGATGGAATCATGGACGCTGTCACGGCGTCGGGTTGCCGGCCTCTGGTTGAAATCGGGCTCATGCCGAAAGACCTTTCCGTAAGACCGGACCCTTACAGGCCGCCCAAGCCGTTCGGGCCGAACGAGGGCATCGGCGTGTTCTTCCCTCCCAAAGATTACGAAAAATGGGCCGAGCTGATTCGCCGGTGGGCCCGCCATACAAAAGCCAGGTATGAAAACGCCGAAGAAACATGGTTGTGGGAGCTATGGAACGAGCCGGACATATTCTATTTCCAGGGCACGTACGAGGATTATGAAAAGCTCTTCGAGTATACCGAGCAGGCCTTGCACGAAGTCATGCCGGCAGCGGTCTTCGGCGGCCCGCACGTCGCCGGCGTGGGCAAATTCATGCAAAGCTTCCTGACGCACTGCGCCACAGAGAAAAACTCCTTAACGGGAAAGACCGGCACACGACTCGACTACATCGGCTTCCATGCCAAGGGCGGCACAGCTTTCAAAGACGGCCACGTTGAGATGAGCATGCTCGGCCAGCTTCAAAAACACCAGAGAGGTTTCGCAATGGTCGCGGATTTTCCGGAATTCAGAAATACGCCCATCATCATCGGCGAGGCCGACCCGGACGGGGCGGCGGGTATGCCGGCCTCTCGATCTCCGAGCCGCGGGTACAGAAATGTCCCCGCCTACGGCGCTTACGTGGCGGCGATGATGAAGTACTCGCTGGATCTGGCCGAGCGGGAGAAAGTCAATCTCAAGGGCGTGCTGACCTGGGCCTTCATGTTCGACGGCATGCCCTGGTTCGATGGCTATCGCACACTGGCAACCAACGGAATTCACAAGCCGGTTCTTAACGCTTTTAAAATGTTAGGCCGGTTGAAAGGAAACGAGCTGCCCCTGACGAGTGACGGAGCGGTCGGCCTGGATGAGATACTCAAAGATAGCGTACGCGCCCGGCCGGACATAAACGGAATGGCCGTCGCGGATGGTCAAAGCGTTAAGATCCTTATCTGGAACTATCACGATTTTCTCGTACCGGCAGAACCCGCCCCGATTCGACTGAAAGTAAAATTGCCGCCGGACTTCGGCTCGAAAGCCCGGGTAACCCATTACCGAATTGACGATACGCACAGCAACGCCTACACAAAGTGGCTCGAATTAGGCGGCCCGCAGAATCCTGATGCTCAAATGCTCGCAAAGCTAAAAGCCGCTATGGAGCTGGAAATGCTCGAACCAGCCAAAATCATCGACATAACCGGCGGCGAAGCATCGCTCAACTTCGAGCTTCCGCGTTCCGGCCTTTCTCTTATCATCCTGAATAAGCGATGATTTTTACGAAAAATTGTTCTCGCCGGATTTCATACGAAGAGCAGCACTTGTTTTTTTCGAATTATGTTGGCGCAATATTTTGTAAAAGGTAGAATCCTCGTATTAGGTTAATCGTGTTTCGCACCTTGAGGATCGAGGAGCAATCAGCCGGCCGGGCCTTGTTTTTGCTCCGGATGGCAGGTTTTAATAAATACAACTGACCAGATGAATTAGGAGACTTCTCATGCAAAAGAAAAACTCGAACCTTTCACGTCGTGCGTTTTTGAAGCGCACGGCAGCTTTGGCGGTGGTGCCGTGCATCGTTCCAGCCTCGGTATTCGGTCGGAACGGGGCCGTGCCGCCCAGCGAGCGAATTGTGCTCGGCGGCATCGGTGTCGGCAACCGCGGCTCGCACGACCTGCGCTGGATGCTGCCGGAGTCGGATGTGCAATTTGTCGCAACTTGTGATCCCCAAAGATCGCGTGCCGAGGCTGTCAAGAAGATTGTAGACACCCGCTACGGCAACAAGGACTGCATCATATACCACGATACGCGCCAGTTTCTGGCCGAGCGTACGGACATTGATGCGCTGCTGGTCACGACAGGCGACCGGTGGCATGCGCTGGCTTCCATCATGGCGATGCGGGCGGGCAAGGATGTCTATTCCGAAAAGCCTTCGTGTATGACCATCGCCGAAGGCCAGGGGGTGGTAAATACCGCGAAACGCTATCGCCGCATTTATCAAACCGGCACGCAGCGACTCAGCGAGGGGAACTTCACGTTCTGCAACGAAATGCTCCGTACCGGCCGGCTCGGCGAGGTCCACACGGTACGCGCACATATCGCCCCGTGGGACGCGGCGGAAATGAGACATGACTGGCTGCCCGCCGAACCTTTGCCGCCTAAGGACGAGGTGGACTGGGACGCATGGCTGGGGCCGTGTCCCTGGCGGCCGTATAACTCGGAGTACACACGCGGCGGATGGCGCGGCTTCTACGATTTCCATACGAGCTGCATCGGCGAATGGGGCGCGCACACGTTCGCACAGTGCCAGGTGGGAATGGGAGCGGGAGAAACTTCGGCTATCGAGTACCAGTACGTGAATAACGAGTCCGGCGACAAAATGGTCACCAAGTTCGCCAACGGTATAGAGATGATCCTTGAACGAGATATGGACAATAAGTACTTCCACGGCTCCTGCGCAGTTCGCTATGAAGGGACTGAGGGCTGGGTTTCGGCTGGGGACGGCTACTCGAAACCCGATGTTTCCAACCCGGCTATGCTGGATGACTTCAGGAAGCTCGTCTATGACTACCAGGCCCGCACGGGACGCCCGATGAGCCATGTGCGTGATTTCCTCGATTGTGTGAAGTCACGCCGGCAGACGGTGGCCAATCCGGTAATGATGCACCGTACGATGACTACAGTGCACGCCGCCAATATCTGCATGTGGCTAAAGCGTGACCTAAAATTCGACCCCGTTAAAGAAGAGTTCATTAACGACCCGCAAGCCAACCGGTTCCGTTCGCGTGCGATGCGTGAACCGTGGATTATCTAAGGACCAACTTTTATCCGAAAGGAAACCGAGCAATGTTAAAGTCAAGAATACACATAATTTTGATTATCGCATTACTGCTTTCCGGCGCGATCCAGCTATCCGCACAGACGGTCCCGCCGAAAGCCGACGAAGGCAAACTTATCGCCGTGATAAAGTCGAGCGATGCAACACATAAAGAAAAAGTCGATGCCTGCCGAGGACTGGCACTTATAGCTACCGACAAATCCATAGCGCCGTTAGTGGCGCTGCTGAGCGATGAAAAGCTCTCGCACATGGCCCGCTACGCGCTGGAGCCGATTAAGGACCCGGCTGTGGATGAGGCTTTCCGGGATGCGCTCGGCAAGCTCAAGGGAAGCCCGCTCGTCGGCGTTATCGGGAGCGTGGGCGTCCGCCGTGATGCCAGGGCGGTCGGAGCGTTGACGAAGATGCTCAAAGATTCTGATGCAGTGGTGGCCCGGGCGGCAGCGCGAGCGTTGGGCAGTATCGGCAATTCCGCAGCCGCCGGAGCGCTTAGCAATGAGCTGGGCAATGCCTCGGGACAGAAAAAGCTGCACGTATGTGAAGGGCTATTCCGTTGTGCCGAGACGGCCGTCGCCGAAGGCCGCAACCAGCAGGCCATCGAGATTTACGATAAATTACGTAAGCTGGACGACCCGCACCAGGTTCGCGGCGGTGCCGTACGCGGGGCGATTCTGGCCCGTGGAAATGATGGTGTAGCGGTAATTCGTGAGTATCTGGGCAGCGACAGTTACATTATGTTCTCAGCCGCCTGCCAGACAGCTCTGGAGATGCCGGGCGCCGAAGTGACTCAGGCTCTGACCTCCGCGCTGAACAAACTGCCGGCCGACAATAAAATTCTGGTTATCTGGACTCTCGGCAAGCGAGGCGATGCAGCGGCGATTCCGGCATTGTCGGCCGCGGCCAAGAGCGGCGATAAATCCGTTCGCATCGCAGCGGTTAAAGCCATGCCGCAGATCGGCGACGCGGCTGCCGTGCCTGCTCTGGTTGACTTGCTGAACGATACCGATGGTGAGATTGCGAAAGCCGCACAGGATGCCCTGGCAGCCATTCCGGGTGACGAAGCCGACGCTGCTATCATGGCGATGCTCAATAGCGGCGAGACCGCCCCGCGGCTTATGGCACTCGATTTGATTGGACGTCGGAGGATGACTAAAAGCGTACCTTCGTTGCTGAAGGCCGCCGCCGGTCCCGACGCAGAAGTCCGGCCGGCCGCACTGAAAAAAGTGGGCGAGCTGGGTAGTCCCACCGAATTTTCGGCGTTGCTCGATCTGCTCATGCAATACGAAGCCCGGCAAGACCTCGATGCCGCTGAACAGGCCCTGAGTGCTGTTTGTGCCAAAGCAGACAATCC
>CAYTNN010000237.1:0-3800 GCA_964439135.1 uncultured Pirellulales bacterium
CCGGCGCCGCCGCTCTGCTTCGGGTCGGTCCGCCAGGCGGCCTGCATCTGGCCCGTTTTCTCAATAGCCGTGGCCAGCCAGCCCTGCGGATACTGCACGACGATTTTGCGAATCTTGCCCAGGTCGCCGGCACGGACCATGTCACGCGCTAGCTTCACCATGGGATAGCCCGTGTAGTTGTGCATCAGTCCGAACACTTTGCGTGTTTTCTTGACGATTTGCTTGAGTTCCTTGGCCTCTTTTGAGTCGATTGTCATCGGTTTTTCGCACATCACGTGGAAGCCCGCGTTAAGGAAAGCTTTCGCGATGGGAAAATGCCAGTTGTTCGGCGTGGTAATCGAAACAAAATCGATCCTCTCACCTTCCGGCAGCTTAAGCTCGCCATCGATCATCTGCTGGTAAGTGCCGTAAACGCGCTTGGGATCGATCAAAAGCTCGCGTCCCTGCTGTTTGGATTTGCGCGGGTTGATATCGAACGCCCCGGCTACCAGATCTATGCCGCCGTCCAAGCGTGATGCCTTGCGATGCACATCGCCGATGAATGCTCCAGGTCCTCCGCCAATCATTCCCATTTTCAGTTTTCTATTGAGTTCCATGCTTGCTCCTTTCAATCAAATATCGAAATGACATCCTGTGTTTTTAAGATACTTTTTTAACGACTCACGAATACAAACACTCCGTCCTGTAAAAACGTCTTCTATTGAGATTATAGAGGCCCCGGCCGACAAATCAACCCAAAAAGACGTCTTTCTTGAGGCCATTTATACCAACAGGAGCAGTTAATATAACCCAATCGGAACTTCGCCGCAAGGGCTCGCTAAAAAGAATTCGCCGCTAAATGCCCGCTCGGGCCGGTAGAGTTCGTTCGGCCTTAGAATCCGGCAAAGTTAAGGTTGACCAATAGTTGAGTGTAGATTATAAATCTATTGATATCTACAATTCGCTGATTTTGAATATAAACGAAGATTGCGGCGGTGAGAATATGAAAGCTGATATAAGACCGGTAGCAGTTGACTTGTACTTTATTCCCGTTCAGACGAGGGTTCCGCTGAAGTTCGGGCCTGAGACGCTGACGTCCGTTATTTGTGCGCGAGCCTGCGTTACCGTGGCCTCAGCGCAGGGAAAAAAGGCGCAGGGATGGGGCGAGACGCCGCTTAGCGTCCAGTGGGCCTGGCCCAGCAGCCTTGGCTACCAGGAGCGATGCGACGCGATGCAGCTTTTCTGCCGGATGCTCGCGGAAGCGTGGGCCGGGTTCGACCGGCAGGGACATCCAATCGAAATAGGCAGCGATTTTATCGAGTCCGTTCTGCCGAAGCTTTTAGAGCGGCTCAACCGCGAGCGAGGCGAGCAGGCGGAACCTATGCCGCACCTGGCAGCCCTGGTCTGCTGCTCGGCGTTCGATGTCGCCCTGCACGATGCGTACGGCAAGCTTCTGGATCGCGATGTCTATTCCACCTACAACGCCGAATTTATGAACAAGGATTTATCCGGCTTTCTTGAACCGGCCGAGGGATGCAAGGTCTCGTTTGCCGGTAAATATCCTGCCGACTTTTTCAGTTCTCCTCCGGCGAAAACCATGCCTGCCTGGCACCTCGTGGGCGGCAAGGATTTGCTCGACGACTCCGAATTGGCAGGGGACGAGCCGGACGACGGCTACCCGGTTTTGCTGCCGGACTGGATCAAGCGCGATGGACTGACGTGTCTTAAGGTCAAGTTGTGCGGCAACGATTCGGAATGGGACTATGAACGGCTGATCACAGTCGGTGAAATCGCGATCAAACATGACGTGCTGTGGCTGACAAGTGACTTCAACTGTACAGTTACCGACCCGGCCTACGTTAATGACATTCTGGATCGGCTGATGGATGAATATCCCGGCATATACCAGATGATTCTTTACGTCGAGCAGCCGTTTCCGTACGACCTCGAAGAAAACCAGATCGATGTCCACAGCGTCTCGGCGCGAAAGCCATTGTTTATGGATGAAAGCGCCCACGACTGGAAACTGGTCAGGCTCGGCCGAAGTCTTGGCTGGACCGGGGTTGCGCTGAAAACCTGCAAGACCCAAACCGGCGCGCTGTTGAGTTTGTGCTGGGCGAAGGCGCACGGCATGACTTTGATGGTGCAGGATTTGACTAATCCTATGTTAGCACAAATTCCTCACGTCCTGCTGGCCGCGCATGCCGGCACGATTATGGGAGTCGAGACCAACGCGATGCAGTTCTACCCGGCCGCCTCGGCGCCGGAGGAGATAGTGCACCCGGGACTTTATAAACGGCGCGGCGGCCAGGTCGATTTGTCAACTATAAAGGGACCCGGCTTCGGTTACAGGCTGGATGAAATAAAGAGAGAGTTGCCCGAGCTGGCTGCGAGCTTTTAATTTTGACTCAATTCTTTACTCGGATTTCTTGGTTGAAGATTATTCAACCAATGTTAAGATATAGGCGTGAGTCTTAGTGATCGCTATGCTTCCAATCCCACGGATGGGCTGTAATATCTGTACCGCATGCAGCAAATCTGCCGGACGGGAAGGTTTATGCGGAAATCATATGAGCAGTAGTTAGGTGGACCTAACAGTCAAGGGGAAAATCTATGAAAAGAAGAGTGGGTTTGTGGATTGACCACAGAAAGGCTGTCATTGTGAGTGTCTCAGACGAAGGAGAAGATACAAAACAGATAAGATCGAATCTTAAGAAACCTGTCCGACCTCCTGGGAGTGCACGTTCCAAAGCTGGCTATCAACCAGAGGACCACCGAGACAGGCAATTTGTGGGACATCTCAACGTTTACTACGATGAAGTAATCTCGTGTATTCGTGATGCAGAGTCCATTCTAATACTCGGCCCTGGTGAGGCAAAGGGCGAGATCAAAAAACGTATTGAGAGTAAGAAATTCCCTGGATGCATAGTCGGTATTGAAACAGTTGACAAAATGACTGATCGGCAGATTGCGGCAAAAGTTCGACAGTACTTTCTAAATCTTGAATAGAATTCGCCAATAGGATTGATACAGAAACCCTGGCCACGTGTCCCAGTAGGCACGCGGACATCTCTTGCCACAGAACACCACGTCAGGTGAGTTTTTAGATTAAGCGTTTTATGCCGACGGTATAGATGCTTATAATACTACCGAATTACTTAGTTTTTAGGAGACAAATAGAAAATGGCTAAATTAAGTGCATTTGCAGATGAAGTCACCGAGGGTTTTCTGGATCAGGTCAAGTATCTTGAAGGCCAGCGCGTTGGTTATATCGAGCCTCGTTTTATCGACAAGAAGAACATCATGGACCTGACAAAAGGTGAGTTAAAAGACGCGAGGACTATAATACGAGACCACGGCCTGAAAGTCAGCGCCATCGGTTCGCCCATCGGCAAGGTAAAGCTGGACGAGCCTTTCGAGCCGCACCTGGACAAGTTCAAGCACGCGGTGGACCTGGCGGTGTTCTTCGAGACGCCTTACATACGAATGTTCAGCTACTACGCGCCCGAGGGCAAGAATATCGACGATTACCGCGAGCAGGTTATAGAACGAATGACGGCGAAGGTCGAGGTGCTGGCCGATGTGGATGTCACGATGGTGCACGAGAACGAAGCCCACATTTACGGCCACACGGCGGAAAATTGCGTTGACCTGATAGAGGCTATCAATTCGCCGAAACTCCGGCTGGTCTATGACCCGGCCAACTTCGTCTGGGGCGAGAAAATCACCAACAACGTCGAGGTCTGCTGGCCCGTCATGAAACCCTACGTCGTCCACATTCATATCAAGGACTGGAAGCTCGGCGCCGCGGACGTCGGCAG
>CAYTNN010000237.1:3900-6811 GCA_964439135.1 uncultured Pirellulales bacterium
ATGAAGACCTGGAATTTTGGAATTGTTGGTGCCGGACTGATCGCTGATTTTCACGCCCGGGCCATCGGTGACTTGCCCAACGCGAAACTCATCGGCTGCTGCGATAAGATCGCGGAAAGAGCCGAAGCTCTTGCTGACAAGTATGGCGTTCGTGCCTTCGAAGATTACCAGGAAATGCTCCGGAGCGGTGAAATCGATGTCGTAACCATCGCCACGCCAAGCGGATTTCACGCCGAGCCGACGATTGCCGCGGCAGGGGAGGGCAAGCACGTAATTTGCGAAAAGCCGCTGGAGATTACCTTAGAGCGAATCGATCAGATGGTCGAAGCCCATGAAAAAGCCGGCACGCGCTTAGGCGGCATATTTCCGTACCGGTTCAACGACATGATGGTCCCGATCAGGGAGGCTATCAATTCCGGCCGCCTCGGCGTGATTACCTACGCCGGCATCTATGTCCCCTGGTGGCGGACCGACGAGTATTACAAGGACTCCTGGCACGGAACATGGAAACTCGACGGCGGCGGCGCGCTTATGAACCAGTCCATTCACATGATCGATATGCTCTGCGATGTCATGCCGCCCATCGAATCGGTGCAGGCATTTACGGCAAAGCTCGGCCATCCACAGATCGAAGCCGAGGACACCGCGGCCGCCGTGCTGCGATACACCAGCGGCGCGTTGGGAATGATTTACGGTACAACCGGTTCGTACCCGGGCCAGTTCCGGCGGTTCGAGATTACCGGCACGAAAGGCACCATCATCAACGTGGAAAACAGTATAACCGTCTGGCAGTTTGCCGACGAGAAGCCCGAAGACGCCGAAGTCCTGAAGAAATTCGGCGAGATCGAAGGCGGCGGCGGCGTATCCGACCCGGCGGCAATCACGCACGAAAATCATACGCGGAACTTCAAGGCCTTTCTCGACGCGCTCGATTCCGGCGAGGATTTCTGGATCGACGGGCGCGAGGCCCGCAAAGCCGTGGAAGTGATACTGGCAATTTATAAATCCGCCAAAGAGCAGAAACCGGTTAAGCTGGGCTAATGTTCGAAACGAGGATGGCTCGTTCTAAACGAGTGCAAAGTCGCACAGAATCGAATCGGCGATTCCGAGCGCCTGTCGCGTAAGCGAAATCCTGCCGGAGTCCTTCTCGATTAAGCCCAGTTTCCGATACTTTCGAATCGGCTCTGCGAATAATTGAAGGGCGTCGAAACCGGTTCGGCTTTTGAATTGGGCCAGATCAATTCCGCACCGGCGGCGCAGATTCAGCACGGCGGTTTCACATGCCCGTTCGAGGTCGCTGAGCGTTTCGCTCGACTCGACCGCGCTTTCGCCGCTCGTGACCGACCGGACATACTTATCGATATCGGCGAAATTCGAACTCCTTGTCCCGTGCAAATACGAAGCGGCACCGGGCCCGATACCGGCATAACTTCCGTTTGCCCAGTAGTTAAGATTATGCCTGCACTCGAAATCGTGCCTGGCGAAATTCGATATTTCGTACTGGTCGATTCCGGCCCGCGCCAGCTCGTCGATTGTCAGCTCGAACATTGCCCGGTCGGTATCCTCATTGACGGCTTCTATCAGGCCCGCGATGAGATCACTGCTAAGCGGAGTGCCGTCTTCGTAACTGAGGCCGTAAGCACTTATATGGTCCGGTTGAAGCTCGATTGCCCAGAGGAGATTTTGTTTCCATGAGTCAAGGCCGGTGCCCGGCACGGCGAAAATCAGATCCAGGCTGATATTGCCGAATCCAGCCGACCTGCCCTGCCGGACCGCCCGGCGTGTGCAATCGACGGTATGACCTCTGCCGAGAAAATCCAGCTCCCATTGAGTAAAAGACTGTGCCCCGATCGAAAGCCGGTTTACCCCTGCTTTGCGCAGCTCACGCAGCAATTCCATATCGACCTGTCCGGGATTGACCTCGACGGTAAATTCTTGTGCCGCAGGGCACTGCTGCTTAGCCCGGGCGACCAGCCGGAGCAGGTGTTCCCGCTCAAGGGCGCTCGGACTTCCGCCGCCGATGTAAATGGTTTTTATGCCGTCGCTCGATTCGTACCGTTCCATCTCGGCAATCATCGCAGAAACAACGGCACCCACATCGTATTGGTCAATGGGTCTGGAATAGAAGCCACAGTAGCGGCACTTGGCCCGGCAAAAAGGCACGTGCACGTATAAGCCTGGGCCGTCCGAATCGAATTTTGAACTACCGTTACCTGACATTTTCCATACCTTTGCAACTGACTTAAATTCTTGCGAGAACCTGTCAGAGCTTACCAGAAATTCGCCGGGTGTGAAAGAGGTGCGGCCGAAGAACCGGCCGGCGTTTTTTCCAATCAATACGTAATGCCGTATTATTTTTAATTTGAACCCGAGCCACGCCCCATTTATATTCGACCATAATTTTAATTACCGATTCACTGAAGAATTGAAACTTATGATCAGACTCAGAGATATAGCACTGCCTTTCGACCACAAGCCGGATTCGCTGGCGGCGAGTATTGTCAAACGGCTGAAGATATCCGGGCAGGAGCTTCTTGACTATACGATAATTCGCAAATCCATAGATGCAAGGCGCAAAAACAATATTGTGGCGGTTTATACGATAGATGTCCGAGTCAAAAATGAGACTGAGCTGCTCTCCCGATTTTCGCAGGACATCAGGATTTCTGCCGCTCCCGACATGAGTTACCGGATGCCGGCGATCGGCAATATGCAGGGCCTTCGGCCGGTTGTTGTCGGAAGCGGTCCCTGCGGGCTCTTTGCCGCTTTGATTCTTGCGCAGCTCGGCTTTAAGCCCCTGCTTATAGAAAGAGGAAAGGACGTCAAATCGAGGATAAAGGACGTCCAGAATTTCTGGCGTAAAGGACAGCTCGACCCGGAATCTAATGCGCAGTTCGGCGAAGGCGGAGCC
>CAYTNN010000238.1:0-6728 GCA_964439135.1 uncultured Pirellulales bacterium
GACACTTGGTGAAAACAAACCCAATCAAACCCAATATTATTTAGCCCCCAGATTTTCTGGGGGTTGAAAACCCAAGTTGAAAAAACAAAGCCAATTTGCAGGCTGGTTAAATTGGCGCAAAGTCTTATTTGAAAGGATATTATGGCAATATATCGCCCTGCGGGCTACAAAAAAACAAAGCCAATTCAAAGCCAATCTGCCGGCCGTGGGCCGGAAATCCGAAGCAAGAAGCTCTAAATCCGAAAAGAGTTGAATCTGTGCAAAAGGGCAAATTCGATCATTAGTTCCAAGTCTGCTTGCTTGAGTTGGCCAAGCCGGTCAAGTGCGGGGCTTGGCCGCGAGCAACAGCAAATGCTCGCGGCCAATCGTGTCCACTATTACTTCCCCAGACCGGTCCGTGTCTCTATATGCACAGCGTTTGTGAGGGGCAAAATGTTAACTATAAAATTTTAAAAAAGTAAAAAATTTTTTTAGGGCAAAAAAAAGAGGAACAAATACATAGCGATGTGTGAAAGTAAAAAGATGAAAAACGTAAAAATAGAAAAAATGGGTAAGATGGAGGGCGGTGGCATTGCGACCTGTTGTTAGGGTGAGAAATTTATGTTGTTCCCAAGTATAATTATCGTTCGAATACAGGGGCACGGTTTTCGGTGGTATCAGGCGTCGGAACGGTCGTGTTTGACGAAAATTATTTTCTCAACTTCGAATCCCAGATTTTCAGCCGTCTTGAGCAGTTTATCGATCAGTGAACGACTTAGCGTTTTTTCGCGGGCTAATATCCAGAGATACGACCTGTCAGGGCCGCAGACCAGGGCATAGGAGTAGTTATCGTGATCGAGTGCAATCACATTATAGCCGCCATAAAAGGGCCGGAAAAATGAAACCTTCAATCGACCGACAGTTTTATCATTCACAAAATAAGCCCGGCCCTTCGCCCGGCTCCAGCGTTCTTTCCGTTTGTCATAGCCACTGTTTAAGACATCGATTCCGCCGTCATCCCGTAAAGTGTAAAGTGCCGATACGTTGTCGAGTCCGCGTTCGAAACTGTGGTCCAGCCTGGCGATCTCATACCACTTGCCCTGGTACCGGTTTACATCGAAATTTCGAACCGCCTGGATTCCGGAAGGGCTGCCGGAACATCCGGCCAGCACGAAAAACAGAAGCAGAATGATAATTATACTTTTCATAATGGATAACCTTTCGTCATCTAAAGACCGGCTTAAGCATCGAGAGCTTAATTCCGTATGCTGCTCGATCGATTTATCAATCTATCACACAAGGCCGGCGATTTCCATGCACTATGAGCGGCCGGCGTATTATTTAATACGAAAAAATCCGGGATTGAGAGATTTATTTTGGAATTTTGTTAATAAAATTCAAATACGAGCGTCTATATATATGAAAGAAAGAGATTTTAGTAGTTACTAAGATTACCGGCGAAAGAACCAGGCTATGGATTCTCAGGATTTAATTATAATAGGTCACAGGGCTAAGATTGAGACTGAGGCTTTTATCAATCGCAACCTTAACGATCGGGCTAAAGGATGGCCGAAAAGCTGTCTTTGCGGCCCCAATTATGCTGATTACTGCCAGGAAGGACAGGTTGATAAACGTAACATATCAGGGATGCTCCTGAGACAATAAATTATGCCGATTGGTTTGCTGCCTGTGCGGTTTTTACTTTTAACTGAATTGAAGCCAGAAATCGGAAGAGGCCTGCAATTGCAATCTTATGGTCTTATCCATGGACGCCGCCAGCCAGCGTTTTGCGGGTGCAGCTTCTGCTAAAGATGCTAAGAGGTTGCGGTCGATGTTTTCGCCCGGCTCGCCGCCCTTCCAGAAGATCCCGAGCGTATTCGAGATGATTGCGAGTCTGTCATAGAGAGGGCTGAGCCTGAGATTTCGCGCACAGCATGCGTAAGGCCGCTCCGGATGGAGTTCTCCGCCAATCGCTTTAAGGAGAATCGCAAGGGCTCCGGCGAAATCCCAGTGACATGGCATAAAAAGATCGATAGCCATCGCTAAGGATATTCCGGCTTTTTGGCCATCGACCGTATCGTGGATGATCGTCGCTTTTGTCTGTTCGAGGAAGGCCGTGTTGTCGTTGTAGTGTTTTCCGGCTGGATTCGCTTCCGGCTCGCCGTAATCTCCGAGATCCAGGGCAATATTGTGATAGGGCTGGCCCGGATCCAGCGCCGAGACGACCTTGTCAACGATTCGCTGCACCTGCCATATTTTTAAGGGGCTGGCTTGGCCAATGGCGTTCAATAGTTCATCCGCGGAGATGCCGCCGACATCGAGGTTCATGCCCCGAACAGACGGATCTTCACACCAGCGAGAAAGTATGAGCCGGCAATTTTCCAGCTCCTTTTTTCGCTCTGGCGGCCGCTCGTCCGATTCCTCCGTACAGCGCCCGGTTCCGATGGCCCCGACAATCCGCTCGGCTTCCCTGCCGGCCTCGTGATAGCATGATTCGAAGCGAGTAATAAGCTCTCTTATCCGAACGGTCTGCTCGTCAAGGGGGGCAATGGCATCTTCGGCCTTATCGATGTCTAACATCTCGGCGTCGGCTTGAACGCCGCAGTTCTGCCAACTTGCTCTGCAAGCTCCTTCGTTTGTATTTCTTTCTTCATTCATCTCGACACCGTACTTTAGATTATAAGGTTTGCGTATAAGGGCACAAGAACAGAAGGGCATAAATCACAGGGAAAAGTTGATTGCCGCTTCAACTGTAATGATACTTCCAATTGATTGTCGTGAAAAGAAATTCGTAGCGGCGATTTGTCTGTTATAATTTTGGCGGCCCGACAATAGGCTTATGCCACCGGCACGGGAATAAAAAAAGCCCCGCGAATAATAGCGGGGCTGTATACTGAAGCTGATTACTATTTTTTTGCGCCGGTATACCAGCGCATACGTACATTATCTCCAGTAGTTTCTTCAAGAGAAGTAACGCGTCCATCCAACCACAGAATATTGGCTTTCCCGCCGGTCTTAAAAGGCTCGTTTATTCTGACACTATGTCTGAAGATGTCACGATATTGATCCGAACGGCCGCCCCCTTGTCGATAATGCACCAAATTCATAGCACCGGGAGTGTCATTATTATGGAACATGTCTTGTTCGTTGTTTTCGACTCTCGGTTCCATATGGTCATGACAAAAGATAAATTCCGAAGGCCGCAGATCATTCGTACTTTTGTTCCTGGCATCCTCGTGAAAATTAAGAGCAAACGCCGCTTCCTGAACCGCATCAGGATCGACGTCATATATCAGCGAGGGAACACGCCGTAAGCTCGGGCAGTTAAAAATCTTCGTCTCTTTCAGGTATGGTTTATATATAATGCCCCAATATGCAGTGCTGTTGCTAAGGGGTAGTAAATTACCTCCTGCATCGTACCAGAGAAAACCGTTCGCGCTGTGGTAATTGGGCAATTTTCGATCATTGTCGTCCAAATACATGAACAGCGCAAGTCCAACATTTCTTAAATTTGATTTACAGATAGTTTGCTTTGCCGATTCTTTGATTCTTCGCATGGCGGGCATTATTATTGCCATTAAGACAGCAATGATCGCGATAACCACAAGCAGTTCGATTAGTGTAAATCCTTTAACATTGCGCCGGATTACCCTTCCTCTATCCTTCATTTTATTTTGCCCTTCAAAGTGCTGTCTCAGTATGTTGGTGCTGATAAAAGAACTCTCCTTGTGGTATTTAACATGATAGCATGGTGATGGTATCAGCAATCCCTTACATTGCCATCAACGTGCGTATCGCAATAAATTCTTAAGGGAATTACTTAATTAAGTCAGCCCCGGCCGTTTTTCCGAGCCCTTATTAGGACAATGTACCATATTTTTACTATGAATGCAACTTTTTTGTTTTCTCATCGCCGATATTTTCCGGTATCGCAATCTCTAAGCTGGATATTTGAAACTACGGCAACAGGCATCATGTACTTTTTGCAGAAATCGGTCCGGGTATTGAAAAATATTTTCAAGATAAGTAGCTATCTAACGTCAAATATGGTATGCTGCCAAAGCGATTTAAAGGCTCTGCCGTAAGGGTGAGCCTGGTAATTTGAATCTCACTCAAAGAAAGGAGCAAAGGGCAATGAACCAACCGAAAACCACAGGAATGAGCGTGACCTTAACAAGAACCTTTCTGTTAATGGCTACAGGTCTTCTTGTCTGGACTTCCGCCGCGGCAGCTCAGGAAAAGTTAGGTGACCTTGTCGAAGAAGCAGGCTTCAACTGGATGATAGGCAGATGGACGGCCACCACCGACGATGGCCAGGAGATCGAAATGACCTATAAATGGGGCCTTGACAGGTACCTGGCCACCGTTGATTTTAAAATGGGAGAATATGCTTACCGCGGCATGATCTTCTATGTGCCGTCCGAGCAAAAAGTCATCGAGATCGGAGTCGATAACAGGGGCGGTACAGCAAAAGGCACGTGGGAAATTGACGGCGAAAAAGCCATCTCGAAAAGCGAACGTACCCAGGCCGACGGCGAAACTATGAGGGCGGCGATGTTACACTCGAAAGTAGACGCCGAAACGATGAAGGTAGCGGTTTACCAGATCCAGGCAAACGGCGAGCAGGCCGATGAGCCATGGGCAACGCTTCAGTTCAAGCGCCAGAAAAAGCAACCTCCCCAAAAAGCCGGTAACGCCTCCAAAACGGAACAAAAACAAAAGACGGAAAGTATGACAGTAGCAGAAATTGAGGTGGAACTTACTCGTTGAGTCACCGGACACATCTGCGAGTGACATGTGTAGCCACTAATTGTAAATTCTCGACGAAAGAAAGGAACCAAGCATTATGAATCCACAAAGAAAAACAGGATTGAAGAGGAACGTGGCAAGGATTTTTCTGGCAGCGGTAGTGGGTCTTATCATCTGGAGTTCGGCCGCATCGGCACAGGAGAGCCTGGCTTCCCTGATGGAACAGTCAGGGAGCGAATGGATCGTCGGCAAATGGGCCGGCGAGTCACCCGACGGCCAAAAGTACGCGATCGAATACAAATGGGAGCTAAAGCCGCACGTGCTAAGCGTACATTTCAAAGGTTTCGACTTCGAGTATCACGGCATCATCTTCTTCAATGCTTCCGAGGAGCGGGTGGTCCAGATAGGGGTGGATTCCAGAGGCGGTAACGGCAAGGGCATCTGGGATGCAGAGTACGGCAGGGCTACAATGAAAAGCGAGCATGCCGGTGAATACGGCGAGGTTTCCAGGATGGGATTCGTCTATTCGAATGTCGACGCCAATACGATGAAGTTGGAACTGTACGGACTGGACGAATATGGCGCGCTCGATGATGACCCGGGAACGACATTAGAGTTCAAGCGGCAGAAGCAGCCGGCACCAAAAAAGACAACGGGCTCATCAAAGTAGGACAAAAAGGCAAGCGGGCAGTGTCACTGTAATTACAGATATAACAGAACGAGCGGATCTCGGAGTTCCAGGGTCCGCTCGCACTGTCGAAATTAAACAAGCGGTACGTAGATTTTTTTGGGTTTTGGACCGAGTGTGTTGGTCAGGATTCCGAGATTATCGATCATCGCTTCGATGCGGTCGCCGGCCTTCAGGTAATTGCCTGTTGCGAAACCTACGCCGGACGGCGTGCCGGTAGCGATGATGTCACCCGGTTCGAGCGTCGTCAGGTGGCTCAGGAACGATACAATCTGCGCCACCGTATGAATCATCTGCGAGCTGTTCGCGTTCTGGCGGACCTCGCCGTTGACCGTCAGCTTCATATCGAGATTCTGCACATCTTCGATTTCGTCGGCGGTCAGCAGGTACGGCCCCATCGGGCAGAAACCGTCCGCCCATTTTCCGTTGAGCCAGTCGTAGAATTCGTCCCATGGCCGTTCGGCACGGTTCTTCTTGAAAGTCACGGTTCTCGCCGAGACATCGTTGACGATTGTGTAGCCGGCTATTATCTCCAGGGCATTCTCCGTCGGTACGGCTTTGGCTTTTTGTCCGATGACGACCGCAAGTTCGAGTTCATAATCTATCGTCTCGCTGTAAACGGGCCAGGGTATTTCGTCGCCGGGATTTGCCACTGCTGTTGCCGGCATGATAAATGGCCTCGGCACGGTTGTTAAACGCGGCGAATCCGAAAGACCGAGTTTCAGGCCGGCCTCTTTTATATGCTCGACGTAATTTCCCGCTAAAGCAAGTATCTTTCCCGGCCGGGGTATCGGAGCGAGAAGCTTAACCGAATTGAGCGGTATTAACTCCCCGGCGGATTGTTCCAGCCCGGCAAGTTTGTCAAGACACGCCGGGCCTCGTTCGAGAATCTCTTTAACGCTCCGCGGCGGATCCGAACCATCCCAGCCTGATACGATATCGATCAGTCCCTCGCCGGTTAGTATCCCGCACGAGACTGATCCTTCTTTTGAATAAGTAGCTAATTTCATAGTCGCTTTTATACCCTTTTTCTATTGTGATGGGAACCGATAAGTTGGGAAATCATTGGCTTGAGTCATTACCTCCAAATTTCGCTTCATCCGGCTCTGGAGTTGGCCCGAAATTGGCTTTGTTTGGGTTTGTTTGGCTTTGTTTTTTCGCTGCCTCGGTCCATCAAAATCTCCATAAACCATTATTGATATTGACTTAACGTCATTTTGCCCCTTCGGCAAATTGGCTTTGTTTTTTCAAATAGACTTTCAACCCCCAGCGCAGGTCTGGGGGCTAACACGGATTGGCTTTGTTTGGCTTT
>CAYTNN010000239.1:0-1762 GCA_964439135.1 uncultured Pirellulales bacterium
CGGTGGGAGGTTTTGTCAGGGAGTATCAGATCGATGTGGACCCGGATGCGATGCGGGCCCATAACGTCGCCCTGGGTGACATATTCAAGGCGGTCAAAGCTTCCAACATCGACGTCGGCGCTCGTACGATTGAGATTAACAAGGTCGAGTATGTGATTCGAGGGCTGGGTTTTTACAAGGCTCCATCGGACATCGAAATGACGGTCGTTAAGGTCAACGAGAATGTCCCAATCTACATCAAGGACCTGGCCAAGGTCTCGTACGGTCCCGCGCTGCGTCGCGGCGCGCTGGATAAGGGTGGAGCCGAGGCCGTGGGCGGCGTGGCTGTTGTCCGCTACGGTTTCAATCCGCTCGAAGCCATCAAGAATCTCAAAGACAAGATTGAGGAGATATCCGCCGGCCTGCCCAAAAAGACGCTGGACGACGGGACGGTGTCGCAGGTGACAATTATCCCGTTTTACGACCGAACGGAGCTCATCTATGAAACATTGGGAACCCTGAATACCGCGCTAACCGAGGAAATACTGGTCACTATGTTAGTCGTTATCGTCCTGCTCATGCATCTTCGAAGTTCGGCACTCATCAGCGGTCTTCTTCCGCTGGCGGTGCTGATGTGCTTTGTCGCGATGAAGGCCGGCCGGGTCGATGCGAATGTTGTGGCGCTGTCGGGTATAGCGATTGCTATCGGCACGATGGTGGATATGGGTATTGTCATTTGCGAGAACATTCTCAATCGCCTCGATGAGGCCGGACCGGATGATAATGCGCTGGACGTTGTTTATTCCGCGACGACCGAGGTCGGCGGGGCGGTCCTGACTGCTGTTGCCACGACGGTGGTGAGTTTTCTGCCGGTCTTCACGATGACGGGAGCCGAAGGGAAACTTTTTAAACCGCTGGCCTTTACCAAAACCTTCGCACTTGTGGCTTCGATCATTGTGGCGCTTACGATTCTTCCGCCGGCTGCTCATATTCTCTTTACGAAGAAAGTGACGCTTAAAAAAGCAAAGCGATACATCATGGGAACCATCCTGATTGTCGCCGCCGTCGTTGCGGCTTACAAACTCAACTGGTGGATCGGAGTCCTGATCGGTGCGATCGGGTTTTATCATCTGCTCAGAAACCGCATGCCGAAGAAAGTGGTCGGCCTGCTGCCTGTCCTTGCCAACATCATGGCGGTGATTGTCGTCGGTATTATACTGACCAGCCACTGGTTACCGCTCGGGCCGGTCAAAGGTCTGGCGAGGAACATCTTATTTGTCACTCTACTGATCGGCGGGCTGCTGGTATTCTTCAGGCTCTTCCAGAAATTCTACGGGCAAATCCTGGCCTGGTGTCTGGCGCACAAAGTTCTGTTTCTTTCGATCCCTACGCTGCTGATTATATTTGGCGGCGTGATCTGGATGGGTTTTGGGAGGGTCTTTTTCTTCGTGCCTCAGCGGTTGCAGGCCAATGCGGTATGGTCGAAGGCGGCACATGCATTTCCGGGTCTCGGCAAGGAATTCATGCCGACTCTGGACGAAGGTTCGTTTCTGTATATGCCCACGACGATGCCTCACGCATCCATCGGAGAGAGCTTGGATGTATTGCAGAAGCAGGATGCTGCGTTTGCGTCCATTCCCGAGATCGAATCGGCGGTTGGAAAGCTCGGCCGGGTGGACTCTTCGCTCGATCCGGCGCCAATCTCGATGATCGAGACGGTCATCAATTATAAGTCCGAATATATCATCGACAAGGATGGGCATCCGATTCGCTTCCGGTACGA
>CAYTNN010000239.1:1862-6662 GCA_964439135.1 uncultured Pirellulales bacterium
GTCCCCGGCGTCGAGCCCACAACCGTCATCGCGGACCGCATCGTCGGCAAGCCGTACCTGGAGATCGATATCAACCGCCGGGCGATAGCAAGGTATGGGGTGACAATCGGTCAGGTTCAGGATGTGATTGAAGTGGCCGTCGGGGGCAGGCGTGTCACGACTACTGTTGAGGGCCGCGAGCGATACCCGGTGAGGGTCCGGTACATGCGGGAACTCAGGGACAGTATTGAAACCCTGGGCAAGATTTTGATTCCAGCAGCCGATGGAGCGCAGATACCGCTGATTCAATTGGCGGAAATTCGCTACGTGCGGGGTCCGCAGGCGATAAAAAGTGAAGATACTTTTCTTCTCGGGTACGTCGTATTCGACAAGAAGCCCGGCTATGCGGAGGTGGACGTCGTTGAGCAATGCCAGCGGTATTTGCAGGAGAAAATCGCCGCCGGCGAGTTTGTTGTTCCCGAAGGCGTCCACTACACATTCTCCGGCACGTACGAGAGCCAGATTCGCGCACAGAAAACGCTCACAATCGTTGTCCCTCTGGCTCTTCTGATTATCTTTTTGATTCTGTATTTCCAGTTCCATTCAGTATCGACGAGCCTGCTGATATTCTCCGGCATAGCCGTTGCCTGGAGCGGCGGCTTTTTAATGATCTGGTTTTATGCCCAGCCGTGGTTCCTCGACTTTGACGTGTTCGGCGTCAATATGCGGGGCCTTTTCCAGATGCACCCGATCAATCTGAGCGTCGCAATCTGGGTGGGATTCCTGGCATTGTTCGGGATTGCATCGGACGATGGCGTTGTGATGTGTACGTATCTGAAGCAATCCTTCGAACGCAAGACGCCTGCGAGTATCGACGAGACCCGTCAGATGGTAATCAAGGCGGGGAAGCGCAGAATTCGGCCCTGCCTGATGACAACCGCCACAACAATCCTGGCGCTGATTCCGGTCCTGACTTCCACGGGACGCGGTTCGGATATTATGGTGCCGATGGCAATCCCTTCTTTTGGCGGGATGACAATTGAGATACTCACTATGCTCGTTGTGCCGGTTCTGTACTGCTGGATTAAAGAAAGCAAAATAATCAGGCAGCAGCCGAAGGATTCAGCCTAAACGATTTTCTGCGTCAGAGACAAAAACCATCTCCAACAATAAGCCGCACCACCATTGAGACCACCCTGTGCGTATAATGGCTTTTGGGCACTGCCAAATCGTCCATGGCCGCCTTTTATAGTTGCGGCTGCGCCGTACAAGTTTTGGTCTCGGTAAATCCTCAATACGCGTAATTCCCTGTGTTTTATCTGCTACATATTCTCCTGGTCCAAGCATCTCGATAACCTCCAGCATAGATTCAAGTTTCCATGTTGGAATATCGGCATCTGGACACAAGATACGCCCAAAAAATTCTGTGTTGCTGCTACAGTCTCAGAAATTGTGTTATTATGAGATTTGGAGCTTGCAGGAGTGTTTTCTGAAGTATAAATGGGAAATCCCTGCATAATCTGGTTCCTCGTCCGGGTCATGATCAAGCAAAAAACATGAGATTTTCCTTGACGGGAAGGTAGGTAATTTGGTACAAATAAATTTAGTGAGGCGCATTTTGTGTAGGTTTGCATCTGTGGATTCTGGTCTTCAAGTACCAGCATTAAGTTTTTTTATTTCAGGTCGTTTTGCTGAAATTTTACTGAGGAAGGCACAGAGTTGCCGGCAGGAGCTTTGTGCCAAATAGTGGCTTTTTTTGCTTATAGTCAATGGTTAGCTTTCTAAGGAAAGGAGGTGGTAGCAAATCGCAAGTATTCATCCCGAACAAGGATGAATTGAATGTGGTGCAGCTAAAAACTATTATCAATCATTATATTTGAAGGAGGCGTATTATGTTTAGAAAACTGATTTATGTATTTTCATTTGTTTTTGTGCTGAGTTTGGTTAGCGTGGTACCGGCTCAGGACGCGGTCATCCCCAGCCCGGGGACCATGCCGATGCTCGATGGTATCGTCGATGAGATATGGTTTTTTTCGTCAGAACATAAGATAGAAAACAGCCAGGTCGGCACCGCCCCCAGTTCGCCCGCAGATTGCTCTGGTGTCTGGCATGCACTCTGGAACTGGGAATGTCTGTATGTGCTGGTCGAGGTGAAAGATGATACTCTGACTAACGATTCGGGTGGGGGCGATAGTAAATGGCTCGATGACAGTGTCGAAATCTACGTCGATGGCGATAACAGCAAAGACACTTCGGTAGGCACAGATGACCACCAGTACACATTTAGGTGGAATGACGAAGAATTGGAAGAACCCAGTGCAATCCACAACGGAGCTCCAAGCTTAGTGGGTGTTGAATACGCCGTAGTTACGACCGACGACGGTTACCTCATTGAAGTCAAGCTGCCGTGGATGAGCATAATGGGTAAGGCGGCAGAACCCGGCCAACTGATTGGTTTCGATGTATGGATGAACGACGATGACGATGGTGGTGATACACGAGAATCGCAGGTTTCCTGGTATTCAACGGATGGAAATGGTTGGCAAGATCCGAGTGTGTGGGGAGTTGCTGTACTCGAAGCGAGTAACAAGGCAGCTAATCCCATACCTGCTGACGGGGGCATTCATACGGGAACATGGGCAACTCTTGGCTGGCTGGCGGCACCATCTGCTGTCTCGCACGATGTGTACTTTGGTGAAAGTTTTGCTGATGTAGAGGCTGGAACCGGCGACACGTTCCGGGTCAATCAGGACTTAACATTTTTTATCGTCGGTTTTCCCGGGTATCCGTATCCGGACGGTCTTGTTCCGGGCACGACTTATTACTGGAAGATCGATGAGGTTAGTGCCGATGGTACGATATACGCTGGTGATGTGTGGAGCTTTTTGGTTCCCCCCAAATCGGCCTATAAACCCGATCCGGCTGACGACGGCAAATTTGTGAATAGGGATGTAACTCTTAGCTGGACAGCAGGTCATGGTGCGAAATTGCACACCATATATTTCGGTGATGATTTTGATACCGTGAGCAATGCTACCGAAGGTGTTCAAAAGGTATCTACAAACTATAATCCCGGCACTCTTGAATTTGATAAGACCTATTATTGGCGGGTTGATGAGTACGATGGCTCCGCCACATATACAGGGGAAGTCTGGAGCTTTAAGACTGCAAAAGCCGGTGGAGGTCTGCGAGCAGATTACTACAGAGGTACGGACTTTGGAACTTTTGTTCTGACCCGCACAGATCCTCAAATCAACTTTAACTGGATGGATCCCGAAGAGCCGGATCCGGCGGTCGGCGATAATGACTTCTCAATCAGATGGACCGGAGAAGTAGAGGCCGGATATACCGAGACCTACACCTTCTACCCCAAGACCGATGATGGTGTGCGACTATGGGTGGACGGTAGACAGCTTGTTGATTCCTGGGAAACGGTTGACTTATATCCAATCGAGCACAGTGGAACGATTGACCTTATAGCCGGCAATAGCTACAGCATTTTAATGGAGTATTTTGAGAGTTCTGATAATGCGATAGCAGAGTTGCGATGGGGAAGCCCATCAACTCCGAAGCAGCTCATTCCGCAGGCTGCATTGGCACTGCCTATAAAAGCCAGCAGCCCGAATCCACGTAATTTCGCTACGGGTGTAACGCAAACACCTGTACTCAAGTGGGGAGCAGGAGATTATGCCGCTTCGCATGAGGTGTACTTCGGTACGGATGAAGAAGCCGTCAAGAATGCTACCACAGCTTCGCCCGAGTATAAAGGCACAAAGGCACTTGGTGACGAGAGCTATGATCCCGGGAAACTTGGCTGGGCTTCTACTTACTACTGGCGCGTTGACGAAGTCAATACCGTCAATCCCGACAGTCCGTGGATTGGCAGCATTTGGAGCTTTACGACAGGTGACTTCCTTGTTGTGGACAATTTTGAGGACTACAATGCAGGGGATAACCAGATATGGTTTGCGTGGAATGACGGGCTTGGCGCCGGCTCGCCTGGCACTCCCGGTTACATTCCTGGTAACGGCACCGGTGCGGCTGTAGGCGACGACACTACTGGCTCTTATACCGAGGAAAGTATCGTCCATAGTGGTGTCCAGTCGATGCCGTACTGGTACGACAACAATAAGCAGGGCTTCGCGAATTATTCAGAAGCAGTGAAAACGTTGTCTGCTCCGCGTGAC
Source organism: uncultured Pirellulales bacterium (assembly GCA_964439135.1). Classification (GTDB taxonomy): domain Bacteria; phylum Planctomycetota; class Phycisphaerae; order Sedimentisphaerales; family Anaerobacaceae; genus JAFGPJ01. The sequence continues at coordinate 6,029 of CAYTNN010000239.1, forward strand.
TGGACTGAAGAAGGCGTCACGGAATTTTCGCTCTGGTTCCGAGGCTACTCAGCTTCGGTTGGCAGCTTTGCTGAAGGACCGGTTGGAACCTATACGATGACGGGCTCTGGCACAGATATCTGGGCGGTTGACGGTGTGGAAGCCGATGAGTTCCATTTTGCCTATAAGACACTCACCGGCCCCGGCTCGATGGTCGCAAAGGTCCAGAGCGTCGATAACACCAACGATTGGGCAAAAGCCGGCGTGATGATTCGTGAGACGCTCAATCCCGACTCGGCGCACGCGACGATGGTTGTAACGCCTGCTTCGGGTGTGTCCTTCCAGAGACGTCCCGGCACGGGCCAGACCAGCCTCGATACGACGACCGCCGAGATTACTGCACCCTACTGGGTGAAGATCGAGCGTGATATGTCCGGGAACTTTACGGCGTACCATTCAGCCAATGGGACGGCGTGGACAATGCAGGGCACAGAGCCCATCCCGATGGGTTCGAATGTCTATATCGGATTGGCGCTTACGAGCCATGATGCGGCTTTAACGTGTCAGGCCGTATTCTCCAACGTAACGACTACCGGCTCGGTCACCGGGCAGTGGGCGAACCAGGATATCGGCATACTCAGCAACGATGCCGAGC
>CAYTNN010000240.1:0-6572 GCA_964439135.1 uncultured Pirellulales bacterium
TACGCCGAATCGCTCGGCAGAAAATACGGCCTTGCTTACAACAACGGCACGTCAGCGATCCTGGGCGCCATGTACGGCCTTGGTATCAGACTCGGCGACGAAGTGATCTGCCCGAGCATCACCTACTGGGCCTCGGTCGCGCAGGCGTACAGTCTCGGCGCCACGCCCGTTTTCGCCGATATCAATCCCGAGACACTATGCATCGACCCGAATGACATCGAGCATCGAATCACGCCGCGAACCAAAGCGATTGTCGTCGTGCATTACGCCGGTATGCCGGCTGAGATGGACGCGATTATGAAAATTGCTGCCGAGCACAATCTAAAAATCATCGAAGATGCATCCCACGCTCACGGAGCGCTATACAAAGGCCGGCAAATCGGCACCTTCGGCGAGGCGGCGGCATTTTCCCTGATGACCGGCAAGGCCCTGGCCATAGGCGAGGGCGGAATCCTCTTTACCGACGACAGGCGTGTTTACGAGCGGGCTCTTTTATTCGGGCATTACATCCGGCACGATGAAATCACGCTGGATGAGCTTAAGCCATTCGCGGGACTGCCCTGCGGCGGAGCCAAACACAGAATTCACCAGCTCAGTTCTGCCTTCGGGCTGGTCCAGTTGGAGTTGTATCCGAAGCAGATGGCCGAGATAGATAAAGCGATGAATTATTTCTGCGACCTGCTCGAAGATACCGCCGGGATCAGGCCTATCCGGCCGCCCAGGGACACGAACACAACAAAAGGCGGCTGGTACTATCCGCATTTCAAATACAATGCCGAAGAACTCGGAGGGCTTTCGCTGTCACGCTTTAGCCAGGCCATTAGAGCGGAAGGCTCGATCTGCAATCCTGGCTGCAATAAGCCGCTGCATCTGCATCCGCTGTTTACCAGTCAGGACGTTTACGGGCACGGCAGGCCGACGCGAATTGCTTTTCTCGATGAGTCCGCAAAGATCGAGCAATACGTCGAAAAGCTGCCGGTAGCCGAGGGCATCACCCGCCGGGTTTTCGAGGTCCCGTGGTTCAAACACTACGAGCCGGAGACAATCGAACAACACGCCGACGCTTATAAGAAGGTAATCGAGAATTATCAGACGCTGTTGCCCGGTGATACCGACAAAGACGCCGAGACGGGCGGTTACAGCAGCTTTTTCAGCAGCCGAAAGAATACGTGAAAAAATTGCTCGTTCTTTTAGAGGCTTGCGATGTTCGGATATTTTGCCGCGGCGGTTTCGTTCGGTCTTGAGACGGGCGTCGTAATCGGCGCATTCTTGAGCGCATCCGGTTCGGTTATGGCCTGCTCGGCGATCTCGATCATTGCCTCTACGAAAGCATCCAGCGTTTCCTTGCTCTCGGTCTCGGTCGGCTCGATCATCATCGCCTCTTTTACATTCGTCGGGAAATAAACAGTAGGGGGGTGGAACCCTCTGTCTATGAGAGCTTTGGCGATGTCAATCGCGTGGACGCCGTTGCCGAGCATGCTTTCCGGGACGCTGAAAACACATTCATGTTTGCAAATTGTGTCGAACGGAAGTTCGAAGTGCTTTTTGAGCTTTTCCTTGACGTAGTTTGCGTTTAGCACCGCATTTTCGGCAACCCTCTTGAGACCATTCTTGCCGAGCATCAGCATGTAGACATACGCGCGCAGAATAATACCAAAGTTGCCGTAGAAAGGTGCTACGTAGCCGATTGATTTCGGCCTGTCATATTCCAGTGCATAGGTTCCATCGTCCCTTTTAACAACGATAGAGATCGGCAGGAAATCAAGCAGTTTTTCTTTAACTCCTACCGGACCGGCCCCGGGACCGCCGCCGCCGTGAGGGGTGGCAAAAGTTTTATGCAGATTGACGTGCATGATGTCGAATCCGAAGTCGCCGGGACGCGCCTTACCGACAATGGCATTGAGGTTGGCTCCATCGTAGTAGGCCAGGCCGTCAACGCTGTGAACCAGATCGCAGATGTCCCTGATGTGAGGATTGAACAAGCCGAGCGTGTTGGGGCAGGTCAGCATTACTCCCGCGACGTCATCGTCTAATACCTTCTCGACGTCTTTCAATTCCATGAAGCCGTTCTCGGTTGTTGCTATGGTCCGAACCTTATAACCGGCGATTGCGGCGCTGGCGGGATTGGTGCCGTGAGCACTGTCCGGGATAAGAACGGTGGTTTTCCTGTTGCCTTTGTCACGGTGATAAGCGGCCATTATCATCATTCCGGTCAGCTCGCCATGCGCTCCGGCCAGCGGCTGCATCGTGAATCCCGCCATCCCCATGATTTCGCGGAGAAACAAGTCCGTCTCATAGAGCACGCGCAGCGCTCCCTGTGTGAGCATGCCGCCCATTCTCAACTGAGGCAGCAGCGGGTGCAGGTGCGCGAAGCCCGGGTAGGCGGCAATGCGCTCCGTCACTTTGGGATTGTACTTCATTGTGCAGGAGCCAAGCGGGTAGAAGTTGGTATCGACGCCGAAATTTCTGCGGGACAGCTCCGTGAAATGCCTGATGACATCGAGCTCGCTGAGCTCCGGCATCTCCGCCGGTTTTTCACGCAGCAGGGCCTTCTTGATATTTATCGACGCGGGCACGTCACTTGGTCCCGGCTGAACCGCCCGCCGGTCCGGAGCACTCTTTTCAAATATCAGCTTCATAGCACACTCTCCAGAGCTTCTGCCAGCATCCCGATTTGCTGTTTGGTACGCTTCTCGGTGACACAAATCAGGATGGAATTTTCCATTTTGTCGTAGTATCGGCTCAGCGGAAATCCCGCAGCAAAGCCTTTTTCGATTAGTTTTGCGATTACATCCGCCGCTTCGCAGGGAAGGTCTAAAACAAATTCGTTAAAGAACCACTTTGCCTTGAAGTGCGGCTCGACACCGGGTATTGCAGTCAGGCGTTTGTATGCGTAACTGGCCTTGTCCGCACATATCTGGGCCGTTTCTCTCAACCCCTGTTTGCCGAGCAGGGACAGGTAAACCAGCGCCGTCAGGGCACAAAGCGCCTCATTCGAGCAGATGTTCGAAGTAGCCTTGTCTCGACGGATGTGCTGCTCCCGGGCCTGTAGTGTCAGGACGTAGCTTCGCCGATCCATTCTGTCGGTGGTCTGTCCGACAATTCGGCCGGGCATCTTGCGAACGTACTTCATCCGCGAGGCCATGAATCCGAGGTACGGCCCGCCAAAAGACATCGGCATGCCAAGGCTCTGGCCTTCTCCGGTTACGATATCGGCCCCCATCTGGCCCGGGGTTTTGAGTATCCCCAGCGATATCGGGTAACAGGAGACGATCAGAAGGGCGCCTTTCTCGTGGGCGGCTTCGGCGATGTCGCTGAAATCGTCTATGCAGCCAAAGAAGTTCGGATTCTGCAGGATAACCGCGGCGGTCTTGTCGTCGATTTTCTTAAAAATCCGTTTGCGGTTTGCCAGGCCGTCTGCGCAATGCGTTTCTTCGAGCTCGATTTGCAGGTTCTGCGTGTATGAGTCAATCATGACGCGGTTAATGGGATTGACGCTGTTGTCGATAATGACTTTGTTGCGCCCGGTTATTCGCAGCGCCATCATCATCGCCTCGTACATCGCGGTCCCGCCGTCGTACAAAGAGGCGTTGGCGACCTCCATTCCCGTTAAGCGGCAAATGACCGACTGGTATTCGTAGATTGCCTGGAGCGTTCCCTGCGACAGCTCCGGCTGATAGGGCGTATAGGCGGTGTAGAACTCGCTGCGCGAAACGACCGAGTAAACCGCCGCCGGAATGAAATGGTCGTAGAATCCCCCGCCCAGAAAACAAGTCAGATTAATCGAGTTCTTATCGGCAAGCTCCGCCAGCTTATTTCGGACGTTCTGCTCGTTGATACCGTCGGGCAGGTTCAGTGGTTTGTCCAGGAACTCCGATGGGATGTCGGAAAACAGATCATCCATCCTAAGCCCGATTTCAGCAAGCATTTTTTTCTGCTGCTCTGTAGTATTCGATATGAAAGGCATTTGTTAAATCCTCAGCACCGGTGTCGGACCGCTCTCAGGCTGCCCGGCCGCGGCCGAATGGCGGTTTCTATAATCCCGCTACGTACTCCTTATATTGTTCGGTGTCCATCAGGTCCTCGTGGGACTTCGGATCGGTGAGCTGTAATTTAGCTATCCAGCCGCCCTTGTAGCAGTCCTCGTTTATAAGTTCGGGTCGGGTCTCAAGCTCCTGGTTGACTTCGATTACCTTTCCCGTCACGGGCGAATAGACGTCACTGGCGGCTTTCGAACTCTCCACAATAGCAATCTCGTCGTGAGCACTGACCTCCTTACCAATCACGGGCAGCTCGACAAAAACAAGCTCGCCCAACTGCTCCTGAGCGTAATCTGTGATACCCACTGTTGCGGCGGCACCTTCAATACTGACCCACTCGTGGTCTTTGGTATAAAGTAAACCTTTAGCTGCCATTTAATACTCCTTAATCAGAATTTTTCGAACCGGCTCAGAACCATGCCGGCAAGATCCGGGCTAACATGCTCGGCTTTCTCTACACGGTCTTTCCTGCCCTGTTCAAGCTGCCCACGGCTTCTCGCGAGGTAGTAGAGACCGACAGGATTGCCTTGTTCAGTGCGCTCTCTGCTGATATAAACCAGCGCAATCTGTTTTTCTTCTATTTTTGCGCAGCTCAGCACCCATCCAGTACACACACCTTTGCTGTTGAGAACTGCATCGTTCTGCCTGACGGGCCGGATGCCTTTTTCGCCGGGCAATTCAACTCTGGCCACTTCCATGTCATAGTTTTTCGCAATTTGCTCCATGGGTTTCTTGCCGATGAAGAACTCTTTGTCCAGTTTTACAGCCCATCCGTACCCGGCCTCAAAAGGCGAAATATCGAACTGCCCGGCCAGCTCATGGCCGTAAAGCGGCAGGCCCGCTTCGATTCTGAGACTATCCCGAGCACCAAGCCCGCATGGCACGAGCCCCTGGCCTTCAAACTTCTGCAGTATCGTTTCCCATAGCTTCGAAGCATCATCAGGGTGAACGAATAACTCGAATCCGGTTTTCGAGCCGGTGTAACCTGTGCTCGCGATAATGCAATCAAACTCGCCGAGGGTTGCCTGTACGAAATGAAACGGCCGCATTGCGGCAATCTGCTCGGCGGTTTGAGCATTGGCGAGAGCCGAGACTATATCGAGCGACCGGGGTCCCTGAAGAGCGATATCGACCCTGCAATCCCGGCTCTGACTCGTATCTCTCATGTCAACGATGTCGGGCTTGTACGGCAGTTTGCGCTTGATGTCTTCGGCGTCGACCGGAACCTCATCGTTTAGCAGTGCCTTGAAATATGCCTTGATCTTAGGTTCGTTCGCGGCGTTAACAACCACCATGAAGCGCTCGCCGGCCCGGCGATAGATGATTATGTCGTCGAGAATGTTGCCGGCGGCATCCAGGATATACGAGTAGCGAGCGCTGCCGACACCGAGGTCCGTGATTTTGTTTGTCGTCACGTAATCGAGAAAGTCCGAGGCCTTGGGGCCTGAAACATCGAGTGTGCCCATGTGGGTACAGTCGAACAATCCCGCCGCCTCGCGAACCGCGCTATGCTCGGCGGCTATCGTCGAATACCACAAGGGCATGATATAACCGCAGAACGGATTCATGTGCAGCCGGCTTGGCAGCTTCAAATGCTGCTTGTAGAGAACGCTCCCCACGGCAGGCGTGTCCACCTGATCAAAGATAAAATGACCTGCGCGAGTCCTTTCTTGCATCGTATTGCTCCTTTTTTAAGACATCCGCGCAACATTAGTGGAAAATCTTTGATTAGTCAAGGCCATTTCATTTCAAACTTAGGGCTTTTATGTTGATCTTTTCGCAGCCGGTCCTTGTCGTGCCGGAAACAGGGTGTTTTTTGCTGCCGTAAGGCCGTTTAAAACGATAAGGAATAAAGTCAGGATAATCCGGCAGCAGCGGGCCCAGGTGGACTAACCGGCCAAAGATATGCGGATGGACCTCAACGGGCCGATCTTCGAATATAACATGTCCATTGCAAATCCAATCGATGAGAAGCAATGCGGCCTTTAAGCCTGTCACGCATGACATGAAAGAGATCATCGCAGCGACCTATGCTGACAGGATCGCTTACAAAAAATGTGAATGATTTTATCGGTACTGAGCCGATAAAAGATTGTGGCCGGCTTCGATTGTCACTCGTATCACGTTGGTTGAACGTGTGTTCTATTTAGCTGTGAAAAGAAGCTTCAGTACAATCGTCTGGCAGAAAACCTAATTGAACGACACCCGGGATGCTAACGCTTAAAGATTTGCAGATCGTGACACTCTGACAGCTTTGATCCCGGCCTGAGGCAGAAAGATGATTTATTCAATTCCACCTGTACAGATTTAATGCTGTTGGCAGTAAAGGTATATGTGTTTTTATTGGAACGTATAGCGAATTTACTGTTTCAGTATTTATGTGATGATGTACAAACAAAGAGAAAATACTTCGGTATAATATCGTTTACAATAAATACAACTGGAAGCATGTAACGCCATTGTCCGATAAAATAGATACTGAAAGTGTTATTACTAATGTTCGACCACAAATGTGAATTAAACTGCTTTTTC
>CAYTNN010000241.1:0-6569 GCA_964439135.1 uncultured Pirellulales bacterium
GTGCCGGAAGTCTGACCCGTGCCGGAAGTCTGACCCGTGCCGGAAGTCTGACCCGTGCCGGAAGTCTGACCCGCACCACTTCCGCTACTACCAGACGGATAGCAAGTCAGATACGCAGCCCATCCGACATCGAGCACGTTATCGCCGTCATCCGCCGGCGGACTTTCCCGCCCATCCCGTTCGTTATAGTCCAGACGCCCGTTGAGATTCGTATCTTCACCATAGAAAAGCTCCTCGGTAACATCCTTGACCAGCAGCAGCTCACGGAGAGTCCTGAAAGGACCGTTCCGAGCGACATATCCGTATGTCAAACCCTCGTAATATCCGCTTTCAACTCCCATCCCACTCGGCGTATCATCGCTGTCACGCCAGTCGATTATTGCATCCGCAATCTCTTCGACCATGTCGGGCAATCCCAAAAGCTGCTCTTTCGTAGCGGTGTTTATATTCAATTTACTCGACTCATCAATGACTCGAACGGTGAACCAGCACCGATCCAGCATGACGTCATTGAAGTCTTCCGGATTATCACTCCACACGTCCAGCAAACTGTCGTTTTCCGTCTCGTCCTCATTGAGCACCGCCATCGCCTTTTCTATTCCCGCCCGGCAAGCCCACTTGCATCGAACCGATTCGGTTCTGGCAAGGCAGACTTTCATATCGAGCCGGCTTTTGCGGCCCAGTATCGCGGTCATGACCATAAGCACTACGACCATCCAAAGAACCGCTATAATAACAAGCCCTTTGTTTCTCCGGCGGATGCCCGCTGTCGTCGCCGAATTCTTATCGTTCGTTATTTTTGTTATCGTTTTCATTTTTTAGCCCCGATACTCGTACCGGAGCCGTCCATTTTAGTTTTATTCGCTGCTTTCCGTGCCGCCTGCGGTTGCCTCACCGCCCGCCAGAACAGCGGCATCTCCTGCCCCCGACCCGGCCAGGTTCACAATAATCGATTCCGAAGGCGGATTGCTGCGATCCGGTTGTTTGGCTGCAATAGAGATTGAAACCAGTTCAGGCATGGTCTGCATTTCCTCCGGCCATTCTTCGGACCACTCTTCACCGTCAAAATACTGCACTTCGAAAAGAGCAATGTCCTCGGCAATGACCGTCAGGATTCCTCCCGGTTCAAGATATTCGCTGGGATTAGGCCACAACCGCCTCATGAGTGACGAAGTTTCTCCTTCCTGCATGAGGTAGTATTCCACTTCATACAAATCACCTTCCGGCTGGTCGATTCTGGCCTTGGTCCTCCCGAGAGTGTAAAAAATCAGATAACTCGTATAGTTACCCTCCTCAAGCGCTTCAACTGTCCCGATAAATTTAGTGCTCTCAATGTCATCGTCATTGTAAAGATTCTGGAGGTCCCGCGCTATCATGTTAGCGGCAAATCTGACCTCCGCCGCGGCGTTAATGTTGCTGTCCACCATCTCGGCACTGGCTATAATCGCCCGCAGCGCACCTACCGCAACCATCGCAATAAATACGCCTATCGTCGATGCCACCAAAACTTCAACCAACGTAAATCCGGTTCTTTTCGAAATCATTTCTTCCAATCACTCTTGCCCGGTTTGGGCACTACTTTCTTCCGACAGGGTTTCTCCGTTGAGCATAGTATCGACGGAAATACTGTAGGGTCGGTTTCTATCGACCCAGCTCACCGTCAACGTCACCAGATACAAACTGTCAATTTCCTGGTATTCGGTATAAATTTTCCAGTGATATGTGTAATTGGAATCTTCATAGTCTTCCTCCAATTGTCCCATTTCGACGATCGAATCGATGCCGATATAGTCTATTAAACTAAGCTGCTTATCTACTAATGAGGCGGCCATTTCATATCGCCTGTTAAGATGCGTTCCGGTCAGTGCCTGGGTGCCGATTGCTCCGACGATCATGACGGCTCCGCAGAGGATAATGCTCGAAGCAACCACCTCGACCAGAGTAAAGCCTTTTGTTTTGGTCTTCGCCCACATAATCATTCTGCGTCCAGATCAGTAGTGCCGACTTTCACGTTTTCAGCCGTCCCGAAAAACATTTTCGCTCTGCCGGTGGCGGGGCTGATACTTATTGTGTAATGCGTATTCCCGTCACCGATTTGAACAACCGACATTTGCGCAGTGCCGTTCGGCGAAAAGGTAATCGTCTGCTGCTCCTCACTAACCGATTGTGTTTCCCAGCCGCTCGGCACAATCTCAACTGCCTCGAATTCAACGTCGCCTTGAAACTGCACGGGTTTACAATAATAATTCTTCACTATTTCCTGCTGCGCCTGCCCGCTTTCTTCGTCCCACAATATGGTCGTCAGGTAAAATGCTCTATTGGCCAGATCCAATTCCATCTTGTGCTGGCTTTGTTTCTCCACGGCTGCCAACCTCGCATATTTGGCGGTAAGAAAAAAATCATACGCCGCCTTTTCCACCTGCATCTTTTTGAAGGTTCCTACATACAGACCGGCGCCGACGCCGGAGACCAATCCGATGATAACCACCACCATTAGCACCTCGGTGATGGTAAAGCCTTTTCGCCTTGTTTTGCAGTTCACTTTCACGTTATGCGATCTCAAATTCGGTAGCTGACAATCACATTACTCGTTGATGATATCCGCGTTGTCGCCCTCGCCGCCGTCCATAGCATCCGCTCCCAGGCTTACCAAATCAAAACTGCCCGGGTTGTACTCGCCTTCCGCAATATAAATATATGGATTCTTCCACAGGTCAAGCAGGTCGCTGCGCTTCAGATAGGGACCGTTCCATTTGCCCTCTTCCATATCCGAAGGCGGCAAAACCAGTACCTCAAGCCCCTCGGAGTCGTCCGGATATCTCTCGCAGTCCATGTAAAAGCGGGCGAGCGCATTTTCGATAATTGCCATCTTAGCCAGGGATAAGTCCGCTTTTGTTTTGCCGATACCCGAGAACATCCTCGGCGCGACAAATGCTGCAAGCATCGTTATAATTAAGACAACGACAAGCATCTCTACGAGTGTAAATGCCTTTCTTTTCCTGTTCTTCCGCTCCATTTTGTTACCTCTCAATAAACGATTTTGCAAATAGTCCATTATGATTCATACCGCGAATGAGCGTTATAACATTCCACCGCCGAGTTCCATGGCAATTATCGGCAGCAGAGTCGCCGCAATGATGAAACCAATCACCAGCGCCAGCAGCAATATTAAAATCGCGGGGAAAATCGACATAAATTTGTTGATGGCGGAGTCAGCTTCAGAGTCGAATGTATCGGCGGCATTCAACAATAATTCATCGAGTTTCCCAGTCTGCTCGCCCACCGCGACGATCTGTACCAGCAGTGGCGGGAAATAACCTGACTCTTCCAAAGGCTCGGCCAGCGGCTCGCCCCGTTTGACTTTTTCCGCTACTGTGTCAATTTCCCTGCCCAACAATTCATTACCAAGCGTATCACGAACTACTCCAAGGGCCTCCAATATAGTGACACCTCCCTTTGTCAGCGCCCCGAGTGTTCGTGCAAATCGACCCACCGCTATCGTTCGTAAAACCGAACCTAAAATCGGTATTCGAAGCTTAAACGTATCACACTGGAGGCGGCCCGTGGTTTTTACCCATTTTATCAGGCGATGAAATCCCACGACTATAGCAGTGAGGACTATCCACCCTGGGATACTCGTAAACAAACCTGTAATAAATCCGCTGATGCCCATTAATATCCTTGTCGGCAACGGCAGGACTGTCAGGTCGGCACCTAAAGTGCCTATTATCCTCGGCAATATCACGGTTATGACGATGGTTACCGAGACAAGACCGAGGCACAAAACGAAAATAGGATAGGCGGAGGCATTTTTCATATTTGTTTTGATCTTCTCTTCCCTCGTCAGCATATCCGCCAACTGAACCGAAGTCTGTTCAAGTATTCCGCCTGTTTCACCGACTCGTATCATCGACAGATATAAGGGGCTAAATACTTTCTTATGCTCGGCCATAGCTTCCGAAAGAGACTGCCCGGAACTGACTGCATCTACGAGATCGCCCAGCAATTCTTTTGTTGCTATCTTGTGCTGCTGTTTGCGAAGAAGCTCAAGTCCGCTAAGCAGCGGAAGTCCCGCTCGCAAAGCCGTACTGAGCTGGGTTGTCATAGCCAAAACGTCTTTGCTTGAGACCCTTCGTGAGCCGAATTTCAAAAACTGCCCCACATCCGAAGACGCCGCCTTGGTCTGGCTGTCACCGGGACTGTGCGACCGAACATCTTTGGTCAATTCTATTACGAAATGGCCTTTCTCAGTCAGAGCTACAACGGCACTTCTGCGGTCAACTGCCTCTAACGTTCCCGTAACGTGCCCGCCGCCTTGATCTACCGCTTTATAGGAAAACCAGTTCACTTTAGGTATCTCACCTTTCGTATTTCATATCTCTTTCGAGATGACTTCACTTTTTACTCTCTAATCTTCCTCGCCGATACTCTTGGCAACTCTGAAGATTTCCTCAGGAGTCGTAACACCTTCTAATACCTTGGTGAGACCATCGTTCACCATACTTATGTGGTCTGGAGGGGCCGCCTTTAGAATTTGTTCGGTCGTCGGACTTGATGCGATCAGCTCACGGAGCGTTCCCGTGATCCTGAGCAGCTCATATATCCCGATCCGCCCGCTCATGCCGGTTTGTCCGCATTCGTTGCAACCGACCCCGTGATAGAACTTCGTATCAGGCTGAATCTTCATCGAGCCATTCAGGTTTTTGATTAGACGTTCGTCCGGCTTGTACGATTCCTTGCAGTTGGGGCAAATCGTACGGATAAGCCTCTGTGCCATAACCGCCTCAAGGGAGCTTGCCAAAAGGAACGGCTCTACGCCCATGTCGATTAATCTCGTCACGGCCCCGGGAGCATCGTTCGTATGAAGTGTCGAAAAGACAAGGTGGCCCGTCAAAGCGGCACGAATTGCTATATTAGCAGTCTCACGGTCTCGAATCTCACCCACCATGACGATGTCCGGATCGTGGCGAAGAATATGACGCAGGCCCGTAGCGAAAGTAAGCCCTCTTTTCGGATTGACGGGCATCTGGTTAATGCCTTCGAGCTGATACTCGACAGGGTCTTCTATAGTTATCATTTTCACGGCAGGGGAGTATATCTTGTTGAGCGAAGCATAAAGCGTCGTTGTCTTGCCGCACCCGGTCGGCCCTGTAACCAGCACAATACCATGGGTCCGGTGCAGACATTGATTGAAACCTTCCAGGCACTGATCGTTCATTCCCAAATCGTGAAGTTTCATCATGGATACCGACCGGTCCAGAATTCTCAGCTCAATCGATTCGCCGAATACGGTTGGAACGGTCGAAACACGCATATCAACTCTGCCCTTCTTGCCGGCAAATTCGATATGTCCGTCCTGCGGCACAAATCGCTCGGCAATGTTCATGCCTGCCATAATCTTGATACGCGAAATAATCGCCGCCTGGAGCCGCTTCGATGAAGGCGTCCTCTCAACAAGCATCCCGTCAACTCTGTACTTGATCTTTACCTGATGCTCGAACGGCTCGATGTGAATATCGCTGGCCCGGGCCTCGATCGCTTCGAGTATTACCAGGTTCACGAGATTGACCAGGGAAGGCTCTCTTGCAAGCTCGTTCAGCTTCGCCGGCGAGTAATCCCCATTATCCGATTCTCCGGCTTCTACTTTCTGTTCGGCCGGCACAAGATCATCCATCATCCTTGCCACATTGCTGCCGTAGAATTTCAAAATAGCATTTTCCATCTCCTTCGGGTTGGCATAATATCGATGCACCGAACAACCGGTTACCAGCCGCAAATCCTCGATAACCTGCGGCTGAAAAGGATCCGTCATTGCCACTTTTAACCGGCCGTTATCCTGGCTTAATGGCATAATATTGTATTTGCTGACCAATTCGGCCGGTACAAGCCCTATGATTTCACCGCCTATCGAAATATTAGTCAAATCGACCCTGTCTATTCCCGCCTGATGCGCAAGTGCTTCATTGAGCTGAGCTTGCGTCACATAACCGAGATCCAGCAATATCTGCCCCAATCGCCGGTGCTCGATCTTTTGTTCCGCTAACGCATATTTAAGGCCGGACTCGTCAAGGTACGATCTTTCACAAAGCAACTCACCTAACTTTTTCCGTTTTTGCAATTTATTTCCTCTCTAACCGTTTGTAAAAAATCCGTTGTAATCCTATGTCTATATAAATAAAGAACTTATCTCAACGCAAAAACAACATAGACTCGGCCCGGCATGTTAACGGACTTCTGTCAGCTCATAACTACCTTCTCAGACGCTTGAGAATACGGTTTTCTTACAAGAAAATGCTTTTTGTTGGCAAAAACTTACAATCCCGGCATGCAAGCATTTAAGTCTATTCAGATATTCGGTTTTTTCATATCTTTCAACGTAAATTTCGCGACTGACATTGATATAGACATCTAAAACCGCTGTATGCCATTTAAAAAATGAGCAATTTTTCACATTTATTGATGCAAAAGTCGAAGAAATCCATGAAACCTGTGATTATAATCCTTTTTCGGCAAGATTCAAGACACACATCAGACAATCACATTCAGAAGCTAAAAACTTTCCCAGCAAT
>CAYTNN010000242.1:0-6532 GCA_964439135.1 uncultured Pirellulales bacterium
GCCAGTGATACCACATAGGTTAAACAATAGGTGTAGTCCACTTTGCCTAAAAGCAGGGCGTGAGGGTTATCGGTAGCGGTCTCCTTGATCGATCGGTACAATCCGGATCGGGACGTGACGACCTCGTCGGGAATCAGTGGACTCACGCCCCCGCAGAAAATACTCAAAGGGGCAGGGGGCCTGAATCCATGTACTCCTACGTTAAACCCTACGTCTTTTTCGTGTCGACTACGATAGTCCTGACGTTCGCTCAGGTAGCTTTCCCTGCGACTTTCATAGTCCTTCGTGCTAACGTAAAGCGCCAAAGGGATGATGAGCAAACAAAGCAAGGCGAGCACAACAGAGCTGGTTTCCAGAAAGGTCTGTTTGATCTCTTTTATAATTAATGTATGCCACATGGGTTTATCCTTTATCGTACGTCATATTTGAGAAGTCGGAAAAATGCCAGGCTATAGAACAACATCGAATAGAAAACCAACAGCAATATATCCCATAGTCGTCTTTGGATAATGGTTTGTAGATTGGGTCGTGCGTATTGCATGTCCGGAAGGGGGGGCATCTGGGAGGGATTAAATCCTTTCTCCCAGGAGAGCCTGCGTTTATGCACGATAATATTGTTGTAAAGCAATTGGCTGATCTGATCTTGATAGCGTTTGGCATTGTCCATATAGTTCCTGGGCTCATTTATGCCTGTGCCCGCCAAGTCGGCGATGGTGTAGATATAACATGACAGGCATGAAAGCCGCGACAACACCATGGTTAATGTGTGTGTGGCCTGTAGTTGGTTTTGATACTGCGCCTCTATTTTTTCAAGCTCTAAGGGTATTCGATGGCGATACTGTCTCCAAAGTTGTTCCGAATAATTATGAACCTCATTCATCAGTGCCTGGAAGGCTTCTGGTGTTAGTTTATGCTTTCCTATAACCATCAGGCCATTGCGCCTTGTCTCTGCTTCATCTGGCCTGACACCATATAGAGAAGCAATTTCTTTTTCCCTTCGGTCATAAAACTCGGCCATTAGATCTTCCGTAAGGGCGGTTTTTCGCATACTGATGACGCGTCTGCACTCCGGTCGATGTATGATGTTGGCGATCATGGGTGTCACCTTGGGAATACCCAAAACCAGAATGACCCAGGTTGTGAGCAACAGGGTGATGGATTGTGATGACCCGGTGGCATAGGTCGATAGGCACACTCCCAAAATCGTCATACAGATGATGAGTAGCAAAGAAATCCCCAGTATCATGGCAATGGAATACACCAGTTGGGGAGTGTTCAGATCAATCTGTGGAGAGGCAATCAACACCAACAAGGCAATACACACGGCCACCAGGAATGGGACGATTAAAACAAGTGTCTTGCTTAGCCACTTGCAAAATAACAGGGTGCCGCGGGGGACAGAGCTTGCTATCAAAAGGCGGAGCGTTCCTCTCTCGCGCTCCCCTGAGACCGTGTTAAAGGTAAATACCAGGGCCATCAATGACACCACATAGACCATGCAAAACCGAAAGTCTATTTGACCCAGGAGTACAGCCAAGGCTCCATCTGTGTTGGATTCCTTAACGGTTCGGAATACACCGGAGAAATCAGTGACTACCTTATCCGGAAGATAAGGATCTAATCCCAAAACAAAAACACTTAACACCGATGGAGCTCGGAATCCATGTCCTTCGACATCCTTGCTCCCCCATTTGGGTGTCCCGTGGTGGGCTCTCCATATCTGACTTTCCTGTTGATAGGCGGATAATCGTTGTTCGTAGTCGATCCGACTGACATACATACTCAAAGGGATGAGTGTTATAAACAAAAGACTAGCTATCACGAAACGGAGATCATATACCGTTTCAATCATCTCTTTTTTGATAAGTGTTTTTAGCATCCGGACATCTCCATGCTGATTTAACGTACATCGTATTTATTAAAACGCCAAAACGCGACCGCAAAGAATAGAATATTAAAAGTAAAAAGCAACAGGATATCGATCCAGCTTGTCCGCAAAACTTCCGCTATAGTCATATATTCGTATTTCATATCAGGAATAGAAGCCTTGGATCGGTCAAATCCCTCTACAACATCTGAACTGCTGGCGCTGCTGCCTCCCAGACGATAGGTTTTTAATATCCAATTGTCGTAAATGGCTGCTTTAACTTGTTCCTGGTACCGTTCCGCATTTTCAGTGAACTTATCGGGTTCGGCCGGACCCGTCTTGGCGAGCCCTGAAATAAGATACGTATAGCAACTGACAGGTGAAATCCTCGATAGATTCACCGCGAGAGAGGCCTGGACATTGCGTTTATTTATGTAATCCTGTTCAAGCTTCCTGGTAGCATTGGCAATGCGTCTCTGGCATTCATTCTCGAGAGCCACCACTTCCCGGTCATACTTAGCGTATGCCTTTTTCTCAGTTTCGTCTCTGGGATTTGATGAGATTCCTCCGTGAGTAATTCCAAATTCACTCCGGCATCTTTTGAACATATCACTTTTCTTTTCGCTGAACTCACTCTCGATATCCTCTCTGGCAATCCTCTGGGCGAGGTTTACGACATTTCTGGACTCGACGGGATAGACAGCCTCTGCAACCATAGGGCTCATCTTGGGTATTCCCAACACTGCCATCACCCAGACGAGAAAGAGCATCATAATTGAGGCAATAGAGCCATGCGTAAGGGTTGAAACGCAGATACCAAGGCTAACCATCACCAGGATGAATAGCAGCGTAATTAATATAATAACCAACAAGGCGGGCCAGAACCCGGTCGATGAGAACGATACATCCGATGAAGTATTTAGGATTATCAGCGCAGCCAATAAAGCGATGATGAACGGGGCGAGCAAAACAAGGTAGTTGCCTACGATCTTCGCCAGAAGGATCTCGCCCCGGCGGATAGAGCCGGAAATCATTAGTCGGAGCGTCCCTTTTTCACGCTCTCCCGAAATGCGGTTGAATGTGAAGATTAATGCAGCCAGCGAAACAATGAAACTCACATTGAAAAGATAATCTGCCTTCCCGAAGAGGAGAGATTCAGGGTTGTCAATACCCGGCTCCTTGGCCGGACGAACCAGACCTGATCTGGAAGTAATAGCTTTATCAGGCATGAAAGGATCGAGGCCCAGTGCGAATATGCTCAGCATCGGCGGCGGTCTAAATCCTTGTGCTTCTACAGAGGGACCCACATTCTTCCCATAATGCTGCAGATACATCTGGTGTTCCTGCTGGTAATTCGCCAGCCGTCGTTCATAGTCTATCCGGCTGACGTACATACCCAAAGGAATGAGAATCAAGAATAGTGCCGTCACAATCCAAAAACGCAAGTCCAAAATTGTTTCAGTGATTTCTTTTCTAATAAGTGTTTTTAACATTCAAATTTATCCTTTCTATCTTAACGCACGTCATATCTTAGGAACGACACAAATGCCGCCGCAAAAAAGACGAGGTTAAACAACGCCAATAGGCCAATATCCCAGATGGCCAATTTCAGTGATTGGCCAAGCGCAAGGTCTCGCTCCTGAAACTTCGGCACACTATCAAAATTCACGGATCTTTTGGAAATTGCGTTCCACTCTGCAACCGAATTCTCTTCATCAAAAAGGAGATGTAAGCTGTCCGGGTCTTCCTGATCTCTATCGCGTATATACTCTTTAAGTTGTGTCTGGTATTGTTTGATTTGTTGGTATAAATTCACGCAGTGATTAATCCCCGTGCCGGCAACGGCCTCGGATGCCCTCTGGTAAATTACAGCCGGTGAGATACACGTCAAGTTCCGTCCAACAACCGCCTGAGCAATCATCTTGCTGTGGTGTTCTTCTATGACTCGATTCATGGCGTCTGCTCCCGCATTAGCGTAGCGGGCTCTTGCCGGTGGGTTACACTCCTTGGGATTGGGAGATCTGGCGTCCGCACGTTCGCCAAACTTGCCTGCGCTCATATCGTCCTCGACCTGCTGTATGGCTTCGGATTTGTTCCTCTCAAATTTTTCAACGCCGGGGCTGTGACGGAGCCTATCGGAGAAGACCCTGCCTAGGCTCGGTATGAGGATTATCAGAACAACCCAGATCAAAAGCAGTGTAGCCATGGAAATAGACGACTTCGCTGTTCTGGTGGACACAAAAAGACCCAGGAACACAAAAATGGAAAGGTAAAGGAAAGACAGTGCGACAATACCAATAAGTTTGGCCCATATCGCAGGACTAACCAAATCGACATTCGATGTAATGACAATGATCAGGCTAACCAACAGGCCCATCAAAAGGGGAATCCCCAACGTAAGCATCAAGCCAAGGTATTTGCCCAGCAAAATGGTAGCTCTTGGAGTCGCCCCCGCCAGAATCAGACGCAGCGTACCCCTTTCTCTCTCCCCGCAGATAGCATCGTAGACAAATACAAACGCAATGAAACTGAAAATGAGCGAGATAATGAAAGTCCAGTCCACGTCAGTGAAGCGCGGGAGCGTGAAGTTGCTTTGACCGGCAAGCTGAGGCAAGTTGACAGCGAAGGCATCGAATGAAAAGTGTCCGGGAAGCAACTCTTCAAATCCCCCCGCGCACAAGGCAAGCAGTTTGGGCTGAGCATATACGTGGTGATCGTGGAAGGCCAGTTTGTAAAGTTGAGCCGATTGCTCCCTGAAAGCCGAGAGGTTCTGGTTTGTTTTTTGCCGATATTCCTGCAATCTGTCTCTGTGGTTGTCAACAAAGATGAAGCTGCTGGCTGCAAATAGGGATACCGTCAGAACCAGAGACAGGGTAAAACGCAAGCTAAGAATATTCTCAAGAATCTCTTTTCGAACAATCTGATAAAAAACCATAGTCACATCTCCAGTCAGCACCAAGGTACGGTTCGGTTTGTGTTACTCCAATCCATTCTCACCTAACATCATATTTTTGGAACGCCACAAAAGACAACGAGTAGAACACGATGTTAAAAACGACCAGCAGAATCAGGTCGACCGCAGCCCCCTGAATGGCCTGACCGACGCCGGTCGAGTACGCAAGTCTCGGCAGGTCTTCCAGATTGAGGGGCAACGTATGCTTGCTGGCGGCCTTCACGGCTTGTTCCCTGAATTTACCTCCTTTTTCCCACATGATTCGCTCGGCTTCGGTCGACTGCGTAATATACGATAAAGATCGCAGATTATCTGTTTTATTGCGGATATATGTCACTACACTCTCTCGGTAAATCCTCGCCCTCTCCATCCAGGACTGAAAGTCTGCCAGGTCCGTTCCCGCCAGGGCACTCATGGTATTATCGTAAAGACAGGTTGGTGAGATTCTACCGATATTCCTCGCCAGATGCGTCTGTCGGAGAAGGCCGTTAATATGGTCACGTTCTACCTCCCAGAATTTGTGCGCATACTCGGTGTTAAGCGACATCTCAAGCGAAGCCCCTTTCTTCCAGTATTCCGCCTCCGCCGGGTCACACACGATTATGTACCAATGACCTCTGCCTCCAAATGGGCCGTCCGGAGCATTCGCTCCACCTCCCTGCGGCAACTCACTGCGACGCTGACCCCACTCTTTTTTGAGCTGTGCTTTGACTGATTCTATTTGTTCGTTTCTGAGCTCCACGGGCGGCACATGTTGGATCCGTCGGGCCAGATATACACTTCCATTGGGAACCACGACCATCGCAAGGACCCAGAAGAATAATCCTAGAACCAGGGCTAACGCAGAGCTTCTCGTCAGGCACGAGAACAGCAGGCCGATGTTATACCAGCCCAGAATGAAAAGCAACGATGCGACGTACATCATGGCGATCCGTGCCCAATCGGATGCCTGCAGGTCAATCAAAGGGAAGCTCAGCAGCAGCAATAAGCCCACGATGAATGCAACCGTAGCAGGAACCGCTAATGTCAAGGCACCTGCCACTAATTTTCCCAGCAGGACGTGGGCCCGAGGGACGCGATTCGATAACATCAGGCTTAACGTTCCCTGTTCCTTTTCCCCCGAAACGACGTCATAAGCCACAAGCAGCGCCAGGGCACTCATGACGACCTTGAATATCAGCAGGACGTCAAAAGTGGGAAAGACAGATAGATATGGATTAAGTTCCGCCGGACCGGCGTTGATTTCAGGAATCGTGTCGAAGTCGGGACGCACGCCAAATCCGATCTTTGCCGAATTATTCAACCGCTTTTCCAGACCCTTGCTGAAGACAGACAGCACCTGCGGGCGGCGGTATATTGTGGGTGTAAGGACCCTGTAGGCCTTGACTTGCCTGAGCTTGGCCTCGTTGTCTGTGACTTGTTGGCTATATCTTTGCAGCCTCTGCTGATAGTCATCCGCAAGGACTGGCACGAAAACGGCCATCAGAACCACGCAGAGCACGGTCCCCACTGCGAATTTGAAAGTCATTACATTCAGCAGGAACTCTTTCTTAGCGATTTTCCATATCATTGTCTATTCCCGACTTTTCTATCTTCTGCTAAGTTTAACACCCATGAATACAATGCCGGTAATCAGGACAACCAGGCCTAAAACCAATATCAGTGTGGCGGTTATATTTGTCTTGGCGCTGATGCGGACTTTGAGCCGCTTC
>CAYTNN010000243.1:0-6439 GCA_964439135.1 uncultured Pirellulales bacterium
GAACCGGAACCGACTTATCAACACTGAGAAGCAGCAAAGAGAAGCTCTCCGGCGGCGGCAAACCGTCGGGACCCTTGAGCTTTATGAGGGTCTACGACCAGATCGCGGCGGTGATTAAATCGGGCGGGAAAACACGCCGGGCCGCAAAAATGCAATCGCTCAAGGTTGACCATCCCGATATTAAGGAATTCATTACCTGTAAGACCGAGGAAGAGAAAAAGGCCTGGGTGCTTATCGAGGCCGGCTACGACGGGGATTACAACAACGAGGCGTACAGCAGCGTCATGTTCCAGAATTCCAATCTGTCCGTCCGCGTGACCGACGAATTCATGCAGGCGGTGGAGAAAGATGCCACATGGACAACCCATGCTGTAACGACCGGCGAGAAAATGGAAGAGCATTCGGCTCGCGAGCTGATGGATTTGATTGCCGAGGGCACAAGGATTTGCGGCGACCCGGGCCTTCAGTACCACAGTACGGTCAACCGCTGGCATACGTGTCCGAATTCCGGGCCGATTAACGCTTCGAATCCATGCAGCGAATATATGTTCGTGGACGATTCGGCCTGTAATCTGGCTTCTTTGAATCTTATAAAGTTTCGTAAAGAAGACGGCTCAATGGATATCGAGGGCTTCAAAAAGGCGGTTCGGCTGTTCATCATCGCCCAGGAGATTCTGGTTGATAACGGAAGCTATCCGGACAAGGCAATCGCCGTGAACAGTCATTTGTTCCGTGCTCTCGGCCTTGGCTATGCCAATCTCGGCTCTCTGATGATGAGTTTGGCGCTTCCTTATGATTCCGACCAGGCAAGGGCTATTGCCGGTGCTATAAGCGCCATTATGACAGGCACCGCTTATTCGGCAAGTTCCGAGATAGCCTCGATAAAAGAACCTTTCGATCAATTCGAGAAAAACAAAGCTTCGATGCTGAAGGTTATAAACATGCATCGCCGGCATGTCTGCGATCTTCCGGAACCTCATTGCCCGGAATATCTGCGTAATGCCGCCAAGGACGCCTGGGATCATGCCCTCGATGCCGGCACCAAGGTAGGCCTGCGTAACGCCCAGGTAACCGTTCTTGCTCCTACGGGAACGATCGGTTTCATGATGGATTGTGATACCACGGGAATCGAGCCGGACATTGCTCTGGTTAAGTACAAACTCCTGGCCGGCGGCGGAATGCTCAAGCTCGTTACCAAAACCGTGCCGATGGCTCTTGAAAAGCTCGGCTATAGTGCCGACGAGATCAAATCCATCTGCGATTATATCGATAAGAACGAGATGATCGAGGGAGCGAAAGAACTCAATCCCGATCATTTGTCCGTTTTTGATTGTGCTTTCAAGCCGCGCAGCGGCAAAAGGTGCATTCATTATGTGGCGCATCTGAAAATGATGGCTGCGGTCCAGCCGTTCATATCCGGCGCTATAAGCAAAACCATAAATATGCCTAAAGAAAGCACGAGAGAAGAGATTGCCGCTGCTTATATGGAAGGCTGGAAACTCGGATTAAAGGCAATCGCAATCTATCGCGACAGCTCGAAGAAGCTCCAGCCGGTTTCGACCAAAAAACATAAGGATAGCAAAGCCAAAGCTTCTGCCGAGGCGCTTCCTCCGGCCAGGCCATTCAGACACCGGCTGCCGGATACTCGCCAAAGCATTACACATAAATTTTCTGTTGCTGGACATGAGGGTTACCTGACGGTGGGGCTATACGAGGATGGGCAGCCTGGTGAGTTGTTTATCACTATGGCCAAGGAAGGCAGCACCGTCGGGGGCCTCATGGATGTTATAGGAACGTGCACTTCAATGGCGTTGCAATACGGCGTGCCCATGATCACATTAGTGGACAAATTCCGGCACGCCCGATTCGAGCCGTCAGGCATGACTTCGAACAGGGATATCCCCTTCGCGAAAAGCCTGATCGACTACATTTTCTGCTGGTTAGGCTGCCAGTTCATCCCCGGTTATGCCGAAAAGAACACCCCTAACAGAGGGGCATCGGCCGGCTCGAAGGAAAATAAAAACACAACGACCGCCAAGAAACTGGTTGAAAAGACCAAGGACCTCGCGCAGAAAATTGCCGAGGTAAAAGTATTGAAGCGAGAGGCCAGGAAATCCCCGGCTCCGGAACTGGCGATTAAACCGGTGCCGACCGAGCCGAAAAGCAGATTTGCCGGCCTGGCCAATCGAATCGGAGTTCTGGTTGGTTCGACTGTAACTGACGAATCCGGAGCTTTACAGTCTGAGGCGAAGGCCTTGGCGCAGTTTAACGCCCAGTTCGCACATTTCCCCGACGACGCACCCGCCTGCGACATTTGCGGCTCAATAACCGTACGCAACGGAACATGCTACAAATGCTACAACTGCGGAAACTCTATGGGATGCTCCTGATTCGCCATTGGGGCTGCTTTGAGGGTAATTAGATAGGGAGAACTGAGAAATGAGCACTTTGAGAAAACTAAGGCGCACAGGTCAAATGGCCTGGCACAAGGTAGAACCTCTAAGGGATCGACAGCTTTTGTTCGCGCGAAAAATGTCTGAGGTGCTGCTGGATTTCGCAGAACCAGTGTTAGAAACTTTCGACCATCCCGAAGACTTCGAAGCTATGATCACTCTTGCTACACTTTGCTGGAATTGTTCTTTTCTTCCGGCGAATGAGCAACGCAAATCGCTAAATAACGTTATCAATGAGCTTGTCAAGTCGGAACCAACCGCACGCATTGAAGTCGAAGAATGCATCCGCATCCTAATGGAGCGAAAGAAAACTGTCTTTGCAAACGAAAGAAGAATAATTACAGACTTCGAAGTCGTTGAAGAACGAGACGGTTCGCGTCTGGTAGTCTTGTCAACTCTGGCGGAGGATTGACACGCGACAACTCTATGGACTGCTCCTGATAATTGATTATTGATTAATTACTATTGATTATTAAGGGATAATTCCGGGGCCGCCATACTTAATGCCGGCCGATCTCCAAAAATATTTAGCCCGCCGATTCACTCGGCGGGTTTCCTTTCAAATCAACACGAAAGAGCATTTTATCCCGCAGACGGGAATGCTTTCAATGTAACGTGACCCCAGTCGTAGGGTGGCGGCTTGCCTGTGCCATAGGTGCCCCACCAAATTCTAAACCTGTCCCTTCAACTTCATTCAGAGCTTGCCCTGAGCAACGTCGAAGGATACGCTTAATCCTTCACGCGATACGATATACGCAATACGATATACGAATTAATTAGCAAGCACAACTCTTCGAAAAATGTGCTCCCTATGGGACAGGCCCCTATGGGGCAGGTGGACACCTTTAATTCCTCCGAAAGAATCCCAATGAAAGTCAGATTATGTAAGGTACCGCCAGATTTCCAATGAGATTTCTTGCTTTTTTCCTGAAAAATCCGGCGGTACAGCGTAAATTGATATTTGAAGAGCGATGGAGCGAGACATCTTAGACTTGTGGCTCTAAATAATTGTTTTGGTACAATGCACAGAAGACGGTGACCGTCCTGTATAATCATTGTTGGGCAAAAGAAGGGAAGAACCAGAAAATGTACCGGACACATAATTCTCCGTGGACTGGTGTTTTCACCGAATGTGTTTGCCCTGGGCTGAGACAATGGGTATAATATGGAACAGCAACCGTGAAAGAGAAAAAAAGGCGGATGTACAGATGCGAGTTTTTCGGGCAACAGATGGATTATGTCAAGAAAATGTGCCGGGGACCTTTAATTCCCCGAATTTATGGGCGGAGCAGGCTCTTTCTAATCCCAATAAAGCAGATTCTTCGGGAATTAGAATGCGTTTTATTCCGGTGTGGGTAATTTCCCTTTTTTTGGTTCTGTCTATCGGTAATCCCGGTTTGACCCAGGTATCGACAGACCCCAATTGGCCTTGGGAGATGAGGGCAGTTTCCTGGCGATGGGCTGACGACTTCACATGGGTCGCCTCCCACGATGATTTTGTTAAGGCTGCTGACAGTATAGCCGCTCATGGCTATAACACCGTGGTACTATGGGGCAGGCATTTCCGTCTGAGTAATATCAACGAATGGCCGATGATTGTCAGCACCATAGCGGACCTGACGAGCGTCTTTCACGCCCAGGGCCTGCGGGTATTCGAACATCACAGTGCCGCCTGGATTCACGAAGACTACATCAATACATCTTTGCCCGGCGGTGGTACTCTGGCGGATCTGCTGCAAAAGGACATCTCCACGGGTAAACCCACCGTCGGCCTGGACGGACACTTTTATCTGGCCTGCTACAATAAAACCACCACCCAGCAGTTATATGGCCGACACATTGAGGACTTGTTCACCCGGACGCAACTGGACGGTCTGATGTCTGATGACGTGGCCTTTACCCCTCATAGCTGTGTATGCCGTGCGTGCCGGGATAAGTGCCTGGCGGAATACGGCTTTGATATCGATAACTACGGTTATCCCGGCCAACCGCCGCGTTTCTGGGATGAACCTAACCATCCTGATTACCGCAAGTATATTCGCTTTCATCAATCGAGTGTGGCTGACCACTATGAACGCGTACGGCGGATAATGAATACCCTGCGACCGGAGGCGCGACTGATGGCGTGTAACTGCTCATTTATCAATCCTTATTGGACTCAGACCAGCGGCATATCACTTGACGATATGGCTGATTCGCTCAATGTAATTTTCTATGAAGATTATGGCAACAGTCTTCTAAGTCACCAGATACAATGGTCCGCCGATGCCGCGGAACTGATGCGGGGCCTGGGCCTCGCCACCGGTAAACCAGTCCTGCCGCTTTGCTATCCGGGTAACGACCCTGAACGCGAGTTTGTCTGGGCCCTGGGCAAAACCTTTGGCTGCCGCGTCTGGACTGATTCCGACTCAGAGCATATGGCGGATTTGATACGCTGGGAAGCGGCGCACCACCGACTATTCTATCAGCCTCAGATACCGGCGGACATCGCCGTTGTGTACTCGTGCCAGTCACGAGATGCCCACCGACACTACAATAAGTTTCCGCATGGACTGGAACCCGATTTCACCGGCTGGTGTGAAGTGCTGCTCTGGGCTAACCTCCCGTATCATGTACTCACTGATAAGCAGCTTTCCGCCGATATCCTATCGGCTTACCGTGTACTGATACTGCCTAGTGTGACAAGCCTTTCGGATGGACAATGTGCGCAGATTGTTCGGTGGACAGCGGCGGGCGGTTCTTTGATCGCCACTGCCGACTGTGCGATGTACGACGCAACCGGCGCTCCACGGGGAAAATCGGCCCTGTCTGAGTTACTAGGCGTGGACATCTTGCAGGAGTTACTCTGTTCGGGCCCGGTGCTGGTCCCGGATGAGGATGTCTTTACCGGTTGCGGTGGCCACATCGACGAGCCGGTCCGCCAGAGGTTCAGAGTGGCCGCCCATCCCGAAACCACCGTAATGGGCCGGATTGAACCGGGCAGCGATGCTCCGGCGCTGGTACGCCATACCTATGGCAGCGGTAACAGTGCCTACCTGGCTTTTCGCCTGGGTGCCGCCTCTTTCCGCCAGGCTCGGCAAGACAACAAGCAATGTCCTGACGCCGAGCAGTTTGCGTGGTATGGACCGCAAACTCCCAGCGCCGCCAACGTAATCCGCAATCTAATGATCCCCGTGCGGTCGGCCGTGCCGCCGCTGGTAGCTGCCGATACCCCGGCGGGCCTGATTGTTACCTTACATCGGATAGCGGATGGCCGGCAGGTGGTGCATCTACTGAACGCCACTGGCGCTGCCCTGCCCACTGATGGGCAGTGGCAATGCATACCCAAACATTATACTGCCTTTCCGCCTGTTAACCGGGACGTGGAAGTTACTTTGCCCAGGCCCTTCACTACCCCGGTAGTGGCCCATGTACCCCGCTGGGCGGACCGGGTCCTTCAGGTGAACATTGAGAACAACAGCTTCATCGTACCGGCAAACACCATTGCTCCGTATGTAGTCATTGAAACGGGACCACCTCCGGCGCCGGGTGATTTCAATCATGACGGCAAGGTGGATATTCTGGATTGGGAAATATCGGCACATTGTTGGCTGAACAATCTCTTGGACGGAATCTCACCTATCCCGGGACACGGGAGAACTAAAGGGGTACGCCTGCCCCATAGGGGGTACATTTTCTGGCTGTTGCTCTCGGTCTCAATGTCGATCTAAAAGAAACAATTCCAAAGATCTATTTGGCCGGTAGCGCTTACTCGGCAGAATAGCAAGTTCTTTTACCAAGAAGTTCACGCCTGCCCTGAGCCCGTTCGACTTCGCTCAGGGCATGCTTCGTGGTGAATCCATAATCATGTTAATCCCGTGAGATAGGCGAAGCCGGCATCTCACCGGGTAAATCAGTGTCTAAATAAAATTATAATTTTTTCAATATTTCACTTGACGGCCAACGAACCTATATGTAAGATTGTTATTTAACGTAATATATCAGGT
>CAYTNN010000244.1:0-6362 GCA_964439135.1 uncultured Pirellulales bacterium
TAAACTTCAACATACGGCCAAGACGATAAGAGATATTGGCCAGGTGAGGAAGTGTAGTTGAATAAAAGCCTTCATTGATATCGCAGTGAAGATCCTCGTTCTTACCAGAGCGTACTGCATCAATAAAATTGGCCCAATGATTACCATCTCTGCCTCTTCCACCTTCTTTTGAACCGGCAAAAGGTTCTCTTTCCCGTCCACGGAATGCTTTCCATGTAGATCCACTAATTTCGAGCCATCCTTCCGTGCCGTAGAAAATATTTCCGACTTCCTGACCTTCGCTTCCTTCGTGATTGGTGTATCGGCCCCTGCATTCAAACTCAAGCATTTTCCCATCGCCGTATTTAAATGCGGCGGTTAGCGTATTCGGAGTTTCCTGCGTAGTCTTATCACGGCCGTATGTTTCCACTCCGCCGTACACCATAGTCCCTGGAGTGCGTGGGCCTTGTTCCTTATGTAAGCCGTAAATGCCGCCGGCAGAATATACTGAAACCGGGTGTTCGTTTTTATTCATTCCCCAACGTGCAATATCGAGTTGATGTGGTCCCGTGTTTCCAGTGTCCCCATTTCCGGTATCCCAATACCAGTGCCAACGATAATGACTCCGTTTTTCGTTATAAGGGCGATAAGGAGCGGGCCCTAACCAACGGTCATAATGGAATGTGGCGGGTGGAAGACTATCTTTGGCCATGCCATATGAATCGCGAGCTTTGAAGCAAAGGGCGCGGGCCATGTAAACTTCGCCGATACCGCCATCATGCAGAAACTTGATCGCTTCGGTCACATTTTCAGACGAACGGTTATTCATTCCCACCTGCACCCTTAAATTATACTTGCGGGCTGCCTCAACCATTTTCCGCCCTTCCCAAATATTATGAGAAACTGGTTTTTCAACATAAACATGTTTGCCCGCCTGACAAGCCCAGATGGTCGCCAGTGCGTGCCAATGATTCGGTGTAACGATTGACACGGCGTGGATATCCTTGTCATCTAATACTTTATGTATATCCCATTCTAACAATGGCTTGGCCCCGGTCTTTTGAGTTACGATTTTTGAAGCTGGTTCAAATAACAGTTCATCTGTGTCGCAGAGGGTTTTCACAACAACATTATGGCTGTCTTTCAATCCACAAAAGCTATTGATGTGCACAGTACCCTGGTTACGGATACCAATAACTGCCAAATTGATGCGTTCATTTGCACCAATAATTGAAGCATATGATTTAGCACTGAATCCAATGCCCCCAATGGCTATTCCGGCAGTCCCAACTACGCTTTTCTTAATAAAATCTCTTCTTTTTATCATTTTATTAGCCTCTCGGAATTAATTGTTAACTGTTAGGAAATTTGATTTCCACCAACAGGAGTGATTATACCGCCTGAGTGGATATTCATTCAAGTAGGAAATGAGCTGACTGTACTTGTCAAACGAAGATCGGACCACCGATGGATCGCCTGTTATGCACCAAATCAATTACCTTCTATTCACAAATTCGACCGCTCCAATGTTGGCGGCGAGATCGTCCGCTCAACCGATTCGAAATCCCGCCTGCCCCCTCATGGATTCGCCACGTCCACCTTCAGTGTGTCAACAACCGCGATCTCTTCAATTTTTGCATCCTTCCTGCCGGCCAGGTTGATGCCCTGCGCCCAAAGAACCGTCTCGAAGACGCGCGAATTAAAGGTCCCCGGTACGAATGGCGGTTCCTTAAGCTGCCTATTGTGCCCTCCATTGTGCTCTTGTTATTCTTAATCGTGGGTATTGCTTAGGGTCATGAGCAAATCTGTGAGGCTCTGTTCGGCCCCGCCTTTCGGGTACAATGTGGCTGGCAATTTCTTTGAGCATCGCATGGTAAATCAGCGGTAGTTGATGTGCTGGTCATATAGCCATCGCTGGTGCATAAGCAATAATTGTTCGCACTTTTGCGAATCGGTTTAATCGGTGGTTGAAGTGAGAATCTGCATATGGGCAGTATTGACAGCATAAGCAAGGCCGTTGCAGCAGAAACAAAACAGGGCAACAGACGGGCGAAAGCCTGAACCCTAGCCCCCCTGCCCCTTTGACAGGGGCCGGTCCGCATGCTGGCAATATCGCAAATCATCTGTTAGCTTCGGCTTCTATGGCTGTTTTGCGCAGTTCATCGACTTCCATTTCAATATCCCGCAACTGCTCCTGTGCGATTTGTACTTTTGAAAAATCTCCCGCCCTGGTATACAGCTTAACCATTTCGTTCAGGGCGACCTTTTCACACGCTATCCCAACCAGACGGGTAATAACCAGGCCGTCCCTGTTTGCACTTAATTCTCTACCCACTTCCAATCCGTATATCAGATTTGCTTCCGTGCTCAAATCGTCATTATTGGCCATGCTCTGACGCGCCTGGTCAATAATACCAAAGACATGAACGCGAATATCACGGAGGGTTTCGGTCGTCTCGGCCATGGCCTTTTCCTGGTCCTCCGGTGATAATTCGAAGAATTCACGCTCGGTGATAGTCTGCATATAGGGACGATTGAAAATATCGAGAGAGAGGTATTTTCTCTCCGGAGCCGGCATTTCAGCGGGGGCCAGCTCATCCTGCCAGAAGTCGGCTACAAATTCCTCCAGTATCTCTTTCTGCTCGGCCTGCGGCAGACTCTCGAACTGCTCTTTCGTGATTGGAAAATCATCAACCGCTGACGGAACCGCTGCCGTCTCTGCAACGTGCAATTCTACCGGCGCATTTTGCGAGATTTCGACTCTTGCCGGAGTCTGAGTTGGTGAACGCTCCGGAATCGGCGTGTCCAGATCCGATGAATTAACGAAAAGCAGAAAAAGCCCTGAAATCAGGACTGCACAACCAGCGAAAATTACCGCTATCTTTTTCATGTCGCTATTCCACTTATAATTCCGACTACTTTGGCAGCACCCCAAAACTTGCCTTCTCACCTATACAACGAATGACACGTTCGTTTTAGTCTAACATTCCGGCCATTTCCAAAAAAGCATAAAAAAAGCCGAGCCTTTAAGCCCGGCCTGTTTTCGCTGATATCTTGTTGAAGGTTACTCGCTGAGCTTGAACTCGTACTGATAGAGTTTGTTTTTGCCCAAAAGCGATGGTAGTTGGAAACAAAAATCGGAATTTTATAAATATTTTTTATTCCATTTACCACAAGCACTTACGTTTAAAACCGTCTACATTTTTATAGATTTTCGCATCACACGCGCAGGTTGCTCCAATTATGGGGGGCACTGCTTTTTAGCCTCCGGCCGAATGGAAAGAACCTTCAACAATATCCTATCGCTGGGTCAGGCGGTCGACCATGTTCACGAGGTCCTTGCGTGCTTCATTGAAGGCGTCCGAGTTGACCTTGTCCATGGCGTAAGGCAAGAGGTCTTCAATCAGTTCGATGCGGTACTTAATCATCGGCAGTTCATCTAAGGTAGGATTATCCGGGTCTGCGAACCCATCCTCGTTCAAATCTTCAATCAGGTCATGGCGTGCGTTCGCCGATACACTCGGATCGTTGATAATCTGGATCCAGACCTCGTCGGCATCGGGATCGAAGCCGATCATACCCAAAGCAACGCGTGCGCGTCGTTCCTTGACCTTCGGGTCGTCGAACTGCGGATCCTGGTCGAACGTCTCTGCCGCCTTCTCCGCTTGAGCTTCGGTATTACTCTTACCATCGGCATCCACCATCGATGTGGGCGGCGGGCTGACGGATTCGGACGCGAGCGGCTCCGGCTCGACAAAAACCTCTTCAATGGGTAACTGCTCCTGGATATCTTGAATTTCCGGCTCTTTCGGTGCCTGCCTGGTTCCCGGTATATCGCGCGGCTGAACTGCTTTTGGAGCCTGTGCCAGGTGCTTTTGCCCGGACGACCTAAAACGAAATTCCCTGATAAACATCCCGATTCCGACCGCGCCTAAAAGCACAAGCACTGCACAAGCCAGTGTCTTGGTTGATATTGGTTTTTGTACGGTATTAGAGCTATTTTTAACGCCCTTGCCGGAATCTCCGGATGGTGTTTGATTTGTCATTGTAACATCCCCTCAAAATTTCCAAACCGTTCCATTCGTTGCTTTGATCCCGCACTAAGCTGGAATCCATTAAAGCTGACTGTAGAATAAATACTCGGTTTCACGAGAATGTATATCATAACACATTGCAGTTCTGATTCGAGCAAATACTATCT
This sequence comes from uncultured Pirellulales bacterium, assembly GCA_964439135.1. GTDB lineage: Bacteria > Planctomycetota > Phycisphaerae > Sedimentisphaerales > Anaerobacaceae > JAFGPJ01. The sequence continues at coordinate 4,181 of CAYTNN010000244.1, forward strand.
GTTTTTTTAAGCGGGAATGGATCGAATATCGTAAATTTATGGTTATTTTGGCAGCGGCTTCACCGCGCCATGTAATCAAATGCATTTTCCCACGACTATACTTATATACCGTAACCAGGTATAATATTACTGATGCTGCAGCTTGAAAGTATTTAATATGACTGCTGACCAAAAATATCTCTATTCCGACAGCCTGATCCGCATAACAGAGGACGCCCTGCATATCGACGGATTCCTGCTGGGATCGAAATGCGTCCCCTTTTCCCGGATCAAAACCGTCAAAATATTCAAGCCCACAATATGGAACGGTAAATTCCGAATCGTAGGCACGGGCGATTTCCGAACCTGGTTCCCCTCGGACGGCTTACGCTCCTCCCGTGATATGATTTTTGTCGTGCTGATGCATGGAAAATGGATACGCTACGGCTTCACGGCCGAAGATTCCGCCGCGGTCAAACAAATATTCCAAAACATGAAATTGCCCCTCCAGGACCAAACAACCTGATGCCGCAAACCGCAAAAAACTTCGTTCCTTCGTGTTCTTCATGGTTAGAAGTGATGATTTAATTCGGGTCTGTCCATATTTATTCCCATTAATTGGTTGCTGTACCACCATTCGGAACAGCCGCCATTTTTTATTATCGTAAATCGGTTGACTGTCCCTTAGCTTACTTATAAACTCTTTATGGTTATTTACAATCATCTATTATTGATAACTTTAGATCTGAAAGACGCGGTGAAGAAAATGGTGAGAAATAATCTCTTTTGGCAGGTAATCTGTTGTTTTTGTGCCTTCACTTTTACTGTGGAGGCAGCAGAAGTTCCGCCGATCCCACAAGGTTATGCGAATGAACAGGCAGTCATGACCGCGATCCTTCTTGGCCAGATCAAGCTGATCGATGCGAAGAATATTTCCCTGCCCGATAACGTGCAGGAAATTCTCGACGTCGAATACGGAACCGGCGGCGAACGTAAACTCCAATTGGACATATACCTGCCAAAAGGCCGCACAAAAGCCGCTCCTGCCATCATTTTCATTCACGGCGGCGCCTGGAAGAGCGGCAAACGCAGTGACATGAAATTTTATTGCGTTAAATTCGCCGAAAAAGGATACGTCACCGCCACTGTAACATACCGCCTGATGAACGAGGCACCCTTTCCCGCCGCGGTACAAGATGTCAAATGCGCAGTCCGGTGGCTGCGTGCCAATGCCGCCAAATATCAAATAGATCCGGAACACATCGCAGTCTCGGGCAACTCCGCCGGAGGTCATCTGTCCATGATGATCGGTTACTCGGACGACCCGTCACTTGAGGGCACCGGCGGCAATAACAATATCAGCAGCCGTGTCAGTGCAGTGGTCAATTTCTACGGCCCGACCGACCTGACCACCGACTTCGCCAAAAAGCAGGAACTCGTCAGGGAATTCATAGGTGGAAAAACGTTCGACGAAGCACCTGATGCCTACAAGCTGGCTTCACCTCTTTTTCATCTGACCCGGGATGATCCTCCCACCCTTATCTTTCACGGAACCATCGACAGCACGGTCCCCGTTGCCCAGGCGGATAAGCTGGCGGATAAACTGAAAGAGCTCGGAATCGATTATGTCTACGAAAGATACGATGGCTGGCCTCATACTATGGATCTTGCCGAAGCCGTCAATCGACGTTGTGTGTATCAAATGGAACAATTCCTCGAAGAGCATATTCCAAAAAACAATGATTAAAAAGTCTCACAAGCCACCAGAGAGTAGAATTCAATAAGATTGCCGTCCGTCCCTATATAATCCCCATAAATATCATCAACGGTCGGATGGTTCTTTGTCTTCATGAAAGTGGCCAGAATCTGTTCTTGCTGACGGCTTACGAGCATCCCCTTTTCTTTCAAATGTTGCCTGAAAATAGTTTCCGCTGATTTCATATATCAGTCTTGGCTTATATTATCATACTCTTTTGTAACAAACCCGGCAAGTTCTCTTTACGACTGATAAACAGATGATTGAGATTCCTCAATGTTGTGCGTTGGTGCCGTGATCTGTTCAATCTTCTGATTACGATATTTTTTTATGATATCTTTTACTGAAAGTCCTTCATCCGTTTTATAAATATCAACGAAATTATCCCTGAGCATATGAAAGGAAATCTCGCCGATCCGAGAGGTGAATAATAAATCCAGTTTGTGC
>CAYTNN010000245.1:0-3872 GCA_964439135.1 uncultured Pirellulales bacterium
GTACATGATAAAAAATTAGAGTTCTTAATAGAAGCGTTAGCCTCAGCAGCTTAGATGCTCATTAAAAGTGCGAAAGTTGAGATCTGAATTTAATAAAAAGGTTTCATAATTTATACAAAAATAAACAGAAACAAATAGTATAATAGTAATATAACAGTTTGCTCGATTCTATCTGACGAATGAATTTTAACTATCTTGTTATTTTTGCTCGCGAGTTGACTAAACGTACCCCGCATTAAAGGGTGATTGATGATTAACTTTCACTGTTTAAGACACCTGCAAAATGACTGAATTTGGTAGAGTCAAGTAGAGGTGGAGAACAAATTTTGCCGGCAAGACGATAGGTTTGCTGACAGTAAACGAGTTTCGACGTGATTTTAAGCTACAACGACTTTTCGTTGATGGAGCTTCTCTGTGATGCCTGTCGTTGCTCTTTGAAAAGTTCATCTTTCAGCACAGCTTGGATTAGTCATCCAGTGTCTCTGTGTTTGGGCGGATAGGCAAACGTTCGGTAGCATCGCATTTTTGTCGGCTGCCTGAGCAGGATAACCGCGGCGACGGCCACGAGACTGGCCGTCAGGTGGGCGATAGTCATCTGGTTGCTTAATCAGAGCAAAGGACAGGTATCACACTAAGAGAGATTTCTAAGCTGCAAGCCATACTTGTTGTTGGTACTTCTTAGATGAGAACGAGGTACGATATTACTTAGCTTAAACTTTGGTAATCCGTCTTGTAGTTATATAGTATGGCAGACGTGCAAGGTCCATCGCAATATCGATAGTTATTACTTTGACTTTTTTGCGGCCTGTTTTATAGCACGGTGAAAAACTCAAGATACCTTTAATCCCCGCCGCGGTGAGCTTATTGAATGTTTCCTGAGCGGCCTCGCAAGGAACAGTAATAATTCCAATTTCAATTTTTCTTTGCTGCAATGTCTGTAGGTTTGAGACATCCTCGATCGTGATATTTCCTACTTGTCGACCGATTTTTTTAGGATCATTATCGAACGCAGCGAAAATTTTGAACCCCAATATGCCAAATCCCGAATATGTTAACACGGCCGAGCCAAGGTTGCCCACCCCAACTAAAGCTGCCTTATGAACAGCATTAAGTTTGAGAACTTTTCTAATTTGCCTTACGAGCTTCTCGATATTATAGCCTCTGCCCGGTGTGCCAAAACTGCCAAAATAAGAAAAGTCCTTTCTTATCTGCCAGGGGTTAAGCCCAAGAGAATCAGCTAAGTTATGGCTGGATATATTCTTATATCCTCTTTCTGACAAAGACAGCAAACCTCTAAGGCAAATCACCAACCGTCGAACAGTTTCATCCGGAATTTTATGATACCTCATAAACCACCCTATTCATCGCTTTGGCCTATGTTCACACAATAAAAGAGTTTAGGACAATGGTTGTTTATGTCAAGAATATTCAAATATTCAAATATACAAATAAACAAATAAATTAAAAAAATTTGTTGACAAAACCAATGAAAAGGTCAAGATGTACTTTCTTGTGAACGTGAACACAGACACAGAGTTCGAAAGTTTGGATCTGTAAATGCAACGGGTTGTTTACCCAACATCTGAAAAGGTAAAAGGTTTCATCTGGCTTTTGGTGTTATCTTTCGCCCTATGGCTGGCTTTGAGTTCGAGATTAGATTGGCCGGAGCTTATTACCGGCGGCGTGGTTTGCCTGATTGTCTGCCTTTTCGCATCTCATATTTACTCAAAGTTAGATTTGCCGCCGCTAAGTATAAAGAGAATTTTATTTTTTCTCGTGTACTTAATTGTTCTTTTCTGGGAGATAATTAAGGCGAATTTCGATGTTGCCTATCGTGTTATACACCCCAAAATGCCTATAAAGCCAGGTATTGTAGTTATAAAGACTCGTCTCAAATCTGACATTGCAAAGATGATTTTAGCCAATTCGATTACCTTAACCCCTGGAACGTTTACATTAGATGTTATTGGTGATAAGCTCCTTATCCACTGGATAAATGTGAAGGCCGAAGATACTGATGAGGCAACGAGTCTGATAGGCCGGAGATTTGAGAAGTATTTAATGATAATATTCGCATAAATAAACAACAATCGGGATTGCCATGGAGAAAGCAGATATATTAATCGTAGGGGGAAGCGCAGCCGGGATCACAGTAGGTATTAGTGCAAGGAGATACTATCCGGACGCCAAAATTCTTTTGATTCGTAAAGAGAAAAAGGTGCTAATTCCTTGTGGCATTCCTTACATCTTCGGTACCGTGGGATCGCCGGATAAAGACCTCATCCCGGACACTGTTCTTGAAAAAAACAATGTAGAGTTGATTATAGATGAAGCGGTCTCCATAAATAAGGACCAAAGAACAGTGGAAACTTCCAGCGGCAGGCTTTTTGGGTATCAAAAAATGGTTCTGGCAACAGGATCACTACCGCGGGTACCTCAAATCCCAGGAGTTGAGTTGGATAATGTTTTTGCGGTGTGGAAGGACGTCGAATATCTTCAACGGATTCTGAACGCTTTAGACGAGGCTAAAGACCTGGTTATCATTGGGGGTGGTTTCATTGGACTGGAATTTGCCGATGAATGTAAGAAGCGAGGAATTGAGAATGTGACTGTCATCGAACTTTTATCCCACTGCCTCCTTCTGGCGTGCGATGAGGAGATATGCGTTCGGGTGGAGAAAAAGTTATCGGAAAGAGGTATAAAGGTCCTAAGCAATAGAAAGGTGGAAGCTATCGTCGGGAACAAAAAAGTACATTATGTGGAATTGGACAATGGTCAGAAGACCAAAGCGGATGTGGTTATTTTAGGGATAGGAGTAATTCCCAACGTTAAGCTTGCCCGCGATAGTGGTCTGGAAGTCGATGAGAAGGAGGGTATATACGTTGACGAATTTATGAGGACAAGTGACGAGAATATTTTTGCAGCGGGCGATTGTACTCGAAAGAGGTGTTTTTTTACCGGAAGGCCTACATTTCTCCGTCTTGCCTCCATTGGAACTATGGAGGCACGGGTGGCTGGTGCAAATCTGTTTAGACTGCGTCATCGCAGTGAATGCCCTATCGGTGTATTCGGTACTGTTATAGGCGACCTCGCGATTGGATCTGCCGGCATGACTGAGAGAGGGGCGAAGGAAGCTGGATTTGACATCGTAACTGGAGAAGCTGAGGCACCGGACAAGCACCCAGCGTCGATTCCAGGCACAAGCAACTTAGCAGTAAAGCTGGTTTTTGAAAAGGATACTCGTGTACTTCTGGGCGGCCAGGTATATGGCAGTATGACGGCTGGTAAGGTGACGAATTTCATTGGAGCTCTTGTGCAGAAAAGGATGAGAGCAGACGAGATAATCACATTTCAGGTGGGCACTCATCCCATGCTTACTGCCTCGCCTATATCTCACCAAGTCGAGAATGCCGCCGAGATCGCCCTAACAAAGCTGTAAAGGACTTTAGAGTGACATTAAACCACGAGAAAATTAGTGAGACCCTGAAAGCGTTAGCCCATCCTGCACGGCTAAGAATCGTGCTTGGTCTTCTCGAGGACGAATGCAATGTTGCCCAGATCCAGAGGGTATTGGGACTGCCTCAATCTACAATCTCCCAGCATCTTAAGGTATTGAAAAATGCGGATATCATCAAAGGCAGAAGAGAAGGAACGAAAACATGCTATAGAGTGATTGATGTGCGAGTAAGAAAGATCATGGAAATAATTAAAAGGAAATAATTTTTTTGGGTATATCTATCGCTTTATTTGTATATACAAATAAGCTAATGGGTGTGAGTATTTTATATGAGTGAAATTATCTTTCTTGCGATCATAGGGCTGGCGATTTCCTTGTGCCTATTACGTATGCTCAAAGGCCCCACCGCCCCGGA
>CAYTNN010000245.1:3972-6313 GCA_964439135.1 uncultured Pirellulales bacterium
GGCAGGTATTATATTGACGAAGGTATAAAAGAAACCGGGGCTGTCAATATAGTTACCTCAGTTGTGGTAAATTACCGTGGTTTTGATACCTTAGGCGAGGTTACGGTTTTATTCATTGCTACAATCGGCTTAGGTGCGGTGCTAACAGCCGGCGGAAGAGAAAAAATAAGAAAAACAGAGCCAGCCAGCCTGGTCCTCTATACCGGATGCAGGCTTTTGTTTCCCCTTATTCTCGTTTTCGGCACCTATATCTTTATCCATGGACATCTCACACCCGGAGGAGGTTTTCAGGGAGGAGCGATCATTGCCTCCGGCTTTCTTTTAATTTATCTTGGCTGCCGGGAAAGAAGGATTAGCCGGGTCGCATTTAATCTTGCAGAGTCTTTAGGTGGTCTGATCTTTGTAGTAATAGGCCTGCTTGGTTTAGCTTTTGGCGACTATTTCCTTTCAAACTTTTTGCCTAAGGGAACAGCCAACACACTCTTCAGTGCCGGCATTATCCCCATTATTTATATTGCCATCGGAATTAAAGTCGGTTCAGAATTAGCCAGTATTATTGACAACCTAATTGAGGAAAGTTGATGACGCGATGGGTTTTTTGAACAATTACATTTATTATATAGGAGCCTTTGGACTTATATTGATCGGGCTTTATATCATTCTGGTTAAACGTAACCTTATTAAAGTCATCGTTGGTCTTGGCATCTTGGATACAGGGGTAAACCTGTTTCTCATTTCTATTGGTTACATCACGAAAGGAACTGCCCCCATTTTTTCGAGGCCCGGGATAGACTCTGCGGACATGGTTGATCCGGTGCCACAGGCATTGGTTCTGACAGCTATCGTAATTGGCGTAGCAGTCTTGGCATTGGCCCTTTCGTTGGCTATTAGATTATATCAGCATTACGGGGCACTTAACCTTCGTAAAATAAGGGAGCAGAAATGGTAGACCCGGTACTTCTTATTGCAGTACCTTTAGGTTTGGCTTTTGCCATTCCTCTGTTTGCTCTTTTTTGGAAAGCCGCGGTTAAATACATTCCGCCGGTAGCACTTGCTTTCAACCTTGTTGTTTCTCTCCTGTTGCTTCCCAGAGTACTGGAAAATTCTATAATTGTATCTATTGGTGGCTGGCAACCTCCGTTCTGTATTAATCTGGTCGCCGGCCCGGTGGGTGTCCTGTTTTCCACCATCATCGCTTTGGTAGGCCTTTTGGTTTCCGTCTATGCATTGGATTACATTAAAGAAGGTGCTACCGAAAAGTACCATATGCTTTATCTTCTGCTTCTTACGGGAGCTACAGGTGTCGTTCTTACAGGGGATATATTCAACCTCTTTGTCTTCTTTGAGATTCTCTGCATTTCGTCCTATAGCCTCGTCGCTTACCTGAGAGACAAAGCCAGCATCGAATCAGCGGTGAAGTACCTGATTCAAGGCGCCGTTGGTTCAAGTCTTCTGCTTATAGGAATAGGCTTGCTTTACGGTCTTTTCGGCACGCTTAATATGGCTGATATTGCCCAGAGCATAAGATCAGTTAGCCCCGTATCAGTTTTTGTTCCTATGGTCTTAATTGTTGCCGGATTGGGAATCGAGGCAGCGATATTCCCCTTGAATGCCTGGTTGCCCGACGCTCATTCATCGGCTCCATCATCTATAAGCGCGATTCTATCCGGCATAGCCATTGAGGTGGGCCTTTATGCCGTAGTCAGGGTAATATTTACTATATTCGGCGCTCAAAGCTTCTTGCCGTTTCTGGCACTTTTGGGGATTTTAACTCTTTTAGTAGGTGAGATGTGCGCTTTTTGCCAAAACAACATCAAAAGAATGCTGGCCTATTCCAGCATCGGCCAAATAGGCTTAATCCTGTTCGCTCTGGCAATAGCTACTTCTTACGGAGTAACCAGCGGTTTATTCCAACTGGTAAGTCACACTCTTAGTAAGGCGCTGCTGTTTTTAGCGGCAGGGTATATGATTTATCGAGCTGGCTCGATGGAAATTTCGGCCTTGGAAGGGATGGGCAAAAAAATGCCGCTTACTTGCTTAGCCTTTACCATCGGCGTGTTTTCACTTGTAGGACTGCCGCCTTTTATAGGTTTTCCCAGCAAATTCTTAATTGTTCGAGCTGCCTTGGCTACTAAAGAAACGTACTTCATCGTGCTTCTTGGCCTTGCCCTGTTAGGTACGGTAATTGAAGGGGCGTATTTCTTCCGTATTATCCAGGTTCTATATTTTAAGGGAGAAAAATCTAATCCTGGAAGGGAAGAAGCTCCAGTCGCCGCCTTGATCCCTATGTTTATTTTCGTGGTTCTGATTGTAGTCGTAGGAATATATCCCAAACTTGTAA
>CAYTNN010000246.1:0-6313 GCA_964439135.1 uncultured Pirellulales bacterium
CCGGTCAACGGCCAGCCTGTTTATTCCAGTAACACGTTCATCATGCAGGCCACGAGCGCCGAGTCCAATGTGGCCAGTGTATCGAGCTTTCTGGGTCTGCCTGTTAAGGTGCTGACGAGGTTCGTCAAGGGCAGTCCGATCGCCCGGTTCATAAAGGACAATCTTGCCGGCCGACATATAGACGTCGAGGGCAAGGAAGTGGATCAGGGCGGGCCGTGGGGCTATCGCCACCAGTTCAATATCGCCGACAGCGGCTACGGCTCACGCGGACCGCGGGTCCATAACGACCGTGCCGGCGAAGTGGGACGAACCCTGAACGTCAAAGATTTTGACCTGGATAGAATCTTCGACAAAGAGGGCGTACAAATCGTTCACCTGTCTGGTCTTATCGCGGCCCTTTCGCCCGAGACGAGCACCTTCTGCCTTGAATTAGCTAAGGCCGCTAAGAAGCACGGGACGCGTATCTCATTCGACCTGAACCATCGTGCCTCGTTCTGGAAGGGACGCGAGGCCGAGCTGCACGAGATATTCGCGGAAATCGCCGGGGTTTCGGACATCCTCGTCGGCAATGAAGATGACTTCCAGCTCTGCCTGGGAATCGAAGGCCCGGAGGCGGGCGGCAAAAACCTGGCGAACAAGATCGAGACCTTCAAGGTCATGATCAATAAAGCGAAGAAAGCATTTCCCAATGCCACAGTGTTTGCCACTACGCTTCGCCAGGTCGTCAGTACCAATTGTCACCTCTGGGGAGCGATTATGGCCGAGGGTGACAACTGGCATGTGGTCGAGCCGCGGGAGATAACGGTGCTCGACCGGATCGGGGGCGGCGACGGCTTCGTCGGGGGCATGCTCTACGGCATCCTCAAAGGCTGGGAGCCGGAAAAGTGGGTCCAGTTCGGATGGGCCACGGGGGCATTGGTCACAACGCTGTCGACCGACTACGCCCAGCCTGCGGACGAGGACCAGATATGGAGCATCTGGCAGGGCAACGCCCGGGTAAGGCGGTAAGAGAATTTACTATTGACTATTTTCTATTGACTATTGCCGGTCGATAGTCAATTCACGATGCCGGGCCTAATTTATGGCCGGGACCGGTGGTGTAGAGGCGTTTCTTCGGCTCTGTGTTCATGTGGGAGCAGACTACCGTTCCTACGAATATTATATGGTCGCCGACGGGGACCTGCGAATCGAGCATACATTCGAAATTGGCTACAGCGTCGGCCAACAGGACCGAATCGATTTCTTTTGCCGGCTCTGTTTCGCACTCGAACTCGGCGAATTTGTCGATTTCCCGGCCGGACTTCGAGCCGAAGAATAAGGCAGCATCAGCCATTTCCGAGGATGGAAACGCAATCGTGAAACATTCCGAGTGCGTGATGGCTTCAATCGAATAATGCTTTTTCGCTACGGCGATCGCCATCATCGGAGGATCGCCGGATGCATACATTGTCCAGCCTAACGTGACGGGGTTGGCTTTGCCCTGCCTGTCTTTGGCGATTGCTATGACGACCTGCTCGGGATACTTGGTTTTGACGGCATCGGAATATTCAACTCGTTTTTGCATTGCTTTTCTCCATGACTCATTCTATATTGGCCGCAGAATAATTTAACGTTGAAATTATAAATCTTCAAATAGAATCTAACAAGGAGAAAGAAGTGGATACGATAGGCTTTGTCGGCAGCGGGAATATGGCGGAGGCCCTGATTAAGGGAATCGTCGCAGCAAAAATTTACGCACCTGAAAATGTTTTCGTAAGCGATATCCGTACCGAACGGCTTGAATTTATCGCAGGCAAGTACGGTGTCACGGTAGTCGGGAATAACGCCGAGCTGGCGGGGAAGGTTGGAACTCTCATTTTGAGCATCAAGCCGCAGAATATGGACGATGCGCTGGAGAGCATAAAAAACGCTATCGGCGGTGAGACGCTAATAATATCCATCGCGGCGGGAATTAAAGTCGCAAAGATAGCCGCGGCGCTGGGTGATACGGCCATCGTTCGGGTAATGCCCAATACGCCTGCCCTGATTGCCGAAGGGGCAAGCGCACTTTATGCCAACGAGCGGGCTAAATCGCTGCTGGATCAAGCCCTCTCGATTTTCTCGTCGGTTGGCAAGGCGGTTATCGTGGATAATGAAGATTTAATCGACACCGTGACGGCGGTCAGCGGCAGCGGGCCTGCTTATTATTTCCTGCTGATGGAGGAGATGATAAAGGCCGGCGTCGAACTGGGTCTGCCCGAGGATGTCGCGAAAGACCTGGTTCTGCAAACCGCCAAGGGGGCAGGGCTGCTCGCGGTCGAGGCCGACAAAAATGGTGAAAGCCCCGCTGAGCTTCGCCGGAAGGTAACATCGCCCGGCGGCACTACCGAAGCGGCGATCAAGGTATTCGCGGACGGCAAGATCAGCGAGATGATATCCGCTGCTATTACCAGAGCACGCGACCGGGGAAGGGAACTTTCAAAATAGAAAATACCGAAGCCTGATTTCCATATTCACGGGACAGATTCAAATGATCAAGGCAGAGAATCTGAAGAAATATTACGGGGCCACTGTAGCTCTGGATGATGTCAGCTTCGAAGTGCAAAAAGGGGAGACATTCGGATTACTCGGGCCTAATGGAGCGGGCAAGACGACTACGATCAAATTGCTCTGCGGACTTTTAAGGCCGGATGCCGGAACGGTGACGCTGGATGGAAAAACCGATCCGGGCCAGATCGAGGTTCGTTTGTCTTTGGGGGTAGTACCGCAATCATTGGCGTTATATGAGGAGCTTTCGGCCCTGGAAAATCTTCGCTTTTTCGGCAAAATATACGGACTCAACGGCCAAAAGCTAAAAGAGCGAGTCAGGGATTGTCTCGATATAGCGGGGCTGGCGCAGAGGAGTAAGGAGCGGGTCTCGAAATACAGCGGCGGGATGAAACGCCGGCTCAATATGGTTTGCTCTCTATTGCACGACCCGCCGATTTTACTGCTCGATGAGCCCACGGTTGGAGTTGACCCGCAATCTCGCAATTTGATATTCGAGACGATTGAGGCTATGGGAAAAGAAGGCCGAACCATCATTTATACCACTCACTACATGGAGGAAGCCCAGCGTCTTTGCGACAGGGTGGCGATTATTGACCACGGCAGGATTCTGGACATGGACAGCGTTGAAAATCTTATCACCAGGCACGGAGGCCCGTCACATATCGAGGCTGAGTTCGAAGAAAAGCTGTCGGATGTTAATAAAATAAAACCATTCGTTGATAATAAGGACATTCAGTTCGAAGAAACGAAAATCATGTTCCAGACCAGCCGGCCAATGGAATCTCTGGCGAAGCTTAATAGCAGCGGCGTGCGTTTTCGTTCGCTGAAAGTTCAAACGGCCGACCTTGAGGATGTTTTTCTTAACCTGACCGGACGGAGGCTTCGAGATTGATGAACAAGGCGATATTTCTTGCTGTCAAAGATCTGCGAGTTCTAATCAGTGATAAGGGCAACATTTTTTGGGTTTTCGGTTTTCCGGTTCTTTTTGCCCTGTTTTTTGGCGCTATATATTCCGGTGCCGGTAAAGGGCCGTCCGGAATGGAAATCGCCGTTGTGAACGAAGACAATTCCGAATTTTCAAATGCCTATATATCAAAGCTGGAGTCCGACGAAGCATTAAAAATAGTCAACCTGAGCCGGGACGAGGCCGTTGAGCAGGTTAGAAAAGGTAAAGTTGCCGCGGCGCTTATTCTAAACAAAGGCTTCGGAGACGGATTCGAAGCGTTATTTAACAGGGACGAGCCAAAATTAGAGATAGCATCGGATCCGTCACGCAGGATGGAAGGCGGTTATCTTCAGGGCCTTCTTGCCAAGGCACAATTCGAAGCCCTGGGTGAAAAATTTATTGATCGACAATGGATGAAAGATCAGATTAATCTCTGGAGACGAGAGCTTGAAAACGCCACTGATCTCGATGCCGGGCAGGCAGATCTGTATCTGGGCTTTATTGACTCTTTTGACACCCTGCTAACAGACGTCAATGATGAAAACTTCGGTGCAGGCTTCGATGGAGACATATTAAACTTTGCCAAACTGGATGTTAGCAGGGAATATGAAGGGCCCGTCACAGCGTTTCAGATAACGTTTCCACAGGCTATGCTCTGGGGGATTCTTGGGTGTACAGCGACATTTGCAATCTCGATTGTGAAAGAACGCACTAACGGCACTTTCGACCGTTTGCGCATCGGCCCGCTTGGCCGTGCCCATATTCTCGCAGGCAAAGGCCTGGCGTGCTTCATAACATGCATTTTGATAATGTGCATTTTGTCTATCGGTGCAAAGACAATCTTTAAGATGCCCATAAGCAATTTATTGCTGTTCATTCCAGCAGCGTTTTGTACGGTGCTATGCTTCGTTGGCCTTATGATGTTTATATGCACACTGGGACGGACCGAGCAGAGCGCCGGCGGGGCCGGCTGGGCAATACTTATGATTATGGCAATGATCGGGGGAGGCATGGTTCCGCTGGCTTTTATGCCATCATGGTTACGTTCGTTCAGTCATATTAGTCCGGTGAAATGGAGTATATTCGCTCTCGAAGGGGCTATCTGGCGAAACTTCAGCCTCATAGAAATGATAAATCCCTGCTTAGTGTTACTGGCTATCGGTTTTACATCCTTTTTGTTGGGCGTAGTTATGCTGCGAAGACAGGAAGACTAAGCTTCCTGTATAACCTGACGGCTTAACCAGCAACGGGTTAAAAGCCCTGAATCAACCACCGCGAATCCTTACGGCGAGTCACTTGATTAATGGTAGAACGCAACAGATCCTGCCAATACTTACTCTACGATGATTGCCTCTACGGGGCATTCGTCGGCGGCCTGCTGGACATCGTCTTCGTGCTCGGCAGGAACTTCATCGACAATAACTTCTGCCATTTCGTCGCCCATCTCGAATACTTCGGGGCAGGTGTCGACGCAAAGTCCGCAGGCTGTGCACGTATCTTCAATTCTGGCTATCATAGAAATTCTCCTTCCCTGCACCTGAGATTCGCCGCCTGCCTTCCAGACGTTCAGAATCACAGGTAGGTCGCCCTGGTATTAATTTTCCTGACTCATATCGAATTATCGGATTCGTTCGCGCAGAAAATAGCTGTTGGAACAATATTTGTCAAATCGAAAATGTTTTTGTAGAAAATTGTTTTTTTGCTGCTATAATGGCGACAAATCGGAAATATTTTGAATAACCGGTGATAAATCAACCGTAAGCAATTATTACGGCCGGGTCCCATGCAGACCGAGCCCGTTAACCTGGTCAGGCGGGGAACCGAGCAGCCATAAACGTGCAGCTTGGTCGTGCTGTGGGTAAACCCGGCCGCTTTTTAATGATAAATGATTATTGATTATTGATAAATCATTATTTAAAATACCAGAGCAGATGGGTAATAATGACCTGATAATGCGAACCAAAGAATTCGCGCATCGCTGCGTCAAACTGAGTCTGGCTCTCCCAAAAACTGATTTAGGAAATCATATTAGAAGGCAGTTGATCAGGTGTTCGACTTCTGTTGCTTCCAACTATCGAGCCGTTTGTGTTGCACAGTCAAAGGCTGACTTTGCTTCTAAGCTAAGTATTGTCATAGAAGAAACAGATGAATCCTGCTTCTGGATGGAGTTTATAATAGAAGAAAAATTGCTCAATAAAAACCAGGTTTCCAGCTTAATCGAAGAAGGTAAAGAGTTGACAGCTATTTTTATAAAGTCAAGAAAGACGACAAAGAACAGAAGTTCGGAATTTACAGCCAAAAGATGAGTACGATGAAATAATCATTAATCATTAATCAATAATCATTTAAAAATGTCGTATACCGTTTTAGCAAGAAAATATCGTTCGCAGACGTTCGATGATGTCATCGGGCAGGACCCTATCGCCCAGACGCTTAAGAACGCTATCAAGACCGACAGGGTCGCTCACGCCTACCTTTTTACGGGCACCCGAGGCGTCGGTAAGACTACGATGGCACGGATTCTGGCCAAGGCGCTGAACTGCCTGGCCGTCGACGCACCCACTACCGAGCCATGCTGCAAATGTGATAGCTGCCTTGCGGTAAATACCGGCGACGATATCGACGTTATCGAGATCGACGGGGCGTCAAACAACCGCGTCGACGAGATTCGCGAGCTGCGGGAGAATGCGATATATCGGCCGGCACGTTCGAGATTCAAGATTTACATTATCGACGAAGTGCACATGCTGACCGTTTCGGCCTTCAACGCACTGTTAAAGACACTGGAAGAGCCGCCCAGCCATATCAAGTTTATTTTCGCCACTACCGAGCCGAACA
>CAYTNN010000247.1:0-1265 GCA_964439135.1 uncultured Pirellulales bacterium
TCCATGAAGATATATTGTTTTACAGACGTCTGAACGATTTCCGCACTATTCCTCAAGGGGAAGAATCTCTATCTTTCGGAACTCTGTGGGATGGCTCTCAGCTTGAAGGGAAATGTAACCTTCGGACAGCAACTTATTCTCGCCCTTGATAAGCTTCTGAGCATCCCGGTCCTTCTCATCAAGCTGCGGCCTCTCGTATTCCAGCACGACCTGGCCGTTAATAATGTGCTTAATGAGACCATCGCCGTGGACCTCAACTTCGGCCTTGACCCATTGGTCGCCGTGATATGTTTTTGAACGAGATGAAATGCAGTGCTGCGTGACAAGCTGATTGTCCATTACGATGTGCGTGCCGGGAGTGCACAGATTACCGGTCGAGCGCTTGTCCTTGCCGTTGCCTCCGAGCAACTGAACTTCAATGGAAACCGGAAAATCCTGGTCCTTTCTCATACTCTTGGGCGACTGGCAATGTATCATAATCCCGTTGTTTCTAAACGCCCACCCCGGGCCTTCGGGTGCTTGATCTGACACAAATCGATATTCAAGCCGCAAACGATAGTGCGAAAATTTCTCCTTATAGAAGATGTGGCCGAATTTGCCGCCGAACTTGTCGTACTTATCGTAACAAACTTTCATGACCCCATCTTCGACCCGAAAAGTATTGCCGTAATTGTCATTCAATTCGTAGCCCGTGATCTTGACCTTCCAGCCATCGAGATTCTTGCCGTTGAAAAGACTGATCCACGGCTTCTCGGCAGGCTGGTTCGGTTCTGCCGCATAGCTGCAAATTGCGCTTATCAGAACAAAGACCAAAATCATTAAGATACCCTGCCGATACATCCTGCCTGACAATAGATTCTTACTTTGAAGTTGCGTGCTGGTCATTTTAAATTCTCCTAAATTAGCTTAACTATAGTCAATCATATTTCGTAAATAGTAAATCGTAAATAGTAAATAATCAATGACAAAAGTCAATCGCCACGCCTGTCATTATAAAGCACAACTCATCGAACAATGTACTCCCTATGGGACAGGCGGATACCTTTAATTATCCCATGGTATACTAAAGCTAACGTCTAAAATAATATATTTTTCCCTTGATACAAGGGTAGTTAATATGACATAAATACAATAAGTGGGATTTTGATACTCATAGACGTGCATCTGCTGTTTTGGTTTTCCGTTTTGAGATTTCTATAGTTTTCCAAGGATTTTTCAAAAGGCGCAGAACAAGGAAAAGGCAGAAGAAGAAGCCGCAGGTTGAG
>CAYTNN010000247.1:1365-6285 GCA_964439135.1 uncultured Pirellulales bacterium
AATTTTCATGATTTTATTAACAGCAGGTGCTCGATTTGCTTGCCGGGCTGAATGAGAATCCGTACTTGGCAGGATCGAGGAGTTCATAATATAAGTTAACCCAAACAAGCGACAGCAGGTGCAACTGGATCTGACAATCTCGACATTCGCCAGTCTGCCGAAGAAGAGAGGTGGATCATGACGCTTGATCGTATAAGGGATCTCGTGCAAAACAAGCGGGAATTTGTTCCCGTAGTATTGCTTGCGATTGCGGTGCTATCGGGCGTTCTGACCGTGGCTAAGGTAACGGGCTTTTTCATTGCTTCGGCCAGGGCGGAGCGCATCGTCAAGCAGGCCACCGCCAGGAACAAACCGGACCCCAACATCGTGGAGAGCCAGGTAACCAAGTCCAAGCTAATCACGGAGGATTTGAAGAAGGAGAATCTCTTTTGGCCGTCACTAAAGGAGCATCCCGTGAAGGCTGTGCTGGGCATATTCGGCGACGAGGCATATATAGATGGTAAATGGTATAAGGTCGGCGCCAGGATCAGGGACGCAAAGATTGTAGCCATCGACGCCGCTTCAGTCACAACCGAATGGGAAGGGGAGAAAAAAGTCTTTTGTCCAATTGATGCTGAGGGTTCTCCGGCCCAGGGCGGCTCGAGGTCCGGACCTGAGAGACCGTCGCCCAAGCCGGGTGAGACGGGAGGAAAACGCGCCAATATAGTTACCGTTCGGTCCGAAGCACCGCCGATGCGCGGTCCGGAAGGAGGAAGCACCGGCATGAAAAGCAGACCCCATCTCTCTGGAGAAGACAGGGCCAAAATGAGAGAGGAAATGGAGAATGTCATGAAGCGATAGGACCAGATGTCGGATGAAGAAAAGCAAAAGGTTGAAGCTAAGTTCAGTGAGAAATATGGTTTCTTTCCCTCCCCGACGGACACGGCAACCGGAGTTCTGATGGAAGCGGCAGAAGACGGAGCAGGCCGGATGACAGGCAATAAGAGTGGTTTAGATTCATATTGAGGTGAATAAAATGGAACGGTCAAAATCAATAGTATTAATATTGGTCGGCATTGCAGTGGTGCTTATCGTCTGGAGGATCGGTTTCTATTCGCCTATGCCCGAACAGCCGGAGCAGCCGGCTGAAGTCGCCGCAGCCGAGCCTAACAAGCCCGGCGAGACAAGAGAGCCTGGTGATGCAAACGAGCCTATGGTGACCTTCGACGCAAACGAGCCCGCCAGATCACCTGATGCTAACGAGCCCGAGAGCGTGGTTGCCGCAAGCGATGGGTCGGAGAAATCGGCGGACTCAAATGAGCCGATGGAAGCCCTGAACCTTAACGATGTCCCTATGAAGGATATCTTGAAGAAACTGGCAGACTGGACGGGCAAGACCATTATTCCGGATGATGAATCGAAGAAACTGAAAGTGACTATTTTCGCACCGGATAGGCTGCCGAGAAGCGAGGCTCTCTCGATGATCTATGCCGCCCTGCGCATGAAGGGCTGTGTTGCGGAGTTTGCCGACAACGCGATTTTCCTCAAACCTATAGCACAGGCCAAACTCGGCGAGGTCCCCACGATAGCTTCTGATTACCCTCTGGCTATGATTGAGAACAAGGATCAGATCGTCCAGAAGTTCTTCAAGCTGAATAACTACAGTGCTTCACAGATGGGCCAAATTCTTCTGCCGTTGATTGGCGAGTATGGCTATGTAAGCGCCAACGAGAACACCAGCAGTCTGGCGGTGATCGATACGGTCAAGAATCTGATGCGTATCGGCTTGCTTATCGAACAGTACGACGTGGTCGAGGTGGCTCAACTCGATACCCGGATATTCGAAATACAGTATGGCGACCCATCGGAAATAGTCGCCTTGTTGAAGACATTGCTGAGCAGCGGCGCCAGCAGCAGTTCAGGCGTGCCCGGCCTGGGCCCTTCAGAGCCAAAACCAAGACCTGGTCCTCCCGTGGGCAGCAGTTCATCCGGCAGCAACTCCAAGGACAAGAACCCGAGTAAGAGTAAGACCGGGGGGACAGCGACGACGGTCACCATTGGGACCAGCCGGACGCCGGCCATGCTTATCCCCGAGACGACTTACAACTGGATTATCGCAAAGGCGACGGCTGAGGACATGGAGCAAATCGCCGGGTGGATTGACAAGCTGGACAAGGACGTTCCTACAATCCTGGTCGATTATCCGCTTTCAACAATCAAGAACAAGAATCAGGTCGTTCAGAGGTTCTTTAGATTGAAGAACTACGGATCTGCCCAAATGGCTGAGATCGTCACCCCCCTGCTCACCGATGCCGGCCTTGTAACTGCCGACCAGAACACCCGCACTCTGTTTGTGGTTGATACGGTCCAGAATCTGATGCGTCTCGAAGGGATTATTGAACAGTTCGACGTGCCCGAAGCCGAGCAGACCCAGCAGGATACTTTTGAGATTTATTACGGCGATCCGGCGGAGATCGTCCAGGTGCTGAGGATGCTTCTGAGCTTCGACGGCACGGGAGGAAGCAGTTCCGGTCGAGATCGAAACAGGTCTGTTGGAAGCAGCTCTTACGGCCGAAGCAGCAGTTCCCGTTACGGCAGTTCCAGTTACGGCAGTTCCAGAGGAGGCTCATCGCCTGTGACCGGGACCGGTCAGGTGCCGATCGTACTCATCCCGGAGCCCAATCGCAGATGGATCATTGCAAGGGCATCGGCTGAAGATATGAAGAAGATTGCCGAGTGGATAGAGAAACTCGACAAGGAACAGACGATCTCCAGAGAACACGAAACAATCACGCTGGGATACGCCAATGTTTCCGAGGTGGCGCTGCGCCTTAACGAGGCGATACAGCAGATGCCGGGGACGGAATTGCAGGCGAGCGTTCTTGTTCTGCCATTGACCCAGGCAAGGCAGATCATGATCTTCGGCAGGGAAGAGATGCGCGTGATGGTCAAGAAACTGATTGCCGAAATAGACGTCCCCACGGGTATGTTTGAAACAAAGGTTTTTAAGTTGAAATATGCCGACCCTGACAAGGTCAAGGAGAACATCGAAGGTCTTTACGAGCAGGAAGCCGGTTATTCTTATAGTTATGGCTATAGTAATAGCGGTTATAACCGAAGCTCACGTAATGTTGAAACTCAGGACACGGTTAGAGTCATATCATTCTCAACGATGAACCAGATAACGGTGATCGCCTCACCGGAGAACATGCTCAAGATTGCCGTCCAGATAGAGGAATGGGACATTCCGCTCGATCTGGACCAGGTCAAGCCGAGGATCTTTACGCTGCGCAATTCCGACCCCGTGCAGATAGCGGACCTGCTCACAACGCTCTTCAGCGAACAATCGAGCAGCACAAGCGACTTTTTCCGCCGTTACTACTACGGCTACGGCGACGAAGAAGAAAAGAAGAAAATCGTCGGGCCGCTCTATGGACAGTTGACGTTCGAAGAAGTACCGAGCACCAAGAAAATCATCGTCATAAGCAACGTCGCCGGGGCGTACGATGTGATTGAGGACCTCATAAAAGAGCTTGACAGCCAGGAAATGGGCGAGGTCCCGGAAGTTATCGAGCTAAAGTACGCCGATCCCGAGGATCTTACCGAGCGTCTTAATGCGTTGTTCGTCGAACCGGGGCAGCAGGCGCGGATTCGTCTCACGGCCCAGGGACTGACCGGGGAGTCCGCGATGGATAGTACGGGCGATAGCAACAACAATGCCGGCTCGAACAACGACGCCCAGGCGGGCAATAACGAGTATACGCCGCCCTGGTCGGGTATCGGGGCCCGCAGCAGCATGGGCGTCAACGCGGAAATGCCAATCAGCAACGTCATTGGGCGGGTCCGCTTTGTGCCCGAACCGCATACCAAGTCGATCATGGTCCTGGCTCCGCCGGAGTTCATGGACGCCATAAGAAAACTGATTGATTCACTGGATGTGCCGGGCAAGCAGGTGGTGATCGAGGCGATAATCGTGGAGGTCGAGCATTCCAAAGTGACGTCTCTCGGGATCGAGCTATCGACGAACCCTCAGGCGTTTGGGACGTTAGGCGAAAATGCAATCACGGCACTGAGCAATTTGACTAATATCGGAACGCATGGCTCGGCAGCCGGGACCATATCGTCCAGTAGTGGCGTGAACGCCACAGGATCGGGATCAGTGCTTGGCGTCGGAACCGACATTTACGCCTTGATTGACTTCCTTATTAAGACAACCAACGCCAAGGTTCTGAATCAGCAAACACTCTGGACCAAGGACAATGAGCAGGCGAATTTCTTCAAGGGCAGCGAAGTGGCGTTCCGGGGCAGCGAATCAATAACGCAGCAGACCACCAGCCAAAACATTAACTTCGACAGGGTCGGTATGGAACTGCGGGCCCGACCGAGTATCACCCCCGAAGACAATGTAGATATGATTGTCAACGTCGAGATTTCCCAGTTGACCTCAGATCTTGTAAACGATCAGCCCGTCAGGACCGTAATGGAGACCACAACCAACATGATCGTGCGGGACGGCCAAACGCTTCTGCTCGGCGGCATCCTCTTTCAAAAGGAAAGTATGATCGAGCACAAGCTTCCACTGCTCGGGGATGTACCGCTGGTCGGGGGACTTTTCCGGCATACCGAGGTCAATCTGGCGAACAGCGAGATGTTCGTATTCATGACGCCACGCGTGATCGACGAACCCAACGCCGCTTTGCCCGAGGCAACAGGTTCGCGGGAAAAGCTGGACGAGATCCGGGAAGGATTGAACACCTCTTTGGAGGGCCTCTCCGGACGAGCACCGGACGACAAGTCCCGTGGCGCCGCTACGAATGAGACCGATTAGGCTCAGGAACAGGACGGCGTAAAAACTAATGACTGTCAACTATTAAAATTTAAGTAACACTGTCTAATTAAAATTCTCATCATCAAAAGCCTTCCTTCGACGAAATAATCAAT
>CAYTNN010000248.1:0-6159 GCA_964439135.1 uncultured Pirellulales bacterium
CGGATAATATCCTTGCCCTCGGTATCTTTCGGATGGGCCTTACCGGCAAAAATAATCTGCAAGGGCCGATCCTGATCGTTGAGAAGATTTATAAGCCGGCGAGCATCTTTGAGCAGCAGATTGCCCCTTTTATAGCTGGCAAACCTTCTGGCAAAACCTATGGTGAGCGCCTCAGGATCGAGGACCTCCTCGGCATGGTTTAACTCAGTATGGTAAGTACCTCTACGCTGCATCTGAGCCTTAAGGCGGTTGCGGGTGAAAACAATCAACTGCTCTTTACATCGCTGGTGCATTCTCCAGAATTCCTCGTCGGGAATTTGGTCTATCGATTCCCAAAGCGACTTGTCCATAGCTTCATCAGCCCAGTTCAGGCCAAGAAACCTCTCGTATAAGGAATCAATCTCATCCGAAACCCAGTTCTTAATATGTATACCGTTTGTGATTGAAATTATGGGTACTTCATTACGCGGTATCCCCGGCCAAAGGCTGCCCCATATTCCCCGTGATATCTGGCCATGTAATTTGCTTACGCCGTTCGTACAACCGCTCAGCCGTAA
Source organism: uncultured Pirellulales bacterium (assembly GCA_964439135.1). GTDB lineage: Bacteria > Planctomycetota > Phycisphaerae > Sedimentisphaerales > Anaerobacaceae > JAFGPJ01. The sequence continues at coordinate 558 of CAYTNN010000248.1, forward strand.
AGCCAGAATCGGCATCTTGAACGGCTCGCTGTCGTCGTCGGGAAGTATTCTGCCCAATCCCAGGAACCGATTTCGATTTATGCCAAGCTTGGGGAAATAACCGCCGAAATATTTATCCATAAGTTCAACACGAAATTCGTCGAGCCCTGCTTTTACAGGTGTATGTATTGTAAAAACGTTGCCTGATTTTGTAGCCTCGACCGCCTCATCAAAAGTCATATTTTCAGAAGTTCGCAATTCCCGGATTCGCTCCAATGCCATAAAAGCAGCGTGTCCTTCGTTCATATGACAAACCGTCGGTATAATATCCATTGCCGTCAGAGCTTTTAAGCCGCCAATGCCCAGCATAATCTCCTGGCGAATTCTTAACTCCCGATCTCCGCCATAAAGACTGCTGGTAATCATACGGTCTATCGGGGAGTTTGCGTGCACGTTCGTATCCAGCAGATATAATTTCACCCTGCCGATAGAAACGCACCATATCTGAGCAATTACGCATCTGCCGGGATATTCAACACTGATAGTCAAAGGCCGACCGCTTTCTTTGCGAACAAGTTCTATCGGCATGTTATAGAAATCATTCTCGACATATATCTCCTGCTGCCAACCGTCGATATTCAAATATTGACGGAAATAACCTTTCTGGTACAACAGACCGACACCCACTAACGGAACACCGAGGTCGGAAGCGCTCTTTAAATGGTCGCCGGCTAAGATTCCCAAACCACCGGCATAGATAGGCAGGCATTCATGGATTCCAAATTCTGCACTAAAATATGCAATCGTAGGATTGTCGCATTTTGAGCATACATTTTCATACCATGTAGGTTTCTCAAAATATGATTTAAGCTTTTCATTAGCCCGCTGTAATTGGCCTAAAAAACCTTGATTTTCAGCTAATTCATCCAATTTTGCCTGCGAAACACTGCCCAGCATTTTGACAGGATTATGGCCGGAGGCCGACCATAAATTGCTGTCAATACGCTTAAAGAGCTCTAAGAACTCAGGATTCCACGACCAAAACATATTCCTGGCGATAATATCGAGGTCTTTCAAGATATCCGGCAGTGTGGGCAAAACTGTGAAGCTTCGGACTGTAGGCATTTCCTGGCCTCCATAATACAAATCATTTAAAAAAATAATCACCTAAGCCAGAGAGAGACTCCCCCTAAGCTTTTATATGATTTTAATCGACAAATCTTTTCTTCAGCTTAACCGGAAAAATCAAAGCTACAGGTAAGTTTAAGAAGGTTTTATGCGTCCTATAACACATTGCCGATTGAATAGGATTAAAAAGAATGGCATCCGCGGTATTCTGATGGTCTGAAATAAACCGACGTGATACAGCGATTCATACATTAAACTCGGCACAACATCCATATCAGCATAGTGATGTGCCGTTTTTGTCGCTAAAAACAAATAAAAAAGGCCTGACGATACACATACAGGCCTTTTATAAGTTGCATGGCCATCCTCCACGAGTGCCGTAAGAAAGCGTTTGAAAAGAACCCATTACTACCAAGTGGGCAATCGTTACTTGTGTCCGAAAGTCCTATCGAGTAGGCTTTTCCGATCCATCAAGGCCTGATTTCCCTGAGTACGGGTATCGGTTCTTTCAAATCCAGTCTTTCTATACGAACACCGCAGGGGTTAGCCCGCAACAATAGTTTATACCAAATCCAAAGACTAAAGTCAATAAAATACCAGAAAATTTCAGGCGATTATTAAAGCTTCATATTTTCTTCTATTTAGATTTTCGACTCGGTGGCTTGTTTTTCTGTAGTCAATTTCCGCTCAAAAACAAATTAGACGCACTTTTATATTTGCAACTAATTAAAAGGCTCGCAGCCAACGATTTGAATATGAAAAGATTCACCAACCCTGCTGCTGATCATTGTTATCACTATAGCGCAGTGCAAGTCATACAGTACGCAGTTCTGCCGCGACGGTTTCGGCCAGGCTCCGGACAATGTCGGCTTCGAAGCCGTCAACAGTCTCGTGGGTTAATGTGCCGTCCTCGTCTCTGAACCGAAGCGAAAGCGTGACGCTTTTACTGCCGGAGGGGATGCCTTTCCCACGGTATATTCCGACAAACCGGATGTCTTCAAGTTCGCCGGAGGCCTTGCTCTTGATCGTCTTGATAATATCAGCCCAGGGAATTGCTTCGCCTACGATAATCGAAAGGTCACGCTCTATCGCAGGGAATCTCGGAATCGGTCTGACTTTCACGGCGCCGCCGGCAAGAGACATAAGCTGCTCAAAATCCAACTCCGCAGCGCACGGTGAGATGTCTTTGAAGTCAAGCTTTTGTCTAACCGCCTGCGATACAATCCCCGCGGTGCCAATTAGCTGGGAGTTAAGCAGGATATTGGCTCCGGTCTGCGCCCAGATAAGATCGACAGGGGCAAAATCAATTTGTGCATTTCTGCCAATACTGTTTATCAGACCTTCTATCACGCCCCGCAGGTCTCTGAAGTCACCGTCACAGACCATTGCAATTTTAGTTTTCTGAATCGGCAGTTCGCCGCCCTGCGATTCGGCCGGCACAAAAGTATCTGCAATCTCAAAGATTCTGCACGGCAGGTTCTTGGCGTTAACGTTCGTTTTCAATACACCGAGCAGCGAGCCGATAAGGGTTTGGCGAAGAAGATTCGCACTTTTTCTCAATTCGTCCCTCACCGCCAGATGTCCCTTAGTGCCGGCCTCATCGAAAAGCTCGGCAATAGAATTATCGACAAACGTCACGTTAATCGTTTCATAGAAGCCGCAGGCGTTAAGGTGCGTTCTGATCGATTCAGCCAGCTTTTGATGCGGATCGGCCGGCACCACTTCGATTTCAATCCTTCGCTCGGTCGGTACTTTGCCGTAGCCGTGCACACGTGCGATTTCTTCGATCAGGTCAACCTCGCGATAAACGTCGCTGCGCCACGAGGGCACCGTGCAGGTTATCAAACCGTCCTGAAGTTTCGGCTCGAAATCCAAAGCCGAGAGAATTTTAAGGCACTCTTCGGCAGGAATCTCGATGCCGAGCAGCTTGCCCAAACGCGATAGCCGCAGCGTAACTTTTTTCTGCTCCGGTTTCCCGGGATAAACATCAACCACGCCTTTGGCGACTTTTCCCCCGCCCACCTGAATCATTAACTGCACAGTGCGTTTGGAGGCCCAGTCCACTTTCTCGATATCCACCACGCGCTCGAATCGAAACGCCGCCTCCGAAGGCAGGCCGAGCTTGCGAGAGGTCGTGCGCACACACACCGGATCGAAGTGGGCGTCCTCCAGAAGAATTCTCGTCGTTTTTTCACCGACTTCGGTATCCAGCCCGCCCATAATCCCCGCTACGGCCACGGGCCCGTTGGGATCGGTAATGACAAGCATCTCCGGATCGAGATCGCACTGGGTGCCGTCGATACTGACGATACGCTCGCCGGCACGGGCTTTTCTGACAATAATCCTGCCCTGGGCTACTTTATCGTAATCGAAAGCGTGCGGCGGCTGGTCCGTCTCCATCATTGCGTAGTTCGTCGCGTCGACAATGTTGCTGACGCTCCGCATCCCTATAGCCTCAAGCCGCTTGCGGAGCCATTCGGGCGATGGGCCTACCTTGACGCCCTCGATAACCCGGGCCGTATACCGGCCGCACAGGTCCGGCTCTTCTATCTGCACGCCGGCCAGTTCCGTCGCATCCTTATCCGACTCGTCCAGCTCGACTTCCGGCATTATCAATTTCTCGCCAGTCGCGGCTGCCAGCTCCCGTGCTACGCCGATATAGCCCAGGCAATCGCCGCGGTTGCTGGTTACCTCGACGTCGATAACGGCATCGTTATCGAGCTTTTCTATCCCCTCGCAGGGAAAGCCCAAATCGCTCAGAATTTCCGCAACCTGCTCGGCGGATTTATCCGTTTTGATATAATCGCTCAACCAATCTAATGAAATTTTCATAACAATAGCACCATCAAGAAATTACAAAGCAAAGTCAGGGACCGCAGTCCGAATTAAACCATACCATACCTCTCAGAACCGCCGCTGTCAACGGTCTGATTCTCCATTTCATGCGTTATCCTCCCGCATTGCCATTGCGACGCCCGAAGGGCCGGGCCTGTTTCTGATTTCCGGCCAAAGGTCGGCAAATTGGCTTTGTTTGGGTTTGAATTGGCTTTGTTTTTTCGCTGCCTGAGATCATCCAAATCTCCGTAAACCCTTGTTATTACTAATATTCTGTCAAGTTGACCACCGACAAATTGGGTTTGTTTTTTCAAATCGCATCCTTTCAACTCTGCCTTCGGATCTGTCATTTGGCACCCATTCAACTCGTTTCGGATTTAGAGCTTAGTGCTTAGGATTTCCGGCTGAAGGCCGGCTGATTGGCTTTGAATTGGCTTTGTTTTTCGCCGCCTTCAAAGCGTAAAATTCTTCATAATCACCTTTCAAATAGATACTTAAGCTCATTTTGCCCGTTACAAAATTGGCTTTGTTTTTTCAAACAGGTTCTGAACCACGAAGCACACGAAGGAACACGAAGATCACGAATTATTTTTCATTTTGTCTTTTTACTTCGTTGTCGTTCTGTCTCCTTTATCATTAATCAATAATCAATAATCAATAATCATTTAGTTTGGTATTATACTAAATTTCTGCCGAAAATCAAGCTCTTTCTAAAAAAATCTCAATTACACGGCGATCTTAATTTTTACCACGAAGTGCATCTAAAACATAAAGAGAATCAAATAATCAATAGTAAATCGTAAATAGTCAATTGCAAGGACCGCTGATAAACACAGATTAACGCAGAATAAAATAGCCAATCGTCAATAGTAAATAATCAATGACAAAGCCTTTTTACTTTTTCCTTGGCCTCTCCCGCTTTTCCTCGTAATCAGAAGCGAACTGTATACATACCATGCAATCTCATCGAATCCGGCAGGGCTTAACACAGATCGGACAACGCCTAACGCCTGCCTTCAGCCGCCGAAGTGAAGCGAAACGGAACGCAAGTCGGTTGCAAGGCATTGTTATGCGCCGCTCTTCTGCCTGCTTCTGAAGCGAACAACTTGGCCTACAATTCGAATAAAATCACTAATGTCTTTATGGGGGTTGTCTACGTTGCAAAGAGGGCACCCAATTCTTTCATTTACCGTAAAACCGATCTTGCATGGCTCTTTAAGTGACTCAATGCGCAAGATACTTTTATTTTCTTTTTCCTCATCTGTATCCAAACTCAATCGATCCCAGTATGCTTCGATCTCACTTTCCTGCAAAAGCTCTGGATCAGTCACGACCCGCGAGCAGTCACGCGTACAAACGTCCTTAAGTTCGGTTTGTAATGTACCGAGAACAGGCTCCAGAATAAGCTCTCTTACCTTTTGGGGATATTTTTGCCCATCCACGCTATCCCACACGTCAGATAGAAGTGATGAAACTTCGTCCGGACCAACTCTCTGGCAAGCAACCACAACAAAATACGAGATGGCTCGAATTATCGGCTCTTGCCGTACACCAATTTCGCTAGCACGAAACGCCAGATAAAGGAAATTTAACAGCCCATTGCAGAGACTAAGTAGTAACGCAAAATGATTCATATAAGAAGTCCCATTTTGACGACCTT
>CAYTNN010000249.1:0-4208 GCA_964439135.1 uncultured Pirellulales bacterium
ATCGACGACTTCGAGGACTACGATGCCGCCGAGAATCAGATATGGTACGCATGGCACGATGGACTCGGCTATGGCACGCCGGGCACTGCGGATTACTTTGCCGGCAACGGAACCGGCGCTGCGGTGGGCGATGAAACCACCCCTTCTTATACAGAGGAAACCATCGTCCACGGCGGCGGCAAATCCATGCCGATTGCATACGACAATAACAAGCAGGGTTACTCGAAGTATTCGGAAGTGGAGTACACGTTGACAGGCCAGCGTGACTGGACAGAAGAAGGCGTTACGGAACTGTCGCTGTGGTTCCGCGGCTATTCGGCGTCCGTCGGCAGCTTCGCCGAGGGCCCGGTCGGCACTTACACGATGACCGGCTCCGGCACAGATATCTGGGATATCGGGCCCGGGGCAGGCGAGTTTCACGATGAGTTCCACTTTGCTTACAAGATGCTAACCGGTCCAGGCTCGATTGCAGCGAAGGTCGAAAGCGTACAGAATACAAACGACTGGGCCAAGGCCGGCGTGATGATTCGTGAGACGCTGGACAGTGGCTCGAAGCATGCTTTGGCGGCTGTCACACCTGCCAGTGGAGTTGCATTCCAGGGTCGCACCGAGCCGGGTGGCGCCAGTTTTAATACGAGCCATGGCGATTTCACGGCACCGTATTGGGTGAAATTAGTGCGTGATGTAGCAGGGAACTTCTCGGCTTATCACTCAGCGGACGGATCGAGCTGGGAGTTGATACAGGAAGGTCAGGCAACGCCCATCCCGATGACCTCTAATGTCTATATAGGTTTGGCGCTAACCAGCCATGATACTGCTCTGACATGCCAGGCCGTATTCTACAATGTCACGACTACCGGGACAGTCAGCGGGCAATGGGCGAACCAGGACATCGGCATAACCAGCAACGATGCTGAGCCGCTATATGTAGCCGTATCCAACACTGCCGGCACGCCTGCCGTGATGGTCCACGATGACCCGGCCGCTGCAACGATAGACACCTGGACAGAGTGGGTTATTCCTCTGCAAGCCTTAGCTGATCAGGGTATCGACCTGAGCAACGTTGACAGGATCGCAATTGGTCTTGGCACCCGGGGTAACATGACGATCCCCGACGGTTCGGGTAAGATGTATTTCGACGACATCCGCCTGTATCAGCCGAGTGAGGCAGCCGGTGAGTAATCGCCACTCCTTCACCAAATGGTGTAAGGATATGAATTAATATGGAGCCTATGCCGATTCATTTGGCATAGGCTCTTTTCTGTAGTTCCGATAGAAACCAACTGTAGTTCCACCTGTGTGAGACGAACCGGCAGTCTTCGGTTCTATTTGAGCAGCTCGCCGGTCTCTTTGTTCCAGCGTATTGTTCTAACGTTGATGCGATGGTGCATAGCGTGACAATCGGTGCAGTACATTTGAATGCCGCCCTCATCCACCGAATCAAAAACCGTCTTGGCGCCCGCGAGCAGTGCCTTATGGTCTGCCACGTGGCGGATTTCGTGCCGCGGATTATGTTTCACTTTTCAATGGATTTACTGTAGCAATCTTTCAGACAATCGCGTGCCCTGGCAAGATTAGCCGACATCACGTCAGCTTCAGGATGCCCGTGCATGAAGGGATTGACGTAACCGCGGTATCGGATATCCGCCAGGGCCTTAATCCATGGCGTCATGTCAGTCGGACCCACACCCGGCAGTTGCTCGGAACCCGGAAAGTTCTGCCATGCATAAAAGAACAGGAGCTGCCTGCCGCAGATGCGTATCGCTTCGGGCACGGAAGCCTTGAGCGTCTGGATGTGATACGGCGCAAGTGCAATGCCCAGCCTCGGCGACTTGTTGATATCCACGAACGCCTTGAATGAATCCAGTGAGCAAAGCAGCGCGTTGCCATGATTTTCAATCGCGAGGTATGAATTGTATTTCTCGGCTAATTCCACGAGCGGTTTGAGCTGCTCGATGAACTGCCGCATCCGGGCGGTGAGTTCTTCAGGTTTGCAGGCCGGGCCGCTGCCCCGAACAGCTACGCCGCCCCCGGCCTTGCCCAGCAACTCGGCGTAGCGTTCATAACCACCCTGATAAACTGAAAACGCGAACAGCTTGAGCTTGTACTTCGCCAGCAGCTTTTTCAGGCCTTCGGCACCGAGGCGTTCAGCCACATCGTCGAGGTGAGGACAGCCCTGGTGGGCCGACCAGATATCAATCGCCTCGAAACCCAATCTCGCGATTCGCTCACATGCCAGCTCGATTGGTAGTTCCATGAAATGGATCGAAGATGTGGACAGCCGCATCCGCCACTTTTTGCTCGCTGCAGCTTCTTGTGCCGAGGTTGAAAAAGCCGGCTTCGTAATCACCACCGCCCCACTCAAGCCAATGGCTTTTAAGAAATTACGTCGATCGAGGCTTTCGTTCATCGCAAAACTGCTTTTCTAATAAACTCCTGCAAAATGCCCGTTCGTAGTTTACAGAACATAACAAATCTCTTAGAATCTGTCAAATGTTATTCAAAGCGTCTTTTTCTCTTGACCTCCACAGCAAAGAATCTATAGTTCTCTTGTATGAGGCATCATACTAACAGAAAGGATCTCAAGATGAGTGAAAAGAATAAACAAAACATTCGTAAGACCAATTACATCAATCGGCGAAATATGCTCAAGATGGCAGCCGGCACGGGCGCCGCAGGAATCGCTGCCCTGGGCCTTGGTTCGTGCACAGTGACTGAAAAACATCCAAAACAGGCAGCCACAAAAGGCCGTATTAATCATTCCATCGCTTACTGGTGCTTCGAGGAATACTGGGATCTTGACAAAGCGTGCCAAATCACCAAACAGCTCGGCGGTAAGAGTGTTGAGCTGGTAGGCCCGAAGGACTTTGCCACGCTCAAAAAGCACGGCCTGACCTGCGCGCTGTCGCCGAACGGCACGCCCGATCCGCCGTTTGTGAAGGGCTTCAACAATCCCGAATACCACGACATGATTATCGCCGCAACCCGCGAGACTATCGACGCATGCGCCGAATACAATTTCCCCAGCGTCATCGCCTTCACCGGTTTCCGCGAGAACATTCCCGACGACGTCGGCGCCAGAAACTGTGTCGCCGGCCTTAAGAAAATAATCGGCTATGCCGAGAAAAAGAAAGTCAACATCTGCATGGAGATTCTCAACAGCCGGGTCGCCGTCGAAATGAAAGGCCATCCGGGCTACCAGGGCGACCACACCGATTACTGCATTGATATTATCAAGAAAGTCGGCTCACCAAGGATGAAGCTGCTGTTCGACATCTACCACGCGCAGATTATGGACGGTGATATCATCCGCCGTATCCGACAGTACTCCGAGTATATCGGCCACTACCACACCGCCGGCAATCCCGGCCGGAACGAGCTTGACGAGAATCAGGAAATCAACTATCCGCCGATTATGAAAGAGATCGTAAAGACAGGCTACAAAGGTTACGTCGGCCATGAATTTATTCCCACGCGGGACCCCCTCAAAAGCCTGACCGAGGCAATCACCCTCTGTGACGTGTAGAAAGAAACTCCATCAAAATCGAAAATTCGTAGGGTGGGCCTTGGCCCACCGATCCAGCATGGTGGGGCAGAGCCCCACCCTACGAGTCTTATTCAATGGTTAAATCAGGGTTGCCCGGACCGAAGTGCTTTAGCAGAACAATCGGGTCGGACTTCGAGGGATTCGTGATTTTCACGCCCTTTTTGGCGGCCTTCTCGCTCACGAAGTACTCGTCGTGGGTCAACTGGCCATACCTGATCATCGCGGGAGTCTCAATGTCCCAGACACCCAGTGTGCCGTGCCCCTGCATCGTGATAAATCCGTAGCAGCCGCTGTCTTTGATGGTTACCTTTTGGCCGGGCAGAACCGTAAGCTCTTTGGCGCTAAAGGCGTTTGACTTGTAACAAATCCAGTTTTCGATATAGCCTTCGGCCTGCATCTCTTTAACCGGCCTTACCGGCCTCGGGGCCATATAGCGATTCTGAGCAAAATTCGGGTCGACGTTGAGGTCCCAGTCGATAACACTCAGCAGCCAATCGACGTCGCCTTCCTTGTCCTTCGGCGTATCCTTCCAGAGCAGTTCCTTCGGCACGACCTGGTCATGTGTGATGTTCTCATACATCGCAAAGACGTCCGAGGCCTTCTGCGGCTCGTATGTACAAAGACTGCCGGGAGCGTGCAGGACGCCCGGCGGAACATCCCA
>CAYTNN010000249.1:4308-6154 GCA_964439135.1 uncultured Pirellulales bacterium
TTATCGAAGAATTTCGAGTACATAGGCCAGCGTTTGTGCTCGGCCCACAACCTCTCGCCGATGATCTCGCCCTTCAGCGCGGCAACGGCATCCAGCAAACGAACCTTCTCGACCTTGCCGCCATCCTCGAAGATGATAAAGCTCAAGCCCTCGTCCTTGGACGTCAATGGCCCGTTATCCGCGGGAGTTGTCGAGGCAAACCAACGCTCATCGATTCCGCCCCGCTCTCCACCCAGTGCATAATAATCATCCGGGTGCAGCTTTATCCGCCGGCCCGGCACACAAAACGAACGCGGCACCCAATTGGGAGCCAAACGCAAAACACCTTTGCCCTGCTCAAGCGCCTTATTGGCAATAGAATTAGCTGACATAAATATATACCTCCTATGTTAAAAATCAATCTTGGTATAAACCCGTGTCGCGGGCTTCCAGCCCGCGGTTCAAGGGCGCTCGCGCCCTCGACACGATCGGGCGGCCACATAGGGCCGCCCCTACGATGTCGTATCTGGACCGAAGTTTTTTTAAGCTTTCTTAACAGTCTTCCACTCTTTGTCCTTCGCCGATGCCAGGACAGCGTCGCAGACATACTGCGTCGCGAGAGCCTCACGGAAGCTCGGCGATGCCGGCTTGCCCTCGGCCAGATTCTCCAGGAAATCGGCAATCTGGTGGATAAACGTGTGCTCGTAACCAATCTGGAGTCCCGGCACCCACCACTTGTCCATGTAGGGCATATCGCCGTCGGTAACGTGCACCGAGCGCCAGCCCCGGACTATCGATTCGTCACTGTGATCGAAGTAGCTAAACCGGTGCAGGTCGTGCAGATCCCAGGCGATGGATGCATTCTCGCCGTTGATCTCGAACGTGTAAAGGGCCTTGTGGCCTCGGGCGTATCGCGTGGACTCGAAGTTACCCAGCGATTCATTACCGAACCGGCATATGAACATGCACGCATCGTCAATACCCACATCTTCGACCTTACCCGTCTCCACGTGCATCCGTTTCTTGATGAATGTCTCGGTCATGGCACAGACCGAATCAATCTGGCCGTTGTGCCACATGGCTGTGTCGATACAGTGGGCCAGTAAATCGCCAGTCACGCCGGAGCCGGCCGCCTTGACGTCCAGTCGCCAGGTGGCCATGCCGCCCTGGGGAACGTTCGCCGAGATCGTCCAGTCCTGCAGGAAGTTGGCGCGATAGTGAAATATCTTTCCGAGACGTCCCTCATCGATCAACATCTTGGCCAGCGTCACAGCGGGCACTCGACGGTAATTGAACGAAACAAGGTTCGGCACGCCGGCCTTCTCAATTGCTTCGACCATCGTCTTGGCCTGGGGTCCATTGAGCGCCAGGGGCTTTTCGCAGATTATGTTCTTGCCTGCCTTTGCCGCGGCAATCGCGATTTCGGCGTGCATATTATTAGGCACACAAATGTCAACCTGGTCGATGTTGTCGTCCTCGATAACCTTGTGCCAGTCGGTGGTGTAAGACTTGTAGCCCCACTGCCCGGCGAAGTCTTTGGCTACATTCTCCTCCAGCCCGCAAACTACCTGCAAGACCGGCTCATAAGGCACATCAAAAAAATGATTAACCTGATTGTATGCGTTAGAGTGCGTCCGACCCATGAAACCGTAGCCGATGAGGCCAATATTAAGTTTTTTCTTAGTCATTTTCGTGATTCCTTATTCAAGTTCTTAGGCTATAAGAAGCATATGTGAAGCATTAATTCCGAATTCGTGCGTAGGGGCAACCCTGCGTGGTTGCCCTGGGCAGGCACACAGGCCTGCCCCTACGTCCACCCGTGCGCCGCCCGCACTTTGAGCATCACATCGAGGATCGCGTTCCACGT
>CAYTNN010000250.1:0-5948 GCA_964439135.1 uncultured Pirellulales bacterium
GGATTTTTGAGTCGTATTGAGCATTGCGTAACGAATGTGTGTCGCGTTGTTATGTTGAGCCCGTTCGACTGCGCTCAGGGCAGGCTCTGTCGATACATCTGGATTATACCTAAACTTGCTTTTCGTTCGCAGCCGGATCTCTCCACTCGGCTCCGCCTCGGTCGAGATGACAAAGTGTTCGGCTCCGCCTCGGTCGAGATGACCGATCATTTCCAAAGCTAATCAGAAAATATACCGTGTATCTTTAATTCTTTCGTGGATCACCATAAACGCCAGCATTACAGATACCAGGGGCTTCGCATGGGGCGGCTCAGCATTCTGTTGGCCTGCTCGTCGTTGATGAACTGCTCTTTTTCCGGGTCCCATCGGAGCTTTCGGCCGAGTCTTATGGCGATATCGTCCAGGTGGCAGATAGTGTCGGTGCGAACGGCGGTGTCCACGGGGCAGATTGTTTGCCGGCGGCTCTTAACGCATTCTATGAAATTCCGGCGGTGATTATTGCTTCGGGGCAAATGGACCTCGTCGGGACCAATCGTCGCAGTTAGCAGGGACTTCGGCTCGGCGTCGATAAATTCCCGCTCCACCAGGACCCAGCCCTCGTCGCCCAAAAACAGAACTCCCAGGCCGTTGTTCAGCGAGAATTGTTCGGCACGCTTTAAGGCCGTCTTTGTATTCATGTGAATCATCCTGACGCCATTGGCGTAGAGGTGCTCGACTTCCCACTCGATGGCGGTATCCGCAAGCCCGTCGGCGGGAACCACGCCGGTGCCCTGTATTTCGACCGGGCCGGTGTCATCGGTCCCGTTGGCCCACTGGGCGATATCCACGGGGTGGACTCCCCACGCGCCGCCGAGACCGCCGAGCGAATAATCGTGAATGAACGTCCACATGCCGAGCGTGCCCATAGCCCGCGAAGCGCATCGCTCGTATGTATACGGTGCCCACGGTGCCGGGCCGAGCCACGTGTCGTAATCGAATTCGTCCTTGTCCGGCGTCGGGTGGTTCGGCTGATTCGGGCAGGTCACGCTCGGGTGCGAGCCGACCATGATTGTATGGAGTTTGCCGATTTTCTGGTTGCGGGCCAGCTCGCAGGCAAAGCGGAATTTGTCGTCGGACCTCTGCTGCGTGCCGAACTGGAAGACGACATTGTGCCGGTTCACGGCGTTCCGCACGGCCTTTCCGTCGGCGATGCTCATAGCCAGCGGCTTTTCGTAATACATATCCTTGCCGTTTCGTGCCGCCTCGATTCCTATCAGGGCGTGCCAAAAGTCAGGCACGACAACCGTCACGGCGTCAATATCCTCGCGGGCGAGCAATTCGCGGTAATCGCGATAGACTTTGCAGCCCTCGCCGCCGTATCGCCGCCGCACTCTTTCGACGGCCCTTTGGCGAAAGATTTCGCGAAGGTCACAGACGGCCGCCGCCTGCACATCTTCGTAACCAAGGAACGAACGCAAATGCCCGCCGCCCATACTGCCGACGCCGATGAATCCCATTACGACTTTTTCGCTCGGCGGCACGGCACCATTTGCGCCCAATGCCGATGACGGGACAATGTATGGAAAGCCCGCCGCTCCCAATGCTGTGCCGCATACGCTTTTCAAGAACTGTCGTCGATTCATAATACCGGCTTTCATAAAGGCATTTTCAGTAATCTCGGATTTGCCGCCGTGCTGTAATCCATAATCGGACCGATTTCCATATCCGCCGAAGGGAAGTTGTAAGTCACTTTATAAAATCTTCGATCTTATCTTTTTTCCTATAGACCATGCCCTGGAAGATGGCGATGACGTCTCCGTCCTCGTTGGTGACATCGATCGTGTAGGTTCCGAGCCTGGGATTCTTTGCGATTTCTCTCGCTTCGGCGTATAATGTCCCGCCCGCTGAGGCCTTCAGAAAAGAGATGTTCGCATTGATGGCCACTGCGATAGTTCCGTGCGAATTCGAGGCGGCGGCAAAGACCAGGTCCGCCAGAGCGAAAATCGCGCCGCCGTGGACGATGTTGGCACCGTTCAAATGATAGTCCCGGATGTCCAGCTTTGCCTTTGCCCCGCCCTGGGTGATTTCCAGCAGCTCGATTCCGTTGTGCTCGGCAAACCTGTCGTTTTTGAGAAAGTTTCTGATAGTCTGCATCTTGCAGGTCTCCAAAGTAATGTTTGCTCTTTTTCACCAGTACGCCACGGCACTAAATACTATCGCAGACAGGCCGGCATATCAAGGGTGACCTTTTGAGAATGCGGATTATGCAGGATTTGCAGAAAATTGCTGGAAGAGTCCGGGGGCCGGCGTTATTATAACCGGCGGGTACAGAACATTAAGACGGCGGCAAACTTTCGAACCTGACGGTTATTGGAAATTAAAATGACAGAAGGAATTATCGATTTTCACGCACACGCGTTTCCCGATGCCCTGGCGCCGCGCGCCATGAAAAAGCTCCTCGAAGAAGCACCGGATGTCACGGCGTATCTCGACGGCACTATCGGAGCGCTGCTGGGCTCGATGGATAACAGTGGAATCGACAAGAGCGTCGTATGCTGTATAGCGACAAGGCCCGAGCAGTTCGAACCGATTTTCGAATGGTGCAAGAAGATGAGATCCGAGCGAATCATTTTCTTTCCATCGGTGCATCCCGGAGACCCCGGGTGCATCGAGCGAATCGGGCTTATCAAACGCGAGGGATTCAAAGGAATTAAACTGCATCCGTTTTACCAGGAATTTTACGCCGACGAGCAGCGGCTGTTCGAGATGTACCGGAAACTGTGCGACGAAAACATGATGGTCGTCATGCACACGGGATTCGATATAGCATTTCCAAAGGAAAGAAGAGCCGATCCGGAGAAGCTCCTCAAGATCAAAAATGCGTTCCCGGAACTCAAGTTTATAACAACTCATCTTGGGGCATGGCAGCAGTGGGACGAGGTTCGGGAGTTGTTAATCGGGCGGGAGATATATATGGAGATATCGTTCGCGTTCGATTATATGTCACCCGAGACAGCCAGGGACATGCTTATGTGTCACCCCAAAGAATATATCCTGTTCGGCACGGATTCACCATGGACAAACCAGGAAAAAACCCTTTTACAGCTAAAAAATCTTATGATTTCTGAAAAAAAACTTGAGAGTATCCTCTCAAGAAATGCGATGTCGCTGCTGGGTTTGTCACGAGATCGCCCGAACTGTCACAAACAACCATAACCACTTGATAATAAACGAGATAAGAGTACGCAGTCACAATATAACAGCCCCGTTTATAATTTTGTCCGATATTAAAAGCGTCCCGGCATATAGTGCCGAGTGCGGATATTAGTATTGATATTGAGGAAAAATGCTGTTTTTTTGTGTCGTTTTTTAAGAAAATACGCCGATTAAATTTAATGCCTCAATCGATAATGTGACGTTCCGGGAAAACCGTGTTTTATTATAGATTTCCGTGCACGGGTAACGATTACTCAGTAATAAACAGGGGAAAAACATGTTGGGTATCGAAGACAAGTACGTTGCCATGGTATACATTTTATGTATTGCAAGTTCCCTGCTGTGCGTGGTCTATGGCCTGATCAACTGGAATCGCGGCGCAGACGAAGCCAAAACAGAAGATTTGCAATGGGCTCATGAGGAAAAGAAGCTGGAAGAGGATCTCTGATTTTCCTGCGTTGCGGCATGGGTGAGATTGTCGCAAACCGAGTCATCGAAAGTCTTGATTATTCAAAGCAGTATAAAAAAAGGAGAGCATCAAGTGTTGTCGGAAGTTACAGGGCCCGCCGGGACATCGGCGGCACACTATTTGATACTTTATTTAGTTTGCCCGAGTTATAAGCAGATTAAGACTGTTACTAATAATTTTAATTTCGTGTCTCAAGGTTCATCCGTTGGTTCAATTTACAAGCTGTTAAAATGGAGGACAGCACAATGTTAGGACAGACAGTTGGAGTAATCGAGATTCTTGTCGTTCTTGTGTATTTGCTTCTGGTCGTATATCTCGGCTGGCTGGGATACTCACGGACAAGAACGGCCACCGACTATCTCATTGCCGGACGCAAAGTCCATCCGTATGTCATGGCGATGAGTTACGGGGCTACATTCATTTCGACAAGCGCCATCGTCGGTTTCGGCGGCGTGGCGGGTCTATTCGGAATGAGCGTGTTGTGGCTGACATTTCTGAATATATTTGTGGGTATCTTTATAGCTTTCGTCTTTCTCGGCCCACCCGCTCGGCGGATGGGCCATCTACTCGATGCGCACACATTTCCCGAGCTGCTGGCGAGGCGTTTCGAGAGCAAGTTTATACAGGTGTTTTCTGGGCTTGTGATTTTTCTGTTCATCCCACTGTATGCCGCGGCGGTGCTTATCGGCGGCTGTGAATTCATTTCGACTCAGTTCGGAATTCCTTACAATGTCGCACTGCTTGTCTTCAGTATCATTATCGCAGCCTACGTAGTAATGGGCGGGCTTAAAGGCGTGATGTACGGCGATGCATTGCAGGGTTCTATCATGTTCGTCGGCATGTTGACACTGCTTATATTTACCTATAGCAAGCTTGGAGGGATAACTAAAGCTCACCAGGCCTTGACAGATTTGGCGCCGCTTGTTCCCGGAAAGCTCCAGGCGATCGGCCACAGAGGCTGGACCGCCATGCCCCCATTCGGCTTTGGCGATCTGAAGTATAACTTGTGGTGGATTGTCATTTCGACGATTACGCTGGGCGTCGGCATTGGCGTTTTGGCTCAGCCGCAGTTAATTGTACGGTTCATGACCGTGAAAAGCAGGAGAGAGCTGAACCGGGCCGCCATGATCGGTGGGGTCTTTATCCTCATAATGACGGGCGTGGCCTTTACGGTCGGCAGCCTTTCCAACGCGTACTTTGCGAAATTCGGCCCGCCCCTGAAGGGACGCGTTGCCAAGACTATAGAAAAAGAGAAAGGTTACGTAGTCCTGCAAATTGTCAACAAGGACGAATCGGGCAAGTGGGTAGATGTCGAAGGCAAGCTGGCTCCTGTTGTGCTGTGCGAGTCTGAGCTGGAGCAATCCGCGGTTGACGCCGGAATCGTGACGGGGCGAAGCATTTCAGTGGTTTATGCAGGCGGCAGTTCGGACCAGATTATTCCGAGATACATCACCTCGGCCCTGCCAAAATGGTTTGGCCTGCTGTTTCTGCTGACCCTCTTAGCTGCCGCTATGAGCACGCTTTCCAGCCAGTTTCATACTGTCGGGACAAGCATCGGACGCGATGTTTACGAGCAGCTTACCGGCAGGCATGGCAGGAGTATCGGAGTCAATCGCGCCGGTATAATTCTGGGAATCATTGTGGCGATGCTTTGGAGCTATTATGCCCGCGGCGGTTACATCATCGCCCGCGCGACGGCGATTTTCTTCGGTTTGTGCGCATCGGCATTTCTGCCGGCCTTTTTCGGTGGATTGTTCTGGAAGAAAATGACAAGGGTCGCCGCAATCTGGTCGATGATAGCCGGCTTTGCCGTCACGTCGTTCTGGCTGCTTTTTGTAAAAGCCGCAGAAGCTGGTGCCATAGGGCTGGTGCAAAAAGTGACCGGCGGCAAAACGAGCATCTTTGCAGGCCACCCCAACTGGGATGTGGTCGATCCGATCGTAGTGGCTCTGCCGATTTCGATTATCGTTGCCGTGGTCGTAAGTCTATATACCAGGCCGCCGTCTAAAGAGCATCTCGAAAAATGTTTTAAGTAGACCGGCATTGATACTTGTGTTGCCATAGAGATTGTGTGTTATTTATTTAAAACGATTAAAATTTGATGGGAGACAAAAATGGAGTTGAGAAGTATGAGAATGATGTTGGTTGTTGGATTGTTTGTTGCGTTAATTAGTGGATTTGTCATGGCGGCGGAGGAGGAAAAGCCTGTTGCCGATGATTGGTTCAGTGGATTTCGCAATCCGGCTCCGGGTATCGAAATGGGGCTTGACTTCCGGTTCAGAAC
>CAYTNN010000251.1:0-5938 GCA_964439135.1 uncultured Pirellulales bacterium
GTGGTCCTGCTGATTGGAATAGGATCGGTATAAGCCGTGCCGGATGAGGATCCACGTGCAGTAGGTTGATATGGTTCGCTTCCATCGAGCGAGTAGTAAATAATCGCATCTTCGGTTTCAGTGGCGAGCGTAAGATAGAACAACTCGTCATAAAAGCCGCGTTTGTGACTGAACTCGATATCGGAAACAAAGCCCTCATAGACGCCGACATTTTGCTCTCCAGGGCTGGGGGAACCGAAGGCCTGCCAGTAGTCGCCGGCGTCGGGGTACCGGCCGTAGGAAATGTCGTCGGCCTGCTCGCCGAAGGTGACGCTGTCGATTTGAGTGACGCCGTCGCTGTCGAAAAGGCCAATCTCCTCGCCGGCGGCGCCGAGTTTGAAATTAGCGTGCAGCCCGGCATCGGTCGTATCATTGTCGGCCCAAATCAACAGGTAGCCGCCTGCGGGAATTGTCGTTAAGGCGGAATTACTGCTCGGAATCCACCACTTGGTAGGAGCGGATAAGTTGTCCGTCAGATACATGCCGCCGATATCAATCGCATCGAGGCCGTAGTTGTGGATCTCGATCCAGTCGTCGTACTGGCCCTGCGGGTCCTGGATCGTAGTGTTGTTGGACGCCATTAATTCGTTGATGACCAGCGTAGTTTCTGCAGCATTGGCCGAGCCGATCAAATATGTGAGCCACATAAAGGCCAAAATTGGCAGGCGGATTTTCGTATTTCTGAGCATAACCTGTTTGTTTCCTAATATATCGTATTTGTTTCTTTGTGTAATTCTACCGGGAATCTATGGATTAGAAGCCGGAGTCGGTATAGCAGCCTGCCAGTTGCCGGGGTCATTGCCCGAATGATATTGGTCGGCAGATATTCTCTGCAGGGCATAACCCTTTCCGTCTGCGGCTTCGGGCCAGGGTGACACATCCGAATAAATCACTTCGTCGACAATGACCCAGCAGACCGGGTCGCCCGGCAGGTCGGGAGCCTCGGGTTTTTTCAGGGCAAGCCGCTCGCCGTTATTGGAAAGGTTTCCCGACCAGGGCCCTGCGATATCCACGGCGGGAGTTAAAAGTCCCGTATTGTATGCAGTGGCGAAAGCGTTCAACCTCGCGAGTTCTACAGCCGGGTCGAAACTTACAATTATTAATCTTCCTCCAGCAGGAATTGACGTATTGTCTTCGAATGTATAGTCAACGGCACCATCCAAACGCCAGGAGCCTTCGGAATTTTCAAGATAAATCGGGCTTGCCGTGGGATTGTATAACTCAATATACTCATCGTCAGTTTCATTGGCAGGGTGATACATCAACTCGTCAATCATTAAATTCAGGATAGGATTATCGTTGGCCGAGTCACGAGAGGGCGTCATTTCAAGACAGTACGCATCGCCATCCGGATAGCGGCCTATGGATGTATTTATCAACTGGCCCTTGAAACTGATGCTGTCAACGACACGGTCCTCGGATGTGCCGGGCAGATATGAGAGAATCACGTCTTCCCCAGCCTTGTTCAGGCCGAATCCGCTGCTGATTGGATTATGAAAGCCTGTCACCTCGTCGAAACTAATATAGGAGTGGCCGGCGATATCAACCGCTGGGATAGCCCATTTCCTCAGCTCGTCGATGTCATCACTGAGATACCAGTGATTCAGATTGATACTTGTCGCCGCCGTATTGTAGAGTTCTATCCAGTCGTTGGATTCGTGCTCGGGGAGTTGCGGATTGCGATAATCGGTATGAGCCATAATCTCGTTTAGTACAACGGTTGCTTCCGGCTCGGGATCGTCCGTGCCGGGAGAGCCGCCTATGTAAGTGCTTGCGCGCCAGTTGCCGCCATAGTTGAGAGAGCCTTCGGGCTCGCCCGGAAGGGCCGATATCAAAGGCACGAGCGAATGACCTCCGCGTGCGGCGGCAAGCGGCCAGCCTCGAGAGTTATTGTAAGCGAATTCTGCAATGGTTCCGTTCCAGAGATCGATTAGGCTTATGGTTTCACCGGTGTTTGAAAGCTTGCCGCTATATTCGCCGGCTATTATAGCGGACAATCCCGCGCCGTAGCGAGACTCGAAAGCATCCTGGTTCCTGACCACAAGTACGAACTCACCGGCCCCAAGACTCGTGATGCTGCCATAGTTGAAATCGAATGTGATGCCGTCGATAAAAGAAACGGACGTCAAATCGATTGTCTCATCTCCGATGTTCTGCAATTCGACGAACTCGAACTCGTCATTGTCGGTAGAATCGTTAGCCGGTGGGTCGGCCGGATCATACATTACTTCTGTGATACGCAGATTATTCAACGTATAGGCCGCGAGCGGCTCACCGGTTACAAACTGTTGCGGCGCCGACCAGTGGCTCCAACGGCCGCTGTTATCTTTCATCCGGCAGCGAACCCGGTAGGTCCGGCCGACTTTGACCTCGCTGGCGGGAATGGTTATGTCACTGTCGAAGTTTGCCATTTCTTCGCTTTCCCAGACAGCATCGATTTCGTACTTGCCTTCTGTGACCTGATAACTCGGGGGAATACTGCCGGGCTCGGCCAGCTCACCTGTCAGACGAACATCGATGAAGCAATCGGAACTGCTGGTGCGTGACATATTTTGCACCTGGATAGTGATTATGTTTTCGCCCTCGACAAGGTAGGTCGGTTCCGGCAGCACAAAAGTAAACCAGCTCTTCTCGGAAGAGTGGGCGCCGCTTGCGTAATCTTCATAGGACATGTTTTCCGAGGGCATATTCTCCTGCAGCACGAACGTGTCATTGATCCAGACATTGAATCCGTCGTCATACATCGCTTCCAGTATGAGATTATCTATCGCTGCGAGGTTATCTATCGTAAACTTCTTGCGGATGAAGAAGGACGTGTGTGCATATCGCATGTCTTCCAGTGTGGTTCCCAGGAAAGATGTTGGTTCTCCCCAGCCGATAGGAGTTGCTCCTGTTTGCCATAGCGAATCGTCAAAAGATAATTCCCGCCATTCGGTCGTATCGGGCGAAGAAGCCTCCTGCGTACCTTTGAAGTATTTCCATTCGCTGCCGTCGGATATCAGCATGATGTCTTCATCCGGCAGCGCGACTTGTGAGCCTTCAGTGACCTCGGCGATTCGCCATTTCATCGCGGAGAATGTGCCGTTGCCCTCTGGGTCGCTGAAGGGACTGGCCTCGAACGTCAGAGAATTAATCGGATAAGTTGAAGGACATGTCGCTGTAACGATGGGAGTGCGAGGTATCGAGGAATCTTCGAAATACGTATCGAATGCGCGGTTGTTCGAAACCGCATAGTTCTTCATGATCTGCACCATGCCCCGGAAGTCTTTAGTGGCGGCACGCTGATAGAAACGGCCCTGTCCGGCTTTGCTTCTGTTGATATAGTTGCTGGTCATAATCGGATTGTAGTCCCACATGGCCCGGTCCACTTCGACAAAAGTCGGGCCACCGGTCGGATGATCGATAATATCCGCAAGATCGTCAAGCACCTGATACAACTGGTCGGCGTTGTACAAAAGATCGTGAAATTCCCGGAGGCGATTCTGGTATTCGATCATAATGTTCGGATTGGAGAAGATGCTTGCCTGTCTCTTGAATACATCTTCACCGTTGCCGTACATATTGTTTGCCCATGTCAGGTCCACATCCCACGACAGCATCGACCACTTATTGGTCTCGGGATTCAGATAGAAGAACCAGTTCTTGCCGTAGCCGATGTCGCCGTGGTGAATGCCTTCGACCACGCACCTGTAGCCATAGTATCCGGCAAGGTTGACATTTTGATCCCACCATGATTCTGAAGGTCTGCTATTGTATCCGCTCATAAAGGCGCTCAGATCGGAGCCGTTGGTAACATGTGTCGGTCCCTGATTGTTTAAGCTTCCTGAATTGTTCTCAATTTTATAGAGATTGCCGTCCGGCAGATTGTGCTCGTTCAGGAATCTTCCGTCCATTTGTTCGAGGGTCATGTAGAGGCCCCAGAAGTCGCCATCGTACTGCGTTGGCCCGGATTCAACAATCTCGTCAATAATACGGAAATGAAGCCAGTTGGTTTTAGATGCCTCGGAGCCCATCATGTTGAAAAGTTTGCAGGAGGCAGCCTCGAACATTCCCTGTTCTCCCCGATGCTCATAATCGCCCTGCTGGATGCATGCGGAGAAATTGAGTTTGTCCCATGTGGTATCGTACTTCCGGCCGTAATCATCCCGAGCCTGGAAGCTATGCCCGCGGTTGAAGTCAAATTTCCACATATTCTTACCCATGGCGTATCGCCAGACGCCGCCGCGGGCACGGTAGCGGATGTGGTCGTATACTTTCCCATCGTAAACGAGCGTGCCATACCATTTATAATCATCGCCCCCGTACCTCTCACCCCAGGTGCAATTTTCGACGTCCGTATTTTTGCTGATAAGTTGATAAACGGGCAGACTCCGCATGACATCCGTGCCGTACTCAACTACTGGACTGACTCCCGGCTGGATGGCTCCGTACCATGCGGGAACCCCGTCGTATACGAAGTAAGCGAAATTCGGCTGCGGGTCGTCCATGTACGGCACCATGAGGCCGCGCCCGCCGCTATCGGTGACCGTAATACGATAGCGCAGAAGCCGGCGGTGGACCTGGATCGTGCCCGGAAGCTGGGCGCTGTAAATATCATCGCCGGCGGTTGCATCACCGTTGAGCCCGTCATCGAGCATCATAACGGTTGTCCAATTCGCATAGTATTGCGAATCTTGTATATTTATATAGCTGCCGGGTTCTACGACCTGATAGCTCAGAGTAACATCGTCTACGCCGTCGGCATCGGTAACCTTGGCGGTGACTGTGACCACCTCACCTGATTTGGGCTGCTTTGGCGAATGGTTTACCTGGCGTATATGAGGCGGCGTGTTTTCGAGATAGACTATTTCGTTCTCTGCTGCCGGTGTGGGATGAGCCGAACGCCAGCTTCCGGCCAGGTCATTATCGCTGAACGGATTGACCAGTTGGATGGAATTTCCTTCGCCCGGCTGGTTGTCCGGCACGGAATCTCCTACGGTAGGCCATGGGAATCCGAGCTGATAATTGACTTGATCGATTTCGTCGCCGAAAGCGTTACACAGTTCGATATTTTCCCCGTTATTGCTGAGTTTGCCATCGAACGGCCCGAACAACAAGTTGGGAGATACGGAAAGCCTGGAGGTGCTCCACTTGGCCTGGATATGGGCCGGATTTTGAGCCACGATTACGTAGCCGCCCGCCGGCAGCGTAGCACCGGCGCCGAACCGATAAGAAATACCGCTTCGGAAGTACCAGCCCGACAGATCGATATCGTCGGCCGCTGTGTTGTGAAGCTCGATGAACTCGACTAACTGGGTTTTCACGTCGGGATCGTAGTGAATCTCGTTAATCACAACGCTGTAGTCCGCTGGAATGCCTAAAGCCATAGAACCGGCCAGGGCGGTAGTCAATACCAGAAATAGCCAGGATTTCCTCAATGATATGATCACCTTTTATCTCCTTCCTAAGTTTCTTTTTCATCGTTTTGGTGTAGGAGCAATCCCATGTGATTGCCCAAGGCAGGCACGCAGGCCTGCCCCTACGGCCACGCGGTCATGGGGACTCCTTACGGAGAACACAGCACGCTTCGATAATCATTCTAACATATAAAGAACCGTCGAGTCAACGCATTTCGGCATAAATTTAGGCCGTAGGGTGTGCATCGCACACCATTTATTGTCGATGTTGGTGTGCAGTGCACACCCTACCGTCTATTGATTCACTGAGGGAGCCTCGGCAACCCAGTTTTCGGGATCGTTGCTGTAGTCGGTCGGTACTTTCCGTGTGAGCGATTTACCGTAACCGTCCGGCTCGATTGGCCAGAGATCGATACCGCCGGGGCAATTCTCCAGATGGGAGCCGTCACTGTAATTGACCCTGTCGATACGGATGTATTGGCGCACGCCCTTTTTATCAACGT
>CAYTNN010000252.1:0-5928 GCA_964439135.1 uncultured Pirellulales bacterium
CGGCTCTTTGCTGAAAGTAATGATGATAGCAGCACCGTAAGGCGTCCTGTGGAGGTAACCGGTTTATCCGATGAAGTGCGTGGTAAAGGCTGGATCATCTACAGCGCACGTGCCGGCAAGGGTGACTGGGATCTATTTCTGATGCGTCCTGATGGGTCAAACCGCAGGAACATCACGAATACCCCAATGTTCAACGAAGGTCTTCCACGGTTCTCCCCGGACGCCGGCAGGATTTTGTATCGGCGCATTGGCGTGAGTGAGAGCTTCGACAACAACCTGCATGGGATGCAGGGCGAGCTGGTGTTTGCCGACAGTGACGGGGGCAATGCTGAAATTTATGGGGGGCAAGGCGAATACACGTGGGCTTCATGGGGTCCTGAAGGCAAACGTATCGCTTGCATGTCCGTAAAGGGAATTTATTTTGTCGAACTGGCTACTAAGAAGGTGGTCGGCCACATGGAACGGCGAGGATTCTTCCAGCAGATTACCTGGTCGCCGGATGGAAAATGGCTGTGTGGTGTTGCCAATTCTTTTGGCGCCAGTTGGTCTGTGGCCCGAATGGAAATTGCTACAGGCGCAGCGAACGCCGTCAGCAGCATGAACAATTGCACGCCGGACTGGTTTCCTGATTCACAGCAACTCATTTTCTCCTATCGCCCCGCCGACCAGGAAGGCAGCGAATACGGCTGGACACAATTGTGGATGGCGGATGCAGAAGGCAAGCATAGATCTCTGGTGTACGGCGAGGATGGGCGGCATGTCTATGGAGGCGCCGTTTCTCCGGACGGCATATATGTGCTTTTCACGGGGAACATGCAGGAAGACGGCGACGCCGGCGGATCAGGTGCTCCGATGGGTTTGATGCGTCTCAGGGATACACCTGCGATTGGCGGCGAAAGCAAAGCCCTGCGTAAAGTCCACGGATCAACCAAAGATGGCCCGGTGCTTGTACTGCCGGACGGCTGGGAGCCGCACTGGACATATTGTGAGTTAGGAGCAGCGAAATGACACGATCCCCGATACATATAAACCGACATGCCAATATCCTGTTATTACTCTTGTTGCCCTGCGTCCTGGGTCTTTGTGTTTCCTGCTCGAAAAAGCCGGATACGGGTGTGGACGCCAAAGTGACTACTCTCGGAAGCATTGAAGTGACGGCGCAGTTGATTGAAATAAAAGGCAAGATAATAGACGACCCCTTGTACGACTATGCTCACGTTATGAAATACAAGGTTCTCCAGGTCCACCGCGGCAAAGTCGATGGAGAGACTATCTATGTGGCCCATTATAATCCAGCAGAGCCGCGCAGCAGTGTCGCGGATGCACGAGTGAGGGACATCGGCGGCAATCTCAGGAGATTCAAAGCAACAGACATACACCGCATAGCTCTGGAAGTACCCATCGATGATTACTACATGGGAGGAATCATCAACAAGTACTTTGGCGAGAGCGAGGACCCGATTTACTGGGCATTATGGACAAATCTGGTTATAAAATAGGAATTGATGACATTCACATCACATATCTTCGTATTCTATTTTCTGCCCTTCCTGCTGGTGCTGTACTATTTACTGCCGCGTAAGTTCGTTATGCTGCGCAACGTTTTTCTTATCCTTGTCAGCTACATCTTCTATGCATGGCTGAACCCTTGGTTCGCGGTTCTGTTGTTTTGTGTCAGTTCGATAAACTATCTCTTGTCCATTCTTATAACCAGGTCGAACGGCAACAGGTGGAAGCTGCCGATTATGGTAATTTCCATCGCAGTGAATCTAAGCATTTTAGGCTTCTTCAAGTATCTCGTATTCTTCCAGGAAAATTTGAACCATATCGCAGGAATCTTCGGGGCGGAGGCCTTGCCTGTCTTAAAAATTGTCTGGCCCATCGGTGTATCGTTCTACACTTTCAAAATCCTCAGCTATATGATGGATGTTTACCGAGGTGTGCCGCCGGCACGTTCCTATTTTGATTTTGCGTGTTACGTATCCTTCTTCCCGCAGATTCTATCGGGCCCGATTCAGCGTTACGGCACCATAGATGCCAGGTCGCAACAAGTTCCAACTTTAGCCGAGCAGCTCGTTAGCCGAACGCACAGCCTCAATAAGTTCTCGTATGGTGCGGCACTGTTTATCCTCGGCTTTGCAAAGAAAATACTTTTGGCAAATGTGGTGGCCAGGGTGGCAGATGCTGTCTTCGCCGCCGAAGCGCCCGGCAGCCTTGATGCATGGTTTGGTGCCGCCGCTTATACATTTCAGCTTTATTTCGATTTTTCCGCTTATTCTGAAATGGCTATCGGCTTGGGGTTGATGCTCGGATTCGAATGTCCCCGCAACTTCAATGCTCCGTATCGGGCCGACAGCATCTCAGATTTCTGGCGGCGATGGCATATCTCGCTTTCAAGCTGGTTCAGGGACTACCTCTATATACCGCTCGGCGGCAATAGAAAAGGGGCCGGACGCTCATACCTCAATCTGGTTGTTGTGTTTCTACTGTGCGGGCTATGGCATGGCGCAAACTGGACGTTTGTCATCTGGGGGATATATCACGGCATTTTACTGGTGATCGAACGCTTCGGCGGTAGAAAAACTCTCTATCATGCTCTGCCGGGACAAGTACAGGTTCTGTTTACCTTCCTGCTTATCACGATAGGCTGGGTATTCTTCCGCTCTGCGACAATATCCGATGCCTGGCAATATCTTGCGGTTATGTTTATGCCGTCGAAAGCACAGGGCGGCTCGATTCTGCTCGGTGCTGAAATCTATACGCAGGGCAATATACTCATAATGGCAATCTGTGCTCTTCTGGCGTTTC
Organism: uncultured Pirellulales bacterium; assembly: GCA_964439135.1. Taxonomy (GTDB): domain Bacteria; phylum Planctomycetota; class Phycisphaerae; order Sedimentisphaerales; family Anaerobacaceae; genus JAFGPJ01. The sequence continues at coordinate 2,809 of CAYTNN010000252.1, forward strand.
AACCCCTGCAGGCGTTTGACTGGGCTAAGACTATGACCTGGCCGAAAGCTCTATTTCTGATCGTTTTATTCTGTGTATCACTAATGATGATGTTCACGCAATCGTTTAGCTCGTTCTTGTATTTTCAGTTTTAGGAGTAGCCCTGGTGGGCAAAAGCAAAGTAAAACACGTTTTCCTGATAGCAGCTTTTTTGATCGTGCTTCTGAGCGTTGGAGTGGTCCAGGTTGCAGTTGATTTGAGCGAAGGCCGGCAGCCGCAGCTTGCCGAGCTGTTCCGGCAGTTGCCGACGAAAGAGAATCTCAGAATGTTCGAAAATGATCTGGAGAAGAACTGTCGGCTTGCCGAAAAGCTCCGCCCTTCGATTCAATATGCGCAATTTCTGGTATTAAGAGAAACGGGCGATAAGGCTCTGATGGGCCGGGCCGGCTGGTTTTTTTACAAACCGGCTGTACAATATCTTATCGAGCCGTTGCCCGCCGATTCACAATATGGCCCGGCGGATGTTTTTTCTTCGATTATTTCCTTTCGTGACCAATTGGCCCGGCGAGGAATCAGGCTACTGGTTGTACCTGCACCGAATAAGGCGAGCATCTATCCGGAAATGCTGACTTCCCGTGCCGAGGACTCGGAACAGTCCGTCAATCCCAGGACAATCGAGATCCTCGCTAAACTTAGAGACTCGGGCGTGGAAATTGTTGACTTATTCAGGGTATTCGCCGAGGCCCGTGAAGGTTTGTCGCCGGGTGACAATACGAAATATTATCTGTCACAGGACAGCCACTGGTCTGGAGATGGAATGCGTTTGGCCGCCCAAGCCGTCGCAAGGAGGATTCTCGATTTGGGATGGGCTGAGAAGGGGAAAGCCAGATACGGTTTCAAGCCCGCAACTATCAAAAGGTACGGTGATGTTCTCAAGATGATGCGGGCCCCGCAGATCGAGAACATTTTCGAACCTGAAACTCTGAACTGCGCTCAAGTGGTAAATGCTGATACCGGCCAACTTTACCAGGCCGACCCCGATTCGGAAATCCTCGTCATTGGTGATAGCTTCCTACGGATATACAGCCGGGATGAACCCGGTGCCGGAGGATTCATAGAACACCTGGCCTGCGAACTCGGATTCCCGCTGACTTCAATTGTCAATGACGGCGGCGCCTCCACACTGGTGAGACAGGAGCTGAGCCGCAAGCCCGCTTTACTCAGGAATAAGAAACTGGTAATATGGGAATTCGTTGAAAGGGACATCCGCTTCGGCACCGAAGGTTGGCAGCATGTTCCATTGCCGCCGGCACCATAAGACTCGCACCATCCACCTATGAAGAGTTCAAAGTCAAATACTAAAATCCCTGTTGCCGCAAAAATATTTTTTAAGGTATCCACGTTACGACATTTCAGCCACGCTTCATAGCTTTTCTGAATAGCCTTTCGGCTTCATGATGCATTATAATAGACATCGTGAATCTGCTAATGTCATGGTCAATCCGCGTTTTAACTGTATTCTGAATTAAGGTATCGTTAGTATGACAATAACTTCTCAAATTGTTGCGGATCACGAATTTGGCTGTTTGTGAGATCCCGGTTATAACGAAGAAGACATACGGTAATCGATGACAACGCCACCGGCCACAAGTTGAGTTGCCTGGCGTTCTATTTTGGAACCGAGTGGCACCTGAACGAGCACCAATGCCTGGTCTGGTTCGAGCGTCAAACTATCACCGCTCTTTGCGTTGCGAGCGACGAAATCACCCGCAACCAGATCATACAAGTCAGCAGGCTGCGCAAGATGCAACGTGATAGTTCGGGGCTTTTGGAAGGGATTGTAGTAAAGATGAGTTGGATATGCGGGCGGACCGAACCAGTCCGTGGCCAGGCAGTCCCAGCGCAGAACACCCGGGACATCGGTCAAATCGACGATCCCTCCGAGGAAACCGACGTGATTGCCCATGTACAGCGAAAGGTTGTAGGCACTATCTCCAAACCACTTTGACCGTTGAACAAAATATTCCTTAGGATCCACTCGTGAGAGACCCGGGATCCACCCAAGCAGGACCGGATCGCCGGTTGCGTAGGGGCGTATAGTACGATCAGGGCCGGGATCCCAGGACTTCATACCTTCGTAGAAGAGATGGTTTTGCGGATCCCACCTGGCCTTCCACTCGGCATGATCCTGGTGATTAGCATCCAGCCCCTCGCCCTGGAGCAGCCGTGCCGAGTTAGCTGCATGCAAGGCGTAACGCCCAATCGCTCGCGCATAACGCTGGTCGTAACGAACGACTGGAATCAACCAGGCCGGTCCCTGCAGCGATCCCATAGTGAACGCGTAAAAGCCGTCATCGCCCCAGCGTGCGCCGTCCAGGCCGTCGCAGGTGATGCCGCCGAATCGCATACCCCGAGTTATGCGCCACGTATGACGCTTCGGATCCCCATCTCCAAACCAGGCCGATAGGATGCGGTCGATATCGACCTGCGGTCCGCCCCGAGCGTTCAGGCGCGCCGCGGCCAGCGGGCCCATAACATGGGTAATTTCATAGCGTCCGGGATTCTCTGCGTACCATCGCAGGGTTGCTCTGGCGCAGGCAACCATGTCTTCATCTCCCGTTATTGTGGCGCCCACCAGCAGCATCCAGGCTACAGATGGAGCATGACCCAGCCGATTCATCGGCTCGTTTCGTCCCCCCGGTTTTTCATTCTCGAAATCCCACCCGAGCACATCATAGTCCGGCCGGTCCGGACAGCCTAAGCCACGAGCTATTACGTGGAATGCCCTGGCAGCCGTCACTGCTTGATGCTTTAATTGCACATCCTCCGGATATTGCGCCGCCAGCATCGTTCCCATGACAGCATTCCAGTAGCCGTAAATGCCTGAATGAATGATGGGCGAACGATTTCCCACAGAGAGGCGATAAAAACCATGCATAGGATCGTACCAGGCCTTACAACGAGAAACGTAGTCGATGCCGCGGAAGCTTCGGGGATCGAGTCCCGCCAGTCTCGCCCCGATTATCGCCGACAGGCATGTCATCGACTCTCCACTGAGTTTCCACCCAACGTACGACTTCATACGGAACGCGGCTTTGTCCGCTTCGATTACCACAACGGGAAAGCCGTCGCCAACGGCAT
>CAYTNN010000253.1:0-5858 GCA_964439135.1 uncultured Pirellulales bacterium
GAAAAAGAGTAGAAAACGACGAAAAATTGAGCTTAATTTGAAAAAACAAAACCAATTTACGGTAGGGCAAAATGGACTTAAGTATCTATATGAAAGGATATTATGAGCAATATTATGATTTTGGTCTGCGAAAAAACAAAGCCAATTCAAAGCCAAACAAAGCCAATATTATTTAGCCCCCAGATTTTCTGGGGGTTGAAAGGGTACATTTGAAAAAACAAACCCAATTTTCGAAAGGATAAAATGTCGTTAAGTCAATATTAACAATGGTTTATGGAGATATGGGCGAGTTGGTGCAGCGAAAAAACAAAGCCAATTCAAAGCCAAACAAAGCCAATCGCCGGGCTTTGGCCGGAAATCCTAAACAAGAAGAAGGGCCCGGGTACATAGTAGTCTGTCAACTTCGATTAGGTAGGTTGTCATTCCGCACTTGATGCGGAATCCAGGATGCCAACGATTCTGGATTCCCGCTTTCGCGGGAATGACAAGCCACAGAATCAAACATAACAGAGTACTGGGCATCGGAAGGATGAGCCGGATATTCTTCGGCATAAGGCGGCTATTTTCCTTGCGCCGGCGGGCGTGTGTCGTTAGAATATGCGAAAATTTGTGTAAACAGCTTGAATGTGCCTGAACGAGGATGAACGGGAATTGATTATGGATGAAATGCAGACAAAATCGCCGGAAGATAAGCAGCAGGGCAAGCCCGCGGGGCGTGTAATGTCGATCGATGCGCTTCGCGGCTTCGATATGTTCTGGATCATCGGGGGCGAGAGAATCTTCGCCAGCCTGCACAATGTGTTCGACCGCCCGGCAACGGCGTGGATTCGGACACAACTGACGCACGTCAAATGGGAGGGATTCCGTTTCGAAGACTTAATCATGCCGCTGTTTTTGTTCATCGTTGGCGTGGTTATGCCTTATTCGTTCGACAAACGCTTAGACGCGGGCGACGGCAAGATGCGGCTATACCTGCACATACTCAGGCGGACCGTGATTCTCTTCGTCCTCGGTATGATCGCGCAGGGGAACCTGCTCGAATACGATCTGTCGAAGCTGCATATCTATTCGAATACGCTTCAGGCCATCGCAGCCGGATACATCATAGCGACTATAATCATGCTCAATCTCGGCATCAGATGGCAGATAGCCGCCACGGGGATTCTGCTGGTTCTGTTCTGGGTGTTAATGATGCTGGTCCCGGTCCCCGGCTACGGCGCGGGCGTTCTGACGCCGGATGGGAACCTGGCCATCTACATCGACCGAGTCATCTTCGGCCGCTTCATCGATGGGACCGATCCGCCCTATACATGGATGCTGAGCGGCATGACATTTGCCTGCACGGTTATGCTCGGCGTGATGGCGGGGCACCTGCTACGCTCGGATAAAGTGGGGATCAGAAAAGTGCTGTGGCTTCTGGCGGCAGGGGGCGGCTGCATCGTCGCTGGCCTTCTCTGGAGCCCGTTCTTCCCGATCATCAAGCACCTGTGGACAAGCTCCTTCGTCCTGTTCTCGGGCGGTTTGTGCTTTATGCTGTTGGCGCTGTTCTACCTGGTGATTGACGTGCTGGGCTTCAGGATATGGGCCTTCGGCTTTGTGGTTATCGGGACCAACGCAATCGCGGTTTATATGGCCACCCACCTTATCAATTTCCGCAATATCGGCGGCGTTTTCGTCGAGGGACTGGAAAAATACGCCGGGAACTGGTACCCCTTGATTTACGCCCTGGCCGGATTCGCGGTCGTTTGGCTCATACTATGGTGGATGTATCGCAAAAAAACTTTCATTAAAATTTAAGGAACATAAGGTTCGGGCAAAATATACTGTCACTGAGTCGCAGATAAAATCATTATTATGATGTAACCAGACTGTTTTTATCAACCTCTCGGTATTTAGAAAGAATAATGTCAATGAAAAGGGGGCTTTCCGAATGAGTTTGAGGGCGTTTTTTATTGACCTTTTGGGGAAATCTGCTATAATTATAATAGCTTTTTCATTTTGCCCCTGCTTTTCTCTTCCTTCTCCCCTCCCTCCGCAAAAAAGCAGGGGTTTTTAAATATATGCCGGGACGTGAGTCTATCCTGCAGGCAATTTATCAGGTCAGACCCAACCGTTCCGCTTCGTCATAGAGGCCGTAATGCTTCATCTTCTTGAAGAGAGTTGTTCGGTTTATATCAAGTGCCCTGGCGGTCGCCTGCCTGTTCCAGTGATTGGCTTGCAGCGCCTGCCTGATAATGTCCTTCTCCGGCCCGGCCAATGCTTCTTTGAGACTCATTGTTTTGTACTCTGTTGCCTGCCGGGCTTGCTCGGCCTTAATCGGGTCCGGCAGATCCTCCGGGCCGATGAATTTGCTCTTGCTCAGCAAAGCCGCCCGTTCGATAACATTCTCCAGTTCACGAACGTTGCCGGGCCACGGATACCGCTCCAGATATTCCATCGCCTCATCGGTAATGCCGAGCTTGTCCCTTTTATGCTGGGCCGAGTACATCCGGAGAAAATGCTCCGCCAAAAGCCGAACATCTCCGACCCTCTCAAACAAGGGCGGCAATTCTATCATGACGACATTGACCCGGTAATACAAATCTTCACGGAATCTGCCTTGCCGGACTTCCTCACGAAGGTCCCGATTCGAAGCGAGGATAATGCGCGTATCCACGGTTCTGGTTTTGTTGCTGCCGACCGGCTCGAACTGCCTGTCCTCCAGGACCCGCAAAAGTTTGGCCTGAAGAGCGGGCGAGGCGTTGGCTATTTCGTCGAGAAAGATTGTCCCGCCGTCAGCGGCCAGGAATTTGCCTTCCTTATTATTCACGGCACCGGTGAACGAGCCTCGAACATGGCCGAACAGCTCGCTTTCAAGCAGCGTCTCCGGCAGCGCTCCGCAACTAACCTCGACGAACGGCTGATCGCGCCGGCTCGAATTGTGATGGATTGCCCTTGCCAGCATACTCTTGCCTGTGCCCGATGGTCCGGCCATCAGGATCGTGGTCTTGCTGTCGGCGACGGCTTCGACAAGGTCGAAAATCTTCGCCATCTTGTAGTTGTGACTGATAATATTCTCAAGGCGATGTTTTCGCTGGAGCTGGAATCGAAGGCTCTCATTTTCACTGATAAGCGACTGTTGCGTAATCGCTCTTTCAACGGCCAGACGCAACTCGTCGTCAATGATCGGTTTGGTAAGGTAATCGTAAGCGCCGCTCTTAATGGCTTTAACGGCACTATCGATGGTACCATAACCGGTGATTACGACGACCACGGTTTGGGGATAGTTTCTCTTGATAATACCCAGTAATTCGAGGCCGTCCCCATCCGGAAGGTTAACGTCCGTCAGGACCAGACAATAGCTCTCCTCTTCCAGCCTGGCCAGAGCGTCCTTGACCGTCCCGGCACCGCTGGTCCGGAATCCTTCGAGTGACAGAAATTCGCACAGCGAATCGAGGATGATTTTATCGTCATCGATAACAAGAATATTTTTCTTTCTCATAAAACTCCCAAACCGATTTTATAAATTCAAATGATGCTTTAGCCGGCCACTGGCAGGTACACGCTGAAAATGCTGCCGCCATCGGGAGCGTTTTCGGCCGTGATCCGACCATGATAGCTCTCGACAATGTCCCTGCAAATAGCCAATCCCAATCCAGTACCTTTGCCGCCTTCTTTCGTCGTGAAGAACGGCTCAAATATTGTTTCCGTGCTTTCCGGCGGAAAACCCGTTCCCGTATCGCGAAGCTCGGCCATAATGGTATCATCCGATGCCAGTCTGGTCGAAATTCGAAGCTCGCCCCCGTTCGGCATCGCATCCAGAGCGTTCTTCACAAGATTACAAAAAACCTGAAACAGATTGCCGCTCCTGACCTGCGGCATACCAAAGGTGTAATTTCTTACGATCGAAATATTTGCCGCCTCCGCTCTCGATTCCATCGTCTTAATGGCATCTTCAATAATCTGCTCGACCTTGACATATTCCAGGGGCGTGTACGTGCTGCGCGAGAACTCCAGCAGCTCGCTGACAATCTGAACCATCCTCATCAACCCCTCCCGGCATTGGGTGAGATACTCTTTCGGCTTTGTCAGGTTTTCCTGCTCGACAATCCTCATCGCGAGATTGATATATCTCAGAATCCCATCCAGCGGATTATTCAATTCATGAGCCACTTTAGAGGCATGCTTGCCGACGGCAGCCAGTCTTTCGGCATTTGCCAGTCTTCTTTCTATATTGACCCTCTCGGTGACATCTTCGACGATGATGATTCCGCCGAGACTTTTTGCCGATTCGGTTGGCTCCAGAGGCATACAGGCAATCCGAAGCAGTTTTGTTTTGCCGTCCATTGTATAGCTTATATCATCAAACCTACATGGCTTTCCCGTTGAGATTGCCGAGGTCAATTGCTGCGTCCAGCCCTGCCATATTTTGTCATCTGTTCCTTTTGCCAGAGAGTTGTCGATGTAGTCACACAAGTCGATAAGCTTTGTTGCCTGAGCATTGGCCCGGAGAATCTTCAAATCCGGATCGAAAGCAACAATGCCGATAGGCAATGACTGAAGGATTGACTCGCCAAGCAGCCCGAATCCTGAGCGGTCGGCCGCGGGATGTTCCTTCAGCGAATCGCCCTGGTTTTCTGATCTCTTCGATTCTTGTTCTGCATTCTCTGGCATAGCTGCGATAATACGATCTGCCATAAATATTGTCAATAATAGATGTTGCAAAAAAACAACGCATCCGTCCTCTTTTTCGGACTGAACAAGATATGTGTTTAACAGGAAACGTAAGATTCTATAATATAAGTAGCCGAAGACGGTTATTGGGCGATAAAATACAAGAATCATCGATTAATTCAGCTTTTCATGTTTGAATTTATCAACGCTGTGATTTATATAATTGCGAAATATTTCAATGTCGGATAGATATAGTCATTTAATCTCTTGCTTAGCAAGTACTTGCAAAAGTTAAAATGGGCTGTTTTGTTGCTCTGTGCTTTGGAACGAGTTTTGCATTTATTATTTCATAACTTAATAAGGACAGGGAATAAACACTATTATGCAAGGATGCGTATGATGGATCGATCAGAAAAACGCAGGCACAGGCGATTGGGGGCACAGTACAATATATCATGCCGGAAAGTCGGCTCAACCGCACACATATCTCACGGCGGCCATACGATAAATGTAAGCCCCGGCGGTTTGTATTTTGAGACCGCGACCGGCATATTCAAGCAGGGCAACCTGTTGAAGGTAGAATTGTCAATACCGCCGACATCAGGCCTGCTCGAATTTGGCGGTAAGATTGCGGGATTCGCGAAGGTCATAAGAACCGATTCGGCTTCCGGCAGGTACGGAGTAGCTCTGCAATTCTGCCGGCCGCCGAAGCTATGCATTTAAGACCTATTCTGATTAATAAATGCGCTGAGCATATTTGGTAAAGCAAACTGATTTGACTATTTCCTTATCAAGACCAGCTTTCTGCCAAGCATCAACCGCGGCAAGGCGAAGGGCATCATAGTCGGCGTAAATTCTGTTAGCCCAATAATGGCTTCGCAGGTAATGCCAAAGGTTCTCAACAGGATTTATACCAATTGGAATTGGTTCTTGTCCTGCACTTTCTCCACTCTCAGGACAAACAGCACCAACAGCATAAAGCCACTCAATTTTTTCTGCCTGACTGCTCTGGGACGGAAGCCTGTTTTTGCCCATACATGGGTTATCGTTCCTTGCCAGCCAAAGCATACTTCATCCTGAAACCATACCTCTACAAACGCAATGCTTCATTTGGATATGTCGTAGCTGATGCTACTTACCGTAGTTCGTTGTAGTCATCTGACTACGCGCCTAATACCGTTGTCAGGGCATACTGCACGCAGCAG
>CAYTNN010000254.1:0-5787 GCA_964439135.1 uncultured Pirellulales bacterium
ACTCTTCGTTCGGGTCCTGTGGATGATACATTATCTCGGTAATGCGCAGATTCTCCGCTACGGGTCCTACGGCGTAGACCGCTTCGTTCAGCGCGCTCCACTCATCGGCGCTCAATACCCTTGCTTTAACCTGAACGCTGTGAGGCAGTGTAATCGGGCCTGTATATTCCATGACACCACCCAGATCGCTGTCGTCGGAATCGCCTCCGCTTGCGAGAAGCTCTACCGAGATAAGAAAGTCGGAACTTGTGGTGGAGGAATTCATGGCGTGGATGGCCAATAAATTGTCGCCCTGCTGTAGAGTGTCGAGAAATTCAGAAATGTCGATACTCTCTAACAGGATTGCCGCCGAATCGGAATGGCTGGCGCTGGCTCTGGAGTCCCAGCTTGGCCTGCCGTCGAAGTTTCGTCCGGCCACTATGACGCCGTTAATGTAAGCGGCAAAGCCGTCATCGTACCTGACGTTCAGCATCAAAGAAGTGTAGTCGGCATCGATTGAGAACGGGATGCGGACATAACACGTGGCGTTCCTGGCGTACATCTGCTCTATGAGATCAAGAGTGATGAAGTCCTGGTAGCCCGAGGTCCTCTCGAATCCGACGCCACCAGGGCTACCGTTGCAGGATAGCCATGCCGAATCATCGAAATCACCGCTGCTTTTCCAGTTTTCGCCAATATTGCCGGTCGGAACGAGCGCCCGCTTGTCGGCGTTCTCAGGCACTAAAACGGTCGCCTGCGGTGTTGTGTCCTGCACGCGAGGATCGGAGCCGTCCAGCGTATACCATATCGTGCCGTCCGGGGCAATCATCGAGAGCAAATCATCCTCCGAAATTTGGCCGCCGTGCTCATAGGCACCGTTAATAACGAAGACCGGAGCATCAACGTCAGGATAAAGGCCTGCATTACGGAACTGCCGCATGACAATATCAGAGCGTTGAGGGATGTAGTAATTCAGAATCCAGTCCCGCCCGGCACGTCCATCGTTGTAGTTCGAGCCGTGGTCGTACCAGTCCTCAAGCGTCAATGGGGTAGAGTGATGTTGATCCCCCCAGCGTGCCGACTCGGCAATGATAGCCTTTTCCACCGTGGCGGCCATATCGGTATAACGCCGTATAAGGGATTCGGGTGTTAGTATTGCTCCATTGAAAAAGAATTTATGCACCCGGTCGGCAAATAGCATCCTGTACTCAGCATTCCCGCTCAAATTCTCATGCGGCACTCCCGCAGAGGAGAAATTGTTCTGCAGGGCGTTCTTATTGAGCGGTGAGCGGCCCAGATTGTTGCCCATGGTGTTCTCGTAATCCCAGCAGTAAAACTTGAAGCCGGTACTGTCGATTGTTCGATCTCGACCGGCCCACCAGTTCTTCCAGGGCCAGTCCCAATTGCCACCCCAGAGGTTGACAATAAGGTAGTCAATATAGTTCGTGACATCCAGCAGATTCGGATATGCGGGGTTCGGGGTGCCGTCGGGATTATTGCCCTGAAGCTCCCAGAACACTTCATCGGAGTTCGCCGCCCTCCGGCATTTTGAAATCATCTGGTTCCAGGCAGACGTATCGCCATTGCTGGCCGACAGGTCGTGAATCGCATCCCAGTCTTCCTTATCGCCTCCGTAATAGCTGGCGGAAAATGCCGCATCCGGCCGCTCACACGGATTGTAGAGCCCCCAGTAAATACCATTTACATACAGGTGAACAAAAATCCCATGCGCACCCGCGTTTCCGGTGGCTTGCTGCAGGCTGCGCCCGAATTCATCGCGTGTGTACTGCTCGGTGTATCTCGCAGAATTCCACGCGTATCCGTCGTTAGCGCCCGCACGCAGTACGACCGTATCGAACTGCTCAACTGCATCTTCACCGAACAAGGGATATCTCAACTTAGTCGGCCCATAAATACCCTTAAACAGCAGCCGGAATGATTTCTTCTTCGTCAGGCCCCAACTCCGGAATGCACCGCCCTGAATACGAATCCCGCAGTTTACCTGTATCCCGTCTGTACCGTCCGTATAGATCAACTCCATCGAACCGGGTCTTTCCCATGATACACCATGACCTTCCGGATTTGCATAGATACCTTCCCGAGAATCGAACAAATCATCCTTGTTCATTACGAGAGACATCGTGGGAATAGACAAAAGAGCATCTTTCATCATGCCGTTATAACGCGAATCCTGAACGATATCCGGATCCATCTCATAGTCGGCGGAAGTGCCGCCCCAACTCGTGGGAAACCCCGAAGGACTCCGCGGCTGCTGGAGAACATCATCAAGAAAAATAAACGTCTGAGTATTTATTTTGCTCGGCATCCAGCCCGGCTTGACCGCTATCGCTCGTAAAGATGTGGTCTGATTAATGGGGACCGGGTCGGTATATATGATGCCGTTCGGGGACCGGCCGCCACTTTCGGTATCATACGGCTCGGAACCGTCGAGAGTATAATAGATAATAGCCCCATCGGTCTCGGTAGCGATTGTTACATAGAAAAGTGACTCATAAAAACCACGGTTGTGGCTGAATTCAACTTCGGTAACCTCGCCTAAATACGCACTAATATTTTGGGCTCCCGGGCTTGGTGAATCGAAACTCTGCCAGTAGTCACCGGCATCGGGGTAGCGGCCATAGGAAATATCGGTAGCCTGGTTGTCAAAAGTAATGCTGTCGATCAGAGTAATTCCGTCGCTGTCGAAAAGGCCGATTTCTTCGCCGTCGGCACTGAGTTTGAAATTCGCGTGCAGCCCGGCGTCGGTTGTATCATTGTCCGCCCATATCAAAAGATAACCTCCTGCCGGGATGATCGTTACGGCAGTATTATAAGCCGGTATCCGCCACTTGGTCGTATCGGACAGATTGTCCGTCAGGTACATGCCGCCGATATCAATCGCATCGAGGCCGTAGTTATGGATTTCGATCCAGTCATCGTACTGACGCTGTGGATCCTGAATACAACCGCTGTTGGAGGCCATCAGCTCGTTAATTAACAGCGGGATACCTGCCTGGTCGGCCTGTTCGGTTTGAGCAAAGCAGATAACAGACACAGCCAATATCGGGATAAGCAACGGGATTCTCATGCGTTTGATCATTGCCTTTATCCTGCCTCCTGTGTTTTAGACCAATGAGTACAGATTTAACTTTTAAGCCTATAAAAAGCAAATTCGCACAAATAAGCTTCTTCATTATAACATAAACAGCGTAGTTATTACAAGGTTCACTATTAGCCGGATTGGATGTTTTATGCCGGCAGGGCTTGCATTTAACGGTGCGAGCCGCTATTCTTGTCGAATAATTTGTGTCGTACTGTCGCCTGTTTTTTTTACTTTCGGATCGAAAATTTAAGGAACTGTAATATGAATGTGTTCCGTTCACCGCATAATCCTGTAATTAAGCCGGAAGATGTGAAACCTTCCGGGGACGACTTTGAAGTCATCGGCGTTTTTAATGCCGGCGTCACTCGCTTCGAAGACAAGATCATTCTGCTTCTTCGAGTGGCGGAAAGGCCGATTAACACGAACCCGGATGTCGTACAAGCTGCCGTTTACGACGTCGCCCAAGAGCAGCCTGTCACTATAGAATTTTCGAAAGATGATCCGGAGATCGACTTTTCCGATCCCAGACTGATAATCAAGCCGGCCCAGACTTATCTGACTTCTATTTCGCATCTCAGGCTGGCCCGCAGCAAAGACGGCATCGATTTCGAGATTGACGACGCCCCCTCGATCTTCCCGGCGAATAATTATGAAACATTCGGCCTCGAAGACCCGCGAATAAGCCTGATCGACGGCGTATACTATATCAGTTACGTCGCCGTCTCTCCCCTTGGAGTGACAACCTGCCTGATATCCACGAAGGATTTCATCTCTTTCCAGCGTCACGGCGTCATCTTCTGCCCGGAAAACAAGGACGCCGTGCTTTTTCCCGGAAAAGTCGAGGGCAAATTTTACGCCCTGCACAGGCCCGTCTCCCCCCTCTTCAACAAGCAGGAAATCTGGATCGCCGAATCGCCCGACCTGCACTGCTGGGGAAACCACCGCTGCCTGATGGGTCCTCGCCCGGGTCACTGGGACGAAGCGAAAATCGGCGCCGGCGCCGTACCTTTCAAAACCGACCGCGGCTGGCTCGAAATATACCATGGGGTCAACCGAAACAATCGCTACTGTCTCGGGGCGGTCCTGCTGGACGGTTCCGAGCCGTGGAAAATCATCGCAAGAGCCAGCAAACCAATCCTCGAACCGCAGGCCGGCTACGAATGTGACGGCTTCTTCGGAAACGTCGTCTTCAGTTGCGGGCTGCTGTGCGAAGGTGACAACATCAGAATATACTGCGGAGCGGCCGACACCGTTATCTGCTATGCGGAACTGTCCTTGAAAGAAATCCTCGAAACGTTGGACCTGTAGCGTCGATTCCGCAAAGCAGTCATCAAAGCACGCTTTCCCATAGCAACTTATCGGAACCATATTTAATCCGCCAAACCTGCCCGATTGCGAATTTCCTGCCGCCGTCGAAGGAAGTTTTTCCTCAACCTCTGATACTCGGCCTCCTTTCTGCCGATAAACTTAACATAGTCAATTGGAGATAATCGTATGAAAACAAACAGAAACACATTAGCAATCTTAGTAGTCATCATTGCCTGCTCAGTTTTGGTCTGGCTCTCGGCGTCCATTCAGGGCAGCCAGAAAACTTACGAGATCCAGCCCCACCTGACCATACCCGAATACAAAACCGATCTCGCCCGCGTAATGGACTCTTACGAGCGTTTGATGGAACGCTACATGGACCTGACGCAGCAGAATCAATCCATGGTCGGCACGGACCTCAAATATGTTGTCACAACCCTGGATTCCATCGACGGCCGATTGGCGGAATTCTCGGCAAGAATCGCAAGGATCGAGACCGCCCTTGGTATCGAGCAACCCAAAAGTTCGCCCAATCCCAAACCGGATAATCAGCCGTAGGTCTTGCCGGCTTCGTCCACGTAAATAGTGCCCTTCGCCCGCTCTATCACTTCGGCCGCCTTCGGCACTTCATCCGGCTTCGGCACCTTGAAAAGTCTGCCGCACTTCCGGCAACGAATTCTCCGGTCCGCGACGCTGCTGTCGAGCAGCCAGGTTCTGCAACATTCCGGGCACTTGGCGATAATCTGCATTAGCATATTCCTTACCGTACTTAAGCAAAATATTTTATACCATAGAGTCGATGTTTATCCATAATAAATTCGCCTCTCGTCCCATAAAATCGCTCCATCACGAATATTATCACCCCGAGCAAAATACTACTCCCGTCACCCGTTCCGGCCGGCGAGATTTTCCTTGATTTGGCCTCGCGATTTTGCTACAATAGTTATCGTTGGGGTGATGAAATGAGAAAGAGAATTTCCTGTAAAATTATCAAATCCGTTCCTCTTGACGCTGGCGGTGATCAGCCGCGCCAGAATTTCAGTGAAAATATACAACACCCCAAAATCAGCGATATCGGCACCTCCACCTATACCCCCCGCATGGTCGTTATAAAAACATCTATCAACGACAGCTCGACGGCACGATTTCTTGATTGCCGCGCTTAAGTCCGAACCAATTCTACGCTTCATCCGGTCAATGAATTAGCCGCTGCGAGCGTTTTGTCTATTTTCCCCATCCTTTCGGCCGGCTCAGGAGCGGGAAATTGGCTTTGTTTGGCTTTGTTTTTTTCGATTTCGCCGGCCGGCATGTTGTCATAATCTCCTTTTCCAAAAGGTTTTACGCCCATTAGTTCCGGGGCATATTGGCTTTGTTTTTTCAAGTCGCCTTTTTTCTCT
>CAYTNN010000255.1:0-5786 GCA_964439135.1 uncultured Pirellulales bacterium
TATGGCCAAAGTAAACAGACATTGGAGAAATATTGTAAACCATGTAAGCCGGTCAAGTAGGACAGCAAATCCCGGGCCGAACAGGATTGGGACGGACCCCATTTTACGGGGGTGAATTCAAGGTGTCCGCCTGCCCCATACAGGATTGGCGTAACGATTGATTAATGATTATTTTCTATTGACTATTGACTATTTAGATTCTTAGAGAATAAAATCATGCTGGACTGTATTTGATCGTTTCGTATGTGCGGGCCAAGAGACAGGCGTAACGATTGATTATTGATTCCGTCCAGGAAAGGCCGGATCTTCGATATTGAAGCGACGCGTAAATCCGGCCGCGAAGCGCGACGGATTTATTATTTAGATTGCTGGTTTGGCAGCACGAATTTATGCGAGTTGGTATTTGATATTGGGTGCGTTACCCGATACTATAAGAGTACCCGTTAACGGTTACCTCGAAAAGTAGGAGAAAGTTTATGAGAATTACATTGTTGGCTCTCACCATTGTCTTGCTTGTTGTCGTAGGCTGTACGAGTGTAAAGAATGATATTACCACCACTTCAACACCGTCCGATGCGAAAGAGATCGGACAGTCTCCAAAGCGGCATTCTTTCGAAGTGGGCCCTGAAGTGTATTACTTCAATTACCAGGAAAAGAGGCCGCTTGTAATCTTTGGCCAAGATTTCGACCAGGATGAGACCATTATGGAAGAGGACGGTATATTCTACGGAGTAACCGGCGTATATACCTTTCGTGAATGGGTCTCTGGATCCGGTGAGCAAGATTCGTTAGATGGCAAAGGCCTGATGCTTCGTGCCGAAGGTCGGTTCGCTGTGGGCACAGTGGACTATGATGGGCAGACGCAGGGAGGTGAGCCCCTGACAATCTCCGATATTGACGACCGCACAATGGAATTGAGACCTCTGATCGGATTTAGTTCTATGGGCAAGACCGGCGAAGGCATTTTGTACACCGGTTTTGGTTACAGGTACCTCAATGACGACTTGTCAAAATTCTACGGCGGTTATGAGAGAGAATCAAATTATTATTATATTCCAATAGGGATAACCGGGACGGGTCTGGAAAACGCGGATGGCTGGACTACCGGTTTAACATTCGAGTTCGACTGTTTACTGAAAGGATTGCAAAAATCACATCTCAGTGATGCTGGTTTAGGTTTCTCCGATGTAGAAAACAAACAGAACAAAGGATGGGGCTTGCGCGCCTCAATGAAATTTATAAGACGTGGAAACATGGCATTCGAACCGTTTGTCAGGCTTTGGGTAATTGACGATTCGGAAGTTAAGATAATTGAAGATGATGTCGCTGGTTATGAACCTAAAAACGAGACCTTCGAAGTTGGCGTTAATATTATGATGCGATTCTGATATTTCTACCGTCAGATGAGGTTTGGAAATGCCAATATTTGGATGCAAGTGAATTAATTAGGACGAAGGGGCTGTTGACAAAGTCCCACTGTGAAGGTTGAGATTGCCGCGCGATTCTTCGAATCGGCTCCTTGGGGCCAGGCCCGCAATGACACGGAGATACAATTCTTGTCATTGCGAGGAGCGCAGCGACGAAGCAATCTCACGTTTTTCAACAGCCCCATAGCTACCTATTAATGGCTTAGGACAGTACACAGAAAAGGGTGACTGCTCCGAATAAAAACCCAAATCTTTACAATTGATAACTTTGCCGGGCAAGGCTAAATTTTCAGAAAAGAGATCGTTCCAAAAGCTTCAAAAAGGGCTCTGGCTTCAGGCACTCATGCCTAACTGTCATGTGTGCACGCTTCACCAGGCAAAAATTATCCTTATTTGTAGATCAACTCTATAAAATGAAAAAAGCTTCAAAAAAGATTGTTTTTACGCTCCCGCATCGGTAATTCGCATAATCCCGGCCCGAAATTTTTCTTGACGCGAAGCCGGGTAATGTGGTATAAGCTAATATTGTTGAAACGTGTACTTTTGTCGGCACGTATCTAAGAGATTTCTGCTTCACGACAATACAGTAGTAAGGGCGGTTCGCGAACCGCCCCTACAAGGAAGGAGGTAGCGACAAATCGAAACAAAATATCCTGGGCAGAGATTTAGTGTGATAAAGGCAGCAATCATTATCAACCGTTTAATCTTAACTTTTTGACAGGAGGATTATCATGTGCAGGAAATTAATTTGCTTATTAACTTTTATTGTTGTGCTGGGCACAGCAGGCAATGCCTCTGCTGACCTGGTAGGGTACTGGAGGCTTGATGATGGCTCGGGAACCATTGCCTACGATTCGAGCGGCAATGGCCACGACGGTACCCTTGAAGGCGATCCGCAGTGGGTGGCCGGTATGTACGGCCAAGCGCTGGATTTTGACGGAACTGACGATTATGTTGATATTGGATTAGGCGCCGGCGATTACTTTACCACTTTGAACAGTGGTTTTACCGTTGTCGGATGGATTAACCGTGCCAGTACCGGTACGTATGATATCGTTTTTGGTGCCGGCCGGAATCCTGTTGGTACCACGGCAGGAGATGACAATAATGGTTGGAAGTTCGGTATTGATTCGAGTGACGTGATTAAATTCACAACGCTGGGCATACTGGATTACACAAGTTCGGTGGGAGTTCCGGTCGGAGAATGGGCACACATAGCTGCCACGTTTAATGAGGCCGGAACTGAAGTACAGATTTATCTCAACGGCACTCTCGTAGATACAATCAGCGGTAACGGCCCCGCTAATCCGGCGACCGGATTATACGCGGTGGGTTTTGGAGGAACCGGGGCACTTGAATTCTTCGATGGCATGCTTGATGAAGTACGCGTTTACAATCAAGTGCTGACGGATCCCGAGATTCTGGTTGCCATGGAAGGCAGCAAGGGATATCCATACGCCCTTGGGCCCACTCCGGAGGATGGTACCCTTTATGCCGATACGTGGGTAACCCTTGGCTGGAAGGCGGGAGATTTTGCGGTTTCACATGATGTATATATGGGCGATAATTTTGACGATGTAAACGACGGCATCGGCGACACATTCCGGGGCAACCAGGCCTTGGACTTGACGTACTTCGTCGCGGGCTTTACCGGTTTTTCTTATCCTGATGGCCTGGTTCCCGGAACAACCTACTACTGGCGAATCGATGAAGTCAATGATGCCGACCCGAACAGTCCGTGGAAAGGCCCCGTCTGGAGCTTTACGGTTCCGCCCAAAAAGGCGTATGATCCTGTTCCCGGGGACGGCAGCGGATTTTTAGCCGCCGATGCAACGACTTTGAGCTGGACGGCGGGTTTCGGCACGAAATTACATATCATCTACTTCGGCGACGACTTCGATACCGTAGCGAATGCCACCGGAGGCTCGCAGCAGGGAACTGCATATTATACGACAGATCCACTTGAATTAGATAAGACTTACTACTGGCGTGTCGATCAGTTCGATGGCGCCGTCACGCATACAGGCGATGTCTGGAGCTTCAGCACCCGGCCCGAAATACCCATTAGCGATCCCAATCTTGTCGGCTGGTGGAAGCTTGACGAGGGCATGGGTGATATTGTGCTCGACTGGTCCGGCCACGACAACCACGGAACGCTGGCGAACGGCCCGATATGGGCCGAAGGTAACGACGGAGGTGCGCTGCAATTCGACGGCAGTAATGATTACGTTAATCTGGGTACCCCGGCTGAATTGTATATACCCGATAATTACACTTACTCCGCCTGGTTCAGGGTCGGCGAGGACATAAACGGCGATAGTGATGCCCAGTATCTGCTGTGTATCGGTTCGAGAAGCGACCTTGTTTTCGGCGTAGAGGACGCTGTCGGCGTAGATGGAGACCTTGCATTACACTACTATGATACCGCACCCGGTTTCAACTCATTGGGTATGGGTAAAACCGTTTGGTCTTCGGGTGATTGGCACATGGTTGCCGGGACTAAAGACTCAGCCGGCCATAAAATATATCTGGATGGTGAATTAAGGAATTCAGACACAAACACAAATGACGATAATTATAACACCACCAGGATGATTTCAATAGGTGCGATGGGCTGGAACAACGATGAATATTTCAACGGCACCATCGATGATGTGCGCATTTACAACAGGACGCTGACACAGGATGAGATTCAGAAGATTATGCGTGGCGACCTGTTCGTTGCCTGGAGTCCGAGTCCGGCCAACGGAGCAACGCCGGGTGTTGACGAGGCTATGCCCCTTAGCTGGTCACCGGGAGATAGCGTTTCGCAGCACGATGTGTATTTCGGCACCGATATGGACGCTGTCGCCAACGCCGATGAGTCCGATACGACAGACATATATCGAGGCCGCCAGAGCGGTACGAGCTATGCTCCCCCCGAAGGTATCGAATGGGGCGGCGGGCCGTACTACTGGCGAATCGACGAGTACAATACCGACGGCTCGATCAGCAAAGGCAGAATCTGGAGATTTACGGTAGCCGACTATATTCTCGTGGACGACTTTGAAAGCTACGATGCCGGCGAGAACCAGATATGGTATGCCTGGCATGACGGCCTTGGCTATGGCGCGCTTGGTACTGAGAATTACTTCGCCGGTAATGGCACAGGTGCCGCTGTCGGCGACGAAACCTCCTCTTCTTATACCGAGGAAAGTATCGTCAACGGCGGCCGTCAGTCAATGCCGGTTGTCTACGACAACAACAAGCAGGGCTATTCGAAGTATTCGGAAGTAGAAATCACGTTGACAGAGCTGCGCAACTGGACTAAGGATGACGTTACGGAATTGTCGCTGTGGTTCAGAGGTCACCCGGGATCGGTCGGCAGCTTTGTCGAAGCCCCGGTCGGCACCTACACGATGATCGGCTCGGGCACCGATATCTGGGACGTTAGCGGAATCGGAACAGGTTACCACGATGAGTTCCACTTTGCTTACAGGACGCTCACCGGCGCCGGCTCGATTGTCGCGAGAGTCGAAAGCGTGGAGAACACAAACGCCTGGGCAAAGGCCGGCGTGATGATTCGCGAAACGCTTGATGCGGACTCCGTACATGCGATGATGGCAGTAACGCCCGCTTCAGGAGTATCCTTCCAGCGACGCAACGTAACCGGCGATACGAGCGCCGGCGATACGACAGCAGGAATCTCCGCGCCGTACTGGGTGAAGATAGAGCGTGACTTATCCGGCAACTTTTCAACTTACCATTCGGCTAACGGCTCTACCTGGCAGATGCAGGGAACGCCGGACAATATCTCAATGAGCTCGAATGTCTATATCGGCCTTGCAGTGACAAGCCATGATGCTGCTTTGACATGCCAGGCGGTATTCTCCAATGTCACGACTACCGGCACGGTTGGTCCCCAGTGGGCACACCAGGATATCGGTATCGCCAGCAACGCCGAGGAGCCGATGTATGTAGCTATATCCAACATCACAGGCACGCCTGCGGTGGTGGTCCACGATGATCCGGCTGCGGCAACGATTGATGCCTGGACGGAGTGGGTTATCCCCCTGCAGGCATTCGCCGACCAGGGCATCGTCCTGACAGATGTGGACAGTATCGCGATCGGCCTTGGAACCCAGGGCAATATGACAGTGCCCGGCGGTTCCGGCAAAATGTATTTCGACGATATCCGGCTTTATCGTACACGTCCGGAATAGGAAGCTCAGCCATAAGATGCGATATGGCGGGTTTGCAATTAGTATCATTTCGGGGTCTATGCTAACTGTTTGGCATAGGCCCCGGTTGTTTTTAAAGCAAAAGAGGGGATTTGTGATCGACTTTGAAGGTTTTGCTGGGGGAGACATTAAAAAGTCT
>CAYTNN010000256.1:0-5775 GCA_964439135.1 uncultured Pirellulales bacterium
CCCCATAAATCACACAGCAATCCTTGTGCCGAACAGGATTGGGTCCGTCCCTATTAAAAAGAAAAAGGGAAAAAAAGTGCAACGAAAAGCTTTTACTCTTCTTGAACTCTTGATAGTGATGTCCATTATCGTCTTATTATTAAGCATTCTTTTGCCTTGCCTTATGAGTGCAAAAGAAAGAGCACGGGAATTATTTGCTATGCAAGTCGAAGTTAATGAAGAAGGAAAGGTTCTCCTGGAAATTCGAAACCTTTCTCATAGAAAATCATCTGAAGACATATATATGATAGAGATTGACCCTCCGAGGAATTCCCGCGTTTTCTTAAAAAAACCTCATCCTTCAGGTATGAAATTAATAAAAAGAGATGGCCAGGATTATATTAAATGGAGACCTAAATTGGATGATATTGGCGTGCATTTAATTACTGTTGTTTTTGAAGGTGAAGAAACCTCTGAGCAAGAGATTGCAATTTATGTTTTTAATAAAAAGCTTTTAGAAGCTGAGCTAAATAGAAGCTGAGCTAAAGAACCAATGAGACGCGGATTAACGCTGATAAACTATATATCCGGGTATATCTTATATCTGGAACCACCATACATATTTATTGGAAATCGGGGGGAAATTGAGTTTTGCGAATTGTCCGAAGCGTATTCGTTGCTCGTCGCTCGTATGTCGTATCTCGCTAATTGAAGCCGGCTCCGCCGGGACTATTTTTTAAAGTTAAGTTTGGCAAATTCTCCAAAGTATTATTTTGCGGCTTTATCATATGCTTTCGCGGCTTGGATTTCTTCTTCGAATTTACCGAGAAAAATCCGCCGGCCTTTAACACATATCTGTGCGCCCCAGTTTTGCCGGCTCTTGTAAAACGTAATACCCTTGTATTTGGAGTGTCCCAGCCTCGAAGATTTGCTTAAGTTCCAACTGTTCTGTAGGCGAGTTGCCGATCTTAAGTTCGCCTTTCTGTTATCGAGAGTCCTGCCGTTGATATGGTCACACACCAGGTGATCGGGAGTATTCGCCACTTCTCGGTGCATGGAAATCAATTTTGGCCTTTTGCCGTTTCGGTTCGGTTTTTCACAGACGGCGTATAATTTATAATTAGACCGGCCGGAGACGTACCATTTGTATTCGCTCAGCCGATAATAGTCGTCCGGATCGACGATGGCGTATTTGCCTTTCGTCAGGGGGATTCTCCTGAAGGCGTAGCCGTAGCGCAGCCAGCGGTATAAAAGCACTGGCCCAGCCAGAAAATACTCCAGCCGGTTAGGAATTGTAAATGACAGAACGACCCTGATGAGCCCGCCCCCCCGCTCCTGAAGGATCAGGAGAAATCCGAAATCCTAAGCTCGAAATCCGAAACAATACCGAAATTCGAATTTCAAATGTTCAAGATAGAATTTTTGGATTTTGCATTGTAGTTTTGCCTTTTTCCTTTTACCTTTTTACTTGCATCTTTCGGCCGGGAGCGAAAGACGCGCCCCTATAATTGGAGCAACCTGCGCGTTTGATGCGAAAATCTACAAAATTGTAGACGTGATTTTTGCCGTAAGTGCTTGTTAGAACGGGAATAAAAAAATTTTCCAACTTTCTTATTTTTGTTTTCAGCTACCATCGATTTTGGTCGAAATCATCTTAAAAACAAGCTTCTTGAGCAGGTACATTGCTTATGTTTAAATATGATCGGACCCTAAATCACAGGGATCAAAAAATTGGATTATTAGATAAAATAGTCAGAATTTATAGGACTACGGCCTTTGTCCTTGATTTCTGTATTCAGAATTGCTACAATACTAATGGAAGCAACGGAGGCACTAAAAGAGAAAGGGAATTCACAATTGACAATCGGGGCGGGCTATTGCGCCGAAAGATTAAATATGGGTGGAGATTTATCATGAATAGTGGAAAAATTCCTGCAAAGACTGAAAATGTGAGAAAGATTTGGCTGTTAGGTCTTACGCTTATGATAATCGGACTAGGCGGTTCAAATGTGTTTGCTCTGGACCTGATGGGGCCACCGGTTACCGAGCTGGAAAAAGGTATGTTCAGGGGAGGGATTGATTATTCCTCCAGTACGATGGATCTGGAACTGATTGAAGGTAATGCGACAATTTATCGGAATGGCGAGCTTTATGGTCAAGGAATCGTAGAATCTTTAACAATTGAAGATTTTAAAGTTAATACGCTCTATGCCAACGTTGGATATGGCGTTGCTGAGAATTATGAGGTATTTTTACGGATGGGCGCAGCAAATGCCACGTTCGGAGACTCGCTATGGGAAGAGAGTGAAGAATTTGATAATAAATACAACTTTGCTATTAGTGCCGGAGCAAAAGCGACCTTCTACGAAGGCTTTGATTGGAAGATCGGCGGAATATTTCAGATCAATCTGACTGAACTGGACGGAGAAATCGATTCATCAGCCAGGACCATTACTCAGCCTCAGTTCGTTGAAATAAGTTCTACAGAAATGCAAATTGCAATCGGCGCAAAATACATGCGGACCGGCTGGTTATCGCTATATGGCGGCCCATTCCTCCATTTTATTAGCGGCGATTTTGATTATACATTTACTCGAATTACGGATCTGTACTTCGATACCGGCGAATACTCATGGGAATTCAATGAGGGCCCCACCTACGGCGGTTACATCGGCGCCCAAATAGAAATTGCCAAGAACTTCTTTGCTAATATTGAATATCAGCAAACATCCAATGCCGATGTCATTGGCGCAAATATAATGATGAGATACTAATCAAGGGTAAAATAATCACGAACTTTTGCCGCCCAGCTTTGATGCCGGGACATCAAGAAACAAAACCTGTTTTCTATACTTCGCCCTCGGTACATACATAAAAATAATTTTTATCAATGGACTTTTTTCTTGACATATTACCCCTGCCGCAATCAAATATTCAATAAATAATGCAGAAAGGACATGAAGGCATCTTTTCTTCTATATTTGCCTTTTAACCATTAAAAAGCAGCTATTCAGGCTTCTTAGGGTAGTAAGAGGGTAGTTAAAAATATGATTTGAAGCGGAAGCTTTATGCCATTGCGAAGGAACGCCAAACAAGCAAAAAATAAATCTTAATCCCCTGCAGGCTTGACAAAACAAAAAAATAATTATATAAGAGATAATTGCCGATTCTATTCATATGTCACAAATGGCACAGGTTTAATGTGATATTTGTTGGAGACGGGAAAATAACGATAGTCGCAGGATTATGAGCAATAGAAAGCAACAAATTCGCTACGGTCAAAGGCCAATCGTAGCTTTGGCTGTAATCGTTGTGCTATGGATTGTCGGGTGGAGCAGTATCTCTGCCCAAACGAATACCGAACATGAGGCAGAGCAGACTCTCCGCGACCTAAAGATCGATGTAACCCCCGATCCGAATGTCGCTGTGCCGGAAATCTACAAAACCCCACCTAAAATCGTAAAGCAAACGGTCGGCGGGACAGAGGAGTTCAAGTTATTTTATTATTGTCTCTATCACACCTCCGATGACTTAAAAAAGATAATTCACGAGCAGTTTGCGACGAAACTTTTTGACGAAAAAGGCAAATCGACTCAAGTATCAGACTATACCGTCAGCAGCAATCCTTTGACAAATCAGTTGATCGTCAGATGTCCGCTCAAAGAGGACGCCGAGGCGGTACTTCAAACCCTGGAATTTGTGGATGTCCCCCCGATTCAGGTCAAGATAGAATGTCTGGTCTCGGAAGTTTATGCGGATATGACATTCGACCGGGAAACTACTTTAGCAATTGATAACTTATTCGGCGAGAAGGTTGTGATGAATCCCGCCGGCACAGCTTTCGGAGCTGATGTTCGGCAATTAGTAATGGACGACGAATATCTTCCCGCGTTTCCCGGGGCTTCTCTGAGAGAAGTAGCACGATCTCGAATGGGCCTCAACATAGGGTATTTGAGCACTGCCGAAGCAGGCCATTCATTCACGCTGTTAATCGACCTGCTCGAATCGAGGGGCTATTTGAAAATTCTCATGAATCCAACGCTTGAAGTGGTTAACGGCGGAACTGCTACAGTCTCATCATCGCAAAAGGTTCCGCTGGACAGAACAACAATGCGCTCCACGAATTCGGATTTTTTGGAGACAAGGACTGAATACGAAAATGTCGTTGACTCGCTCAAAATTACGGCACACGTCTTCGGTGACGGCTACATCGGTCTTGAAACTGACATATTACTCGGTTCTAAGAACACACCCGAGGGCGTAAAGCAGGTACCAATCATAACCAAAAAGGAAATCCAGAATAAAGAAAACCGCATCCGGCAGGGCGAAAGCCTTGTAATTGGCGGAATCAGAAAGAACGAGGAATTTGCCGTAATCCGCGGCATTCCGATTCTGAAAGATATCCCGATTCTCGGCTTTCTGTTCTCCAGCGAGGATACCGAAAGCCGTGCCGTCGAGACCATTTTCATACTGACTCCAACCATCTCCACCGACGGCAGACCAACAGAAGAAGTAATGAAACAAATCAAAAAAATCCACGATCCAGAATCTTTATAAAACGCCCGCCGGACTCTTTCACAAACCTTTTAAGCAAGCTTTTAGTCAGAGCTTAAAAAGACCTAACCAACTCAAACTGACCGACCCCTATGTCATTCCCGCGCAAGCGGGAATCCAGGTTACTATCATGGATTTGGATTCCTGTTACCCGCTTTCGCGGGTACAAGTTTCACAGGAATGACAGGCTTTATCAAAGAAGCACTTACACCGAAGCTTGGCTCAAAAACAACCGGTTTGAGTAACCAAATAGGAAATCCCACATCTGCCCACATATATATTGAGTGTGGCTAATTTCTCTGGCACTACATAAGCTTCTCTTTTGCAAAGGATTGTGTTCTTTGTCATTGCGAGCACCCGACCTGATTCTCAGGATGCATATAAAAGAAAATAGCCCACCAATGTCATTGTGAAGGAGCTTGCCCCTTTGGGGCGAGCGACTGTGGCAATCTCAACCGTCACTATTGGACTTTCCAACAGCCCCGAAGGCCGGCATCTATGCTTCGGATTACTTCTTGCACCACAATGTCATTCCCGCGAAGGGGCCTGTTGAAAAATGTGAGATTGCTTCGTCGCTATGCTCCTCGCAATGACAAAGGGTGCGTTTTCAAGTCATTGAGAGTGATTCGGAGAATCACGCGGCAATCTCAACCGTCACTATTGGACTTTTTAACAGGCGCGAAGGTGGGCATCCATGTTGCTTTATGTTCTTATCAAAACGTCACTTATTCCAATTGTGATTATTCATAAGTAGTAAGGTTTCTGATAGTAGTGAGGTTTCTAAAATGCTGTACCAACTGACCCAAATTCCCCCTCCCAATCCTTCCGATTGTCACAAAGCTCGTAGTCCTTTTGACTAATCAAAAGGACTACGAGCATGTAAAGCAAAAAGATGTTGGGTTGGCTGCCACCCATTTTCCACTAAATCTATTGGGTGGCAACCTAATCCCGATTGTCGTATATCGGGATGGGTATGGTTGCGAATGCCAGAGTCTGGCTAAACACGTACTTCGCAGGGATGGCAAACGCTAAAGGATTATTCGACGGGTGGCAGCGTCAAAGCCGCAGGCTTTGGGGATGGTCGCAAATGCAATTCTCCAGCTAAACAAGTACCCCCCGAAGAGCCTGCCCTGAGCGAAGCCGAATGGGCCGGAATCCAGACTTCGCATTTACTTCTTGCACCATTCTGTCATTCCCGCGAAGGCGGGAATCCATGCTGAATAGTCCTATATTTTCTTGACT
>CAYTNN010000257.1:0-3281 GCA_964439135.1 uncultured Pirellulales bacterium
ATTCAAAATATGTAATTCTTTTACGACTAATCCCTGTAAAAAGTTCACGTTATGCAAAAAAAATCTGTAAAACTTAAGGCCCGAAATAACATCCCGGTAATCTTGTGCTTCTCGTATTTGATGGGTTCCAACTTAAAAATATTTGTAATAAGCAGAAGAAACTTTTTCGCATGGCCTCCGTAAATTCCTGTATTACAACGGCTTTGCCGCCCGGTTCCAGGTGAAAGCCAAAGTCTCGCTTAGCCATTATATGGATGCTTCCAGGGCTGACGATATTCTCGCTTAAGCAGTTTAGCGGCTCTGGGATTGCCGGTTATTGTCTGAGATTCCTGATCCCAGGTAATCTTGCTCTCTACATCGTAGGCAATCATAGCTAATTTTACGGTAGTGGTAGAATAATATCCCTCTTCGGTAGTGCAGAGAGGTTGTTTGCGGCTCTGCACAGCCTGGAGGAATTCGGCCATGTGCTCGGTTGCCATATCGGCTGGGACCTCGTTAACTTCGTGCTGCTTGTCTTTGCCCTTTGGAATGATAATCCATTTTCTGTCGGTTACAAAAACAGTCCCCTTTTCCCCATAAATGAAGATGCCGTTTGAGACCTCAGGATTGTACTCTTGTGCTCCCCACATATGATGACGCCAGATCACGGGACAAGCGTCGAAATCGAAATGGACAGTCAGTATATCGGGCGTGGTAATTTTGTCTTTGAAATAGTAAATCCCGCCGGCAGCCTGGACCGACTGCGGCATGGTCAGGCCCAAAATCCAGCGGGCCGCGTCGATCAAATGAATACCCCAGTCAACGAGGTGGCCGTGTCCGTATTCTTTTTCCAGCCTCCATGCGAAATGACCGATTTGCGGGCAATACGGCAGCTTCGGCGCGGGCCCGCACCACGAGTCCCAGTCTAACGATGCAGGCGGCTCCTGCGGGGTGGTGTCGCGCATGTCGGCGGTGTAGTGAATTTGCGCCTCGGCCTGGATGATTCTGCCGATATTGCCTTGTTGAATATACTGCCGGGCCTGTTGAATTGCTTTGCTCTGCCGGCGTTGGAAGCCGATTTGCACTATGCGGGCGTGTTTCTTCGCCGCTGCAAGCATTGCCTTGCCTTCGTTTATGTCGTAGGCCAGTGGCTTCTCGCAGTATACGTCGAGACCTTTTTCCAAAGCGGCGATAAACATAAGCGCATGCCAATGAGGCGGCGAGGCAATAATTACGGCTTCTAATCCCGGAGTATCCAGAAGGTCCTTGTAGGATTTAAAAGTCCTGGGACGTGAGCCCTGCATCTTTTCAATCTCATCCGCACTTTTATTGAGATGCTCGCTGTCTATATCGCACAGGGCAACGATTTCCACGCCGCCAACCTTGAAAGCCGCTTTCACATCCACCATGCCATACCAGCCGCAGCCGATTAGACCGGTTTTCAGCCTGGGTTTTGCCGTGTTATTTGAAGCCCCGCGAAGCATCGTTGTCATGGCCACGGTACCGGCCACTGTCGTACCAATAAATTTCCGTCTATTCATCTTTTCCATTGTAAATGTCCCTTCTGCCCGCTTTAGGCAATGCAAACATTATTACGCTCCGTTCAGCCCTTGGGACTCCACCGTAAGGTGTGCCTGTCGGTACTTACGGAGAATGACATTGTAAGCTTATCACACACTCTCTAAGTTTGACTTTGTCGATTAATTCGACTACAAACTATGATACCTGCCCGAACAGAATTGTCAACAAATCCTCATTGTCCTTTACTATATCTCCGAAAAAATTAGATTTGAAAAAGGAAGGACACCGAATATGAAAAACTGGGTGATATTAGTTTTATTGTGAGTTTTCCTGGCTACTACGATGGCCGGATGTAAGAAGCGCGGGTGAGGCTCCTCCGCTCAATGCGGTGTACATGTTGTGCGCTCTGAAAAGACTTACCAGAACGGCTTCGGCAGCTCTTTTGAGTATCCGGTCGAACAACAAAGCGAGAAACTTCGAGAAACATCTTTGAAGATCTCCCCGGCGTAAACTTTTGAGCGGTTCTATCAGGAATATTTAAACCCGATCAGCGGTTGCCAGGCTGCCTTTCAGTTCTTCATTATAAAAACGAAAGTCGGATCGAGAGGGTATCGGCCGAATCGCTCGCCGTAAATCGCCAGTCCTCCCGGCAGCGCCTCGTCGACCTCCAGCCTCAAAACTATCTCTTTTTGAGCGGCCGCTTCCCGCAAAACCGATTTTGGAATATGTGCGTTAACCAGGTAGCCGTATGAGCCGGCTTCACGCAGTTTTTTATCACGTTTCTGGCTGTGCCAGGAAAGGATTCCGCGGTGATCCGCCGGATCATCCTGCAGGTCGAATGTCCCCACCGCCCGCCCGGCCACGCGTATGCGAACGGCACTCGGGAAACGAGTCTCATCGGTCGTCGGGTAAGAATTCGGATTCGAGCTGGGATCGTGTGTCCCCTTGCCCCGCATGAAATCGCCATCCTGCTTGCGTGCACCTTCTATGTCCTTGCCGAAGAGCTGTTTTGCGGAAACCTCTGCACAGAAGTCCGCTTCGGCGATGTCCTCGACGTTCAGACCGGCGGGCCACGGCAGAGAATATTCGAAATACCCCGCTCCGGCACCGTTTACTTTCAGCCCTTCGAGCACGTTCCACTGTTTAACAGACCATTCGGCCTTCTCGAAACTATCAGGAGCAAAACGAACGACTTTGATTTTTCCGGAATCTGAGGTCATTGTCTCTTCGCGGGGCGACTGGCCTTGCGATACCAGGTACGTCGTAAAATTGCGGTGCAGGACATTCCCCGATCCATCTTCCAAAGCCAGGCTCAGTACGGCCAGCGCAGGCTTGCCGGGCATTGTCACCGAGATTGGTTTTAGCTCCTTATTCATCCAGGGACTATAAGAAACATCGCGTTCATATTTGGAGTAAGTCTCCCGGCGTCCGAATGTGTCCCAGCCGAACAGTTCGGCACGCAGCGTCAAATTCCCGCTTACCGCAGCATCCGTCATGAATGATGCGTAAAGGGGTACCTGGATATTCTCGTCCGGTTTGACGTTACGGCAAAGCTCTCTTTCCGAGGCCATGTAGAATTGGCCGTGCAAATCTTTCAAGCTCATGCCCTCGATCAGCTCGGGCATGCCGGTGTACTTTTCGGAACGGTCGTACTTATAGTATCCGTTCCATTCGTTGATGACATCGTGATGCTCCGTATATAGCCAGCCGCAAATCTCCGGATGCCGCCTGAACTCATTCATCATAATATGATAGTCCCAGCTCCAGTCGACGTCGCCGGC
>CAYTNN010000257.1:3381-5716 GCA_964439135.1 uncultured Pirellulales bacterium
GTTTCCGGGGTATAGCCCTTCCTTCCCGTTCGCAGTCCCCATGTTTCGTTGAAGTTTACCCAGGAAAAAATCGCGGGATGATTATAATCCCGGCGGATCATCCCGCGCAGCGCGGTTTCGGTTTCCTGCCGCGCCTTGGCATCGGGCGGTCCCCAACTGTTCGGGACATCGGCCATAATCAGGACGCCGAGCCGGTCGGCCCAGTACAGTTTTCGCGGCACTTCGACCTTTATGTGAATTCGATTCCCGTTAAGGCCGATTCGTCGGGAGCGTAAAATCTCGTCCCGCATGAAATCGTCGCTGGGGAAAGTATAATACCCATCAGGATGATAAGACTGATCCAGTGTCAACTGCATGTATACCGGCTTATCGTTCAGCGCGATATAAGGAAAATCCGTATCGGGCAGATTGACCACGCTTACTTTTCTCATGCCGAAGTATGTGGAGACATGATCTTCGATTTCGCCGGACCCCGACAATATCACCTCGACTTCGTAAAGATAAGGGTCCTCCAGCGACCACAAATGTTGCTTTTCAATGCTTACTTCAAACTCTATTTCCCTGGCTCCTTTGTTGATCATTTTAGTAACAATCGGATTCGCCAGGTCGTCCGGCTTGAATTGAAGTTTCAGGCTAATATCCGCCGGGGCGGGTTTGTCAAGAATCGCCTTGACTGTGACTTTCCTGCTGTCGATATCAGGTGTGAAATGAATCGTCTCCAGAGCCACAACCGGGCGGGATTCCAGATAGACGGTCTGCCATATTCCGGCGGCCCTGCCGTAGCCCTGCTTGCCCTCCAGTTTGAATTTATGAGGAGTGTCATCAGCCTGCAAGACCAGGCGATGCGTTTTTCCTTTTTTCAAATGCGGCGTAAGATCGAACTCGAAAGGAGTGTAGCCTCCCTGGTAATTGCCAAGCAGATTTCCATCCAGCCAGGCGGTCGTGTGCCAGTCGCAGGCGCCGATAACGAGAAAGACCCGCTGAGCCGTCCATGATTCGGGAACGGTTATCGAACGGGCGTACCAGCCGATGTCCGCCTTATCTTCAATTCCGGACAGTTTCGAGCCCCAGGGAAATGGAACCATAATTGTATCGGGAAAGTCGGTGCCGGCTTTGAACCACTCCTGCTTCTGTCCCACGTTATCTTTGTCGAAGCGGAATTGCCAGGGGCCGTTGAGATTCAGCCATTGCTGTCTTTGAAAGTCAGGGCGCGGATGTTCGGGTAGTGGTATGTTTTCGCTGCTGAAAGGCTGGCCCCATACAAGATTTCCGCTGCAGGTCAGTAAAACAAGCAAAAGGAAGATACGTGTTTTGTTTGATATCGACTCCAACATTTTTTACCTCTCAACAAGTCTCTATTTTAGCAGATTTTCTATTAGGAACAGCCCACTCTTGCCGGGAGCTACTATATCTATGTCACCGTCTGCGTCCATATCACGGGCATCCGTGCTGATACCGAATCCGACTTGTCCACCCTCGTGAATGAGATGGCGCTGCCATTGCCGTTCGTTACGGTCGAACTTGTAGTAGTAGACGCATTTCGGCTCGTTGCCTCCTGGGTCATGGCCGTTGTGGGCATGAAAACGTTTGCCGGTAATAAGCTCATCGGTTCCATCATTGTCAAGGTCAGCCAGTATCAGAAAGTGAGGCTGCGACCAGGAATCGTCGATAAGATGCTTTTGCCATGAGCGGTTTCCGTCAGAAGTATCTTGCTCGAGCCAGTAGATTCCGTAATTGTGTCCCATCCCCCAGATTATATCGGCGTCTCCGTTTGCATCGACGTCATGTACGAGTATGGGAATACTGGTTGTGCCGAGATTGAATTCGGCGTGCCATACCCACGGCTCGCTTGCATCAGTGATCTGTTCGAGCCAGCCGGCGGGAGCGATTATGTCGCACCGACCGTCCCCGTTGACGTCACCTGCGCCAATGCCGTGGGAGGCGGCTTGTTGTGGCAACTGGTGCTTGGTCCATTTCACACCGTGCAGTGCGGCATTGTCCCGGCTGAATTCGTACCATGCGGCCTGGCTCATGATGTTCGGCAGAACGTCGAGCTGCCCGTCTCTATTTATATCGACGGCCATCGCGGTTTCAATATTGCCCGGCGTGTCGATGTCGATGACCTCGAACTCGCCGCCGGACTTACCGGGATTGCGAAGCCAGAAAAGCTTTTTATTATGCCATGCGGCGTCGGCGATGTCGATCCAGCCGTCCCCGTCGATGTCCATTGGCAGGTTGGCAAAATCGTAGTAATAATCGCCTTCTTCGCGCACGTCACGAACAACGTGCTTTTTCCACGCCGGGGCTTCGTACCAGAATCCCCCGCAGAAAATAT
>CAYTNN010000258.1:0-5688 GCA_964439135.1 uncultured Pirellulales bacterium
TTTTCAAATTAAGCTCAAATTTTCGTCGTTTTCTACTCTTTTTCACCTGTTATTTTCATTATTCTGCCTTTTTTTCTTCTATATTTCTCAATTCTCAATTCGTCTTGCGTCTCCTGTATTCTGCATTCTATTTGTTTAATATTATACGAATAATAACACTAAAAGTCGAAAGAATTCCGGAAAAATCTCCGTGAGACGAAACTCGTAGTGCGTGCTGCGTAGTGCGTATTGCGTATCGTGTACGACGTAAGGACAGCCAGACAGGTAGGGTGGAGGCTCGCCCCACCAAAAGGCTAATTCGCTAATTCATTACGTTTTTTTTTCGCCGAATGTGTTTGTTTTGGTCTGGAATAAAGGGTATGATTTGAAATGGCAACGTTGAGAGAGCGACAAGAATCGGAAGTAATGAGAGATGGGAGTTTTTAGGGCGGCAGATGGATTTCTGACAGAAAATGTACCGGACACGAATGGCGGTTCCTTAAGCCTTATATCGGTCTTTTTCGTAATTATTGGAGGTTTCAGGCGCCGATTGACGAAATTACTTCTAAATGCAGTTCTTGTTCTCTTTTGCGGCAAGAGCAGTACCTCCCAATTCATACGCGGCCTCTTGTCGATGCGGGTGATTTCTACTCATCAATCCCTTAAGGAACCGCCATTCGTACCGGACACCTTTAATTCTCCATGTATCGTAGCTATCCTTTCACGTATTTATTAACTTTCCAAGAAAACCCTTTTATCTTATACTGTGAGCAAATCCAGGTACTTAGCTTTCCTCAAAATCATGGATAATGAGGTCATATAGTCTGACGGAAGGAATAGAGTCTCATGCTAAAGACAAAGGAATTTACGATTGAATTAGGAGAAATAGACGCTGGCGAAAATCCGCTTCGATTGGAAGGAAAGGATAAAGGCATTACTGAACTGGCTGAATCGATAAGGAGGATTGGCCTTATTAACCCTCTTGTTGTGGCTCTTGGCCCTGATGATGACCGTTACCGTCTTATCGCGGGTCATCGCAGATTTGCTGCATGTAGAAGAGTTGGCCTTAAAAAAGTGCAAGTTCGCATAATTAAAGGTGATCAACGAGAGATTTGCGAGATTGCACTCGCCGAGAACCTGTTTCGAAAGGACCTTAGCCCTGTGGAAATGGCAGTGGCCGTGGTGGCTCAGATCAAGGAGGGTGGTATGAAACGTGAGCAGGTGGCGAGTATTTGTCATCGGTCGAGTGCTTGGGTAAGAGAGCAAGAAGAAATAGTGAGTTGGCCGGCAGATGTGCAGAAGTCCGTTCACGATGGCTGGTTATCGGTTTCTGCTGCATCGAATATTGCCCTGGTTCACGATGATGCTCATAGGGCACTTCTGTTATCAAAGGCGAAAGAGAAATGTGTCACTTCCAGGGCCACAGCATCCTGGCTGCAAGCATGGCGTAGCACTATCTCATGTCCGGAAACCAAACAAGTAGAGTTAGATATAGTTTGAGAAAAAGAAAAACTATAAGTATAACTTACTGGTGCAAATTAAGGCTTGTAATTGCGAAAAAAAGCCATCGGTGTTTTGCATCGATGGCTTCATAATAAGTTGAGACATTAGATGTTTATTTTTTCTTCTTGGTTGCTTTCTTTTTCTTAGCCACTTTCTTCTTTGCTACTTTCTTTGCCATTTCTTAAACCTCCATGTTAAATAGAAAAACATTCCAATAAGCAAGCCAATATACATGGAACCTGCTCTCACTTTGTATTGTGTATACTTATGAGGTGTGTGTGTCAACATAATAATGCTAGTGGAGCAATTTTTTTCTTTTAAAAGGAACAAGTGGTCAGGTCTATCTTATTGCTGTTGACGAGAGGTTTTTTGTATTGTAGTGGATGGGTTGCAGGTATACGGTAAGTAAGCTTAGTGGCCCAGGAGAAGCGGCGGCCTAAAGGACGCACCGAAGGCGTGGCGTAAACTTCCAAACGCAAAAAGATAAGCCTGACCACTAATGTCCTCGGTATGGCCCCGGCCAAGATCATCGATTTGGCCACTAATCAAGCCCTTTGGCCTTGAGTCCATCGCTTGTTCCTGGCAATGAGGCTGGCTCAAGATGACAATCATCGAACAGATTCCCCGTCTGCACTCGGAAGGACCGGATTTCTGCTTTTTACTGTTGGTTTGTTATCAGAGCCGCCCA
Source organism: uncultured Pirellulales bacterium (assembly GCA_964439135.1). Classification (GTDB taxonomy): domain Bacteria; phylum Planctomycetota; class Phycisphaerae; order Sedimentisphaerales; family Anaerobacaceae; genus JAFGPJ01. The sequence goes on from CAYTNN010000258.1 coordinate 2,171, forward strand.
ATAGCCTTGAGATGGGCAACGCAGCTTTAGTTTGCTTTCGGTTTTGATATCCTGTGTCTTTTCCCATTGACTTTTCATGATGTCTAACCAGCGGACTGCGGCTGGTTTCTTTAATGAACTGATGTCCAGCGTGACTTCTCCGCCGTCGGGGAAATAGACGGCGTATTCTTTGCCCGGATTGGCTATGCAATAGGCTTCATTGGACTCCCTGTCCGAAAGCAAATCATTATGAGGCTGACAAGTGAAAATATCTATCTTATTGGTGATCATTCGCATACTGCGTATATTCGCCTGTGCTTTTTCGCCCAGACCCTGGCCTGAGTCCGGCCGGTGGAACCTTGCCGCCGCCAGGCCGCCGAAGATGTTGCGCCAGAAACGCTCCATGCCATCCCGATCGTTGCCGAACCTGCCGGTGTCGGCTCCGTAGATTTTGACATTATTAAGCGGACGGATATTGTCGGCTATTCGTGCCCGCTGACGCTGTGCGTTGTCCCAGTGCGCTTGTTTCTTTTGATGATTGTTCTGGGAAATATCCACAAAGCTGTAGGTTTCCGGGTGGTCGAAGGTCGCGCTGTGCATCTTATGCGCCAGGTCCCAGGGGTCCCACATTTCGGTCGTATGAACGCTAACTCCGGCGGCTTTTGCCTTTGCTTTGATGTACTCGGACCAATACTTGCCCCATTCGGGCGTAACGGATGTTTCGTTGTCCATGCAATAGAGGACATTGCCGAACTTCAGGGAATACGAGAGCAGCTTATCAACGAAACGCTGCTGATATTTGAGCACGATTTCCCGGTTTCTTTCAGCCGGTACGGACCAGAAAAAATTATTTTCCGTGCGGGTCGGGTGCGTGCTGACCTTCTCGGGCAGCCCCGTCTGCTCGGCGGTATAATTGACGTTATTCTTCGGATTGAAGGGATTGACGTCCCAGATATCTCGATAGTAGTCGAAGGTTGCCCAGACTTCTATTTGCACGATAATATCCCGCTCCTGCGTTAATCGCAGAAAATTCTCGAACCTTTGCCAGTATTCATCGTTCCACTTTTCCATGTCGTACTTACCGTTTACTTTCCTGAACGGCCAGACATTTCCCTGATCCCGGCTGGACATCGTGTTGCGCACGTAGTTGCCGCCCACAGACTTTAGAAGGTCGAGGTGCTCTTTTAGGTCCGGAATCTGAAAGAGGTTGTCGTCCTTACTGCCGCCCAGCAGCAAAATCGGCTCGCCGTCATATTGCCAATACGCCGGATTGTTGCTGTAAATCTCTAACCTTTTTGCCGGAGCGCCCGTAGCCGAAGCCAAAACTGATGCCAGAGCGGCGATTATGACCGGCGACCATTTGTTTGCCGTTTTCCATTGTTCCATAATAAATGTCCTAATCGAGCTATTATAATAGTTAGTGGTGCGGATTTTCCTGTTTCGATGATTATATGCCCGGTACGAGCAGAGGTCAATCGCGAGTATTAAAACCTTGACTTTTGGGGCGTGATTTGATAAAATGATTATAATAATCGTGAGGAGTTTGAAAGGATGGAGATGAATCCATGGCTTGAGACTACGGGTGTTATTCTAATTGCTGTGTTCGGCGTTTTTGCGGGCAGGGCCTGTTCGCGCTTTCGTAAACCCTGGTGGGTGCTGGGATATATTCTGCCTTCAGTCCTCATTGCGATGCTTGCGATGGTCAGATTTAATAACCTGCTGTATTTTGTCTCGCCTATCTCCTGGATTGCGGCCGGCCGGGTCAGATACGTGGTTTTGTCGCTGGCCGTCTCAATGGGCCTGACGGTTCCATTATCTCGCCTGCCTTACAAATTCGAGAAGCTCATTGTTTGTCTTCTGATGGCCGGGTTTGTGATCTGGTTTTCGGTGCTGCCTTTCGTCGTCCCGGCATTGATTAAAGATCGTCTCTCGAATCTTCAGACGAAATTCGATAAAAACGGCATCTGCCGCCAGACTACGGATTACACCTGCGGCCCGGCAGCGGCGGTAACGGCTCTGGGGAAATTGGGCCTGAGAGCCGACGAGGGGGAACTGGCCGTACTTTCTTATTCGAGCCCGATAACTGGCACGCTCCCGGCATGTCTTTCTTCGGCCCTGCAGGATCGCTACAGTGCCGAGGGCCTGATCTGCCGGTACCGGCGCTTCGACTCGATCGCCCAGCTCAAAAATGCGGGCATTACGCTGGCCCTGGTAAGGGAGGCATTCATGATGGACCACTGTCTTGCCGTGCTGGAAGTCTCGGACGATGCGGTGACCGTTGCCGACCCGATTACGGGGACCCGGCTGATGCCGTACGAGCAATTCGAGAAAATCTGGCGGTTTTGCGGCATCGTCCTGCGGCGAAATACTTTACAGAGCATCTGATCAAACACGTCCGAATTGCAGATATTTTCACCTGCTGTGACATACCGTTGTCACTGTGCGCGCATTTATCTGGCGGAATCATCTTATTATGATCGATATATTCTATGTATGGGGGGGTATTTTTTTTCCCAGCGGTGAATTGCATCTGCTTTCACCGTTATTATTTGAAAAAGTAGTCTATTCAAGTTGCCTGCGGTAAAGCCGGGTTTGCAGGGAGTTTTGCCATGCGGTCCAGTTTGTATCGCCGACTTCTTTGTCAATCGCTGATGTTACCTGGTTTATCTTCGCGTCCAGATCGTCAATATAACAGACCATAAAGGCCTCGGCCGTCGCCGGCAGCTTCGGCGAGCCGAATTCGTATGATCCGTGATGCGAGAGGATAATATGTCCAAGAGCGTCCAAAACCGCCTGATCAATTTGTGTGCCACCGGACCGCAGAGAATCGGCCTTCTGATTAATCATAAGGAGGCTCTTGGAAATATGCCCGATCAACTGGCCGGAATCGGTGTATGAGAATGCCATGTCGTATGCAAGCTCTTCGGTTTTACCGATGTCGTGCAGGAAAATCCCCGCCAAAACCAAATCGTGCTGCACATCCGGATATAACGGCAATATAACAACGGCCACCCGCAGCATATTGTGGGTATGCTCCAAAAGCCCGCCGATATAATCATGATGCATTTTCATTGCGGCCGGGGCGTTGCAGAATTTCTCCATCAATTCAGTATCGGCCAGGAACTCTCCGACCAGCGCCTTCAACTGCGGATTTTCTATCCGGCCGACGGTCGCTTTCACTTCTTCGAACATCTGCTTCGTATCTTTTTTCGTTCTCGGAAGAAAATCGTCAATATCGACCGTGCCCGGATCGATGACGGCGACATTATTTATAACGATTTGCAGATTGTTCTGATACAGCTCGCTTCGGCCCTTTATGTGCACGAAGCCGGGTTTCGGCAGTGATTTGTAAATCGTTTCGGTAGCCTGCCACATCCGCCCGTTCAATTGTCCGGTGCGGTCGGTGAGGAACATTGCTATGTACAAATCGCCACGCGTCGTGCTTCGCAGAATCGGATCTTTGACTATGTAAATATCGTCTATCGTCTGTCCCGCTTCTATCTGGTTGATGAATTTATGCGCCATAGCAATCTCCGTTA
>CAYTNN010000259.1:0-5630 GCA_964439135.1 uncultured Pirellulales bacterium
GATATCAATATTTACGTTGCCGTTCGTCGTAGTCATCTGACTACGCGCCTAATACTGTTGCCGGGGTATGCTGCACGCGGCAGAAAGTCACCCTGTTATTTCAAATCATTCGGAGATAACGATATATACGCTGCCGTTCGTCGTAGTCATCTGACTACGCGCCTAATACCGTTGTCAGGGCATACTGCACGCAGCAGAAGGATGCCCTGTTTTTTGAAATCTTTCGTAGATAACGATATTTACGCTGTAGTTCATCGTAGTCATCTGACTACGCGCCTAATACCGTTGCCGGGGTATATTGCACATGGCAGAAGGACATCTCAATCCTCTGGCGGTCAGATATACGCCGTGCAATATACGAGCAAGCCTCGCGTTCTTTTCTGGCGATACATTGTTTGCAGATATTGGATTGTGTGATAATCTTTGATATTCGTAATAGCCTCCATTCTTAAAGATACTTTCAATTGACTACTATGAACAATAGCGGCTTTTATATGCTCAGCGCATTATATATTCGTAATTCGTATCACACGTCAGATTCCATCGCTTGTAGAAGAATTATAGAGTATGGGGCGGGAAATGTCAAATGCAACAAGTGTGAATAAAAGAGTACAGGAAGACCATTGGTTAGTTGAAATAATCGCTGATGCCGTCGGCGACTGCCTGGGCGAGTCGGTCCTGGAAGGAACTGCTACGCAGCAGGGCGGCTTCGCTGCGGTTCGATAGGTAACCCATCTCGACGAGGACGGCGGGACCTCGGGTTCCCGTCAGGACGTGGTAACCGGCCGTTTGAACTCCAAAGCTGTTCAGTCCCGTGCCGGACATCGAACGGGCAATGGCACTTGCCGCCCGGCGGGAAGATGACGACGCCGAACGTGCTATGTAAACCGTGAAACCTCTCCTCGTGCTTTTCGGGAAGGAGTCTGCATGGATGCTCACAAACAAATCCGCGTTGAGATTGTTGGCTATCGCCGCACGATCTTCAAGCTCGACGAAGTAGTCATCCGTCCGTGTCATTTTGACTCTCAGCCCTCTTTGTTCGAGCAGCCGGGCGACCTCGAGGGCAACCGCCAGATTGACGTCTTTTTCGTAAAAACCAAGAACGCTGGTCGCGCCGGGATCTTTGCCGCCATGTCCGGGGTCGATTACAACGGTCCCCGATAATCTGCGAGGCATGGGCGATGGCACGGGTGTCGGCAGGGGGGTATAAGCCCGCATCGCTGAGCGTATCCGCGGGATGAGTGACTTCGAGAAATAGATTTGCCCGCCAGTTCTCTCGACTGTCCCCACCGTGGTGACCGGCTTTGTATTGACGTAAATCTTTCCTCCGCTCAGCGTACAAATCATTACAGTATTCGCCGAGTTCTTCAAAGTCACATGCGTCGGCTTCGACTCGCTGACGCGCAGTCCCAGAGCCGTGGCAAGCTCGTTAATGCTGATATTCTGCCGGGCGGGAGGCACATTATCCTCAATTACGGGGCCATCAGCAAGTTTTTGGCAGCCTACGATAACAATAGCTGCCGAGGCAGCGAGTAAAAATAGTTTTATTCGTTTACCCATTCCCGAGTTCATATCGGTATTTCCGGCCGTTTTACATTAAACTCTTATGAATTTGCCAATGATAGCGGCAATTATCAATTCGATTCCCAACAGCAGAGCAACAGCCGGTCCAACCGAAAAATCAAGATAATATGCGAATAAAAGGCCGGATATCGAAGCCGCTATAGCTGCTATCCAAATAATAATCAACTGTATACGAAGTTGCGAAGTGAAAACAGCGGATATTGTTGCCGGTATAATAAGGTACGCAAATACAAGAACCACACCGCCCATTTGGACGGAAAACGTAATAACCAAACCAATCAGTAAATAAAAAACGAAATCCCAGAATATTGCCCCGGCTCCCTTAGAGCGGGTGTGTCGATAACTTTCGGAGAGGCCCATTAAAGGCTTTCGAACAAGATATAAACAAAAGCCGACTGCAGAAAAAGCTATCGCTCCAGTGACAACGTCTCGCCCATCTGTCCATAAAAGGCTTCCGGATAGTATATGCTGAATGTGCAGGTGCCCCCCGGGTTGCATTCCAACCAGGAAAAGGGCTGCCGCCGCAGCGATCGCATAGGAAATTCCGATAATCGCTTCAATAGAGATTTGAACGATACAGGTTCGAGCTAAGGCATAAAAAACCGCCATAACGAAAATGGCCGCCAGAGAGCATAAATATGAAATTGCCGAGTCCCCATGGACATCGAAAACAAGATGGGAAACGATAACACCTACCGCGGCAACCTGGGCCAGCGCAATATCAACAAATATGACCTCTCTTTTCAGTACGTGTATACCGAGGTATCCTAAAACAGAACTCATCATAATACATACGAGAAAAGGTAAGCCGACTATTTGAATTAACTGGAGCATCGCCGAGTTCCTTTCTTATCAAACGAAGGCTTTCCGATTAAGCACGGCACGAAGAACCGCCGCACACACAAAAACCAGGCCCAAAGATAAAACCAAAGTGGGACCATACGGCATATTCAAAAAATACGATGAGCAAAGGCCTGCTAAACAGGCGGCAAATCCGACGCTCCAGCCGATAACTACGGCCACGGCCCATTTTTTCGTAAACATAGCCGCTATAGCCGCGGGTATCATCAGAAATGCGTATGCCAGAAGGACTCCTGCGATAGGAACGATCAGCACGGTGATAATACCCTGAGTAGTAAATAGCAGAAAATCCCATAACTTTTCGTTGCTCATCTTCTGTGGATTCTCAGCGAGCTCAATGAACTTATGCCGAAACTTATAGTGAAAGAGCAATAGCAAGATATATGTCACGGCTGTTATACAGACCAGAGGCCAGGTTACCCACAGCATGGATCCCGAAAGGGTCTTTGCGACGTAGACTTCTCCGCCGCGGATTTTATCTGCCAACAAAAGGCAGGCCACCAGGCTCAGCACATACATGATACCTATGATTGCCTCACGAGGTATCACCTGGCGTTTTGATTTTATCAAGGTTAATAGTGTCGCGCCAAATAGTACGGCCGTCATCGATGCTGCATACGACTGCATTGTGCCGTATTCTATCCCGAGGCCTATTGCCGCAAGGGCGCCAAACGCCGCCAACTGGTCAAGCACAAGGTCAGAAAATATTAAGGTTCGCCTTATGATGTGCAAGCCAATATAGGTATGCAATACCAATACAACAGCGATTAGTGCGATTTGAACTGAAAAGAATCTTACTGTTTCCACACTTGTTACCTCTGCTTTTGAATCATGATTTTTTTATTAGACCTTTCATTTCCGCCGCCTTTAAGAGTTCATCCACCCAATAATCGACCAGATCAAAATAATTATCAATGCCTTTTGCTCCACCAACATACATCGGGACAATAACCGCTTCGGCATTGGTTCGGGACGCTACAGTTTTGATTTTTTGCTCATCAAAATAGTTTGCAGCCAGAATGATACCTATGTCCCTTTCTCGCATGAGGTTAATTAGACCCGTCACATGTCTGGCCGATGGTGGTATTCCCGGCCTGGGCTCCACGGTTCCCGCCTCCTCTAACCCAAAAAGGCTAATAAAATATACCCAATTCTTATGATAAGTCACGATGGGAGTGCCTCTGAGCGGGAGCATTTTTTTCATCCAACCGCCAAGAAATTCGATGAGCGGTTTTCCCTCATATTTCTGTTCTTTGAGAAACGGGATCAGCCTGTCCTCTTCGGCAAGGCTGCACAGAGTGTCACCACCCAAAATTTCCACTAGCTCGGCGCCAAACAAGCGTTCGTCAATTTGCAGATGAAGTTTCTTCAAGTTGTCGAGATACATTTGTCTGCCCGGCGGATCGTTCTTAATTAAGCCCGTTGCTATGTTCCGGGCAACAATTTTCATGTTCAAGGGACTACAGGTAATATGTGGATTTCCATGGATGTGAACACCGCCCTCGAACCTTGACAGGACTTTCGGCTTCTCGCGAAGTTTTATCCCCGCGGCGGCCGAAACATAGCCCGATTGGCCGCTTCGAATTTTGCGGTTCCCGGAGTTATCTATGACCGTCTGAATCCACAATTCCAGGTCCAGACCTGTAGTAACAAGAACATCGGCTTTTCGTAATCCTGTGGCAAATGACGGCTTGGGACGAATGAAGTGTGCGTCTTGATCGCCCCGGACGATGGCTTTGACATTCACCCGATCCGCTCCCAAAGACTCGGTGAGAAAGGCGTAATCCGGTAATGACGTGACAACCTGTAGACGGCCTTTTTGAGCTGGTGAAGTTCGCGGTGTAGCGTATAGAGCAGCTAACGGAAGAATCAAAGCTGCTGTTAACATGCATAATAATTTTTTCATAATATCTATGCTCCTTCCGTTAATAACGTTCATGCTTGTGTGGTCCGGCAGCGAATACACACTGCAACCAGACTACATGTTCCGGGTTATCTATTCCTTTGCTGTGGCTGTAATCATACTCGATGCGAAATTTGACAAAGGGACTTTGCCACCAGGTAATATAAGGCCCGACTTGCCGGATGTACGGACTGTCCGACGCCACTGCTAAAGGTGACAACGATAACGGGCCGGACAGATCCGCATAGCCTTTGGTATCGGGAACATAATAATCATATCTAATTCCAATATCTACCGTGCGAGAGATTTTGGACTGAAGATAGCTGTACAATCCCCAGGCATTAATGTTGTCTGTGCCTGAACCGTCCGGTGCAAGGAGTCTTTTATTCAGCAAATACACCTCACTTCGCCACTCCACATTTCGATAACGCATTTTTTCCGTAGGTTCCCAAAGGACGGAAAAATCCGAACCCAAAACAGTAGTTGTTTTGCTGCTGCTCTCTTCGGTGCCGTCCAGCATGTCCCACTCATTATTCCACCCCAGCAAGCCGCTAAGCCCCCATTCAACATAGGTATCTTTCGACAGGTCCCGGTAGTTCTTGTAGTGAGCCAGAAGGCTAGGTCTGTTACCGGCATTTTCATCGAACAAACGGTTATTTGATCCGTCGGTGACCTGGAAAGTAAACTGCTGTGATGAAACACCGGCAGGGGGCATCATCCAATCCAGCGACAGGCCGGCTTGATTCAATCCACCTTCTCCGAAAATTTTCCGAAGGGCCAGAGGAAAGTCGACCTGCTCCAGGCCATGTTTGTGCCATCGATTGACCACGCCGAACTGCTGTCGGAATTTACCGAGTGTCACATTCAAATCCTCATGGACGTTATATAATGTCAAATATGCCTCACCAAGCTCGGTTTCTCCTTCATGAAATTCCACAGCACCCTTAAATCTTGAATAAGGATCGAGCCAGGATTCGAGGTGAACGCCAAGATTGCGAAAGCTAAAATCGCTGTTCTGATCGCTCGCGGCATCGTCTCTATATGAGAAAAGTAAATCACCTGTGACGCTAATTTCCGGATTCAAAGCCTGCAGGCCAAGAGATCCCGATGTAAAGGTTTGTTCACCGGATTCCTCTTCGACGGTAGTTTCTTTTGCAGCTTCGGTTTCAGCTAATTCTCGCAGCGATTGAATCTCCGCCTCTTTTTTCGGCTCTCCGGATATGCCGCTGTTTCTGTCGATTCGTTCTTTTAGAACACGTATTTCAGCATCGTATTTTCTTTG
>CAYTNN010000260.1:0-5626 GCA_964439135.1 uncultured Pirellulales bacterium
AACAGGCCCGTTGTGCTATCGGCTACGCAGAGATAATAGAATATCTAAGCGGACAGACGAGTCTGGAAGATGCCATAGAGTCGATAAAGATAAACAGTCGTCGATTGGCCAAAGGCCAGCGAACCTGGTTCAAAACCTTCCAAAACGTTCACTGGCTCGATATTGCCGAAGACGAAACACCGGAACAAATCTTCGCCCGAACAAAAAGACTGCTGGACGACCTTATCGCTTAGACGGCCTGCAATTGTCGCTGGGCCCGCAGGACGATGGCGGTATCGCCGAGAACAAGCTGCTTTATCAGACTGGACGGGACCAGCGTCATTCCCACATTGAAAACTCTTTCTTCAACCATCGCCGCGATCATCCGTGCCGTCTGTCGGCAAACACCGTGCCCGACAATCAGGTCCCCAACGATTCTGGATTTGTCCCACCGCGATCTGCCGGTAGATTCCTCGGCCCCGGTAAGAAGTTCAGCATCAGTCAGATCCTGAACATCGATAAGGACAACTTCGATTCTGGAACGCTTAATCTTACGCGTGAAATAATGCTCGCTCAGCGCCACGGCGGCATCCTCATAACCGGTAGCCGCCAGAACCACCTTAATCATGGAAAAAATATCACCGCTGGTGACGGTGCGGCGGTTGTATTGATTGTACAGATAAAACGTCACCACCTCGGCAAACTGTTCCGCAATATCTATATTTGCCTGGTCGACCTCGCCGAGTGCATTATTGATAGTTCCCATGACTTTAGTGTGCAGGTATTCTTCAATACTGCCGTCGGCTTTTATAACTTTGAGTTGTGTCTGTATCACCTTCTGTATGCCTCCCTGCAAAATCCATCCAATCTCAATATAGTCAAAGCCAAATATTAATCAAAAAGCGTCGGTTGAGCAACCGGCTCAGCTTCGTTAATCGCTTTGCTGACTTCCTTAATCAATTCGCCCGCATCCCTGAAGTCACGATAGACACTTGCGAAGCGAATATATGCCACCTTGTCAACTCTGCGTAATTGTTTCATCACGCTTTCGCCGACAAAAGCCGATGAAACTTCCTTATCGAAATTCCGAAAAATATTCTCCTCGACCTTGTCGGCGATTCGCTGAATCTGCTCGGCCGAAACAGGCCTTTTGTAACAGGCCTTCTGCAGACCGGCGACGATCTTGTCCCTGCCATAAGGAACCCGGGAGTTATCCTTCTTTACGACATAGAGTTTAAAGCCCTCACCGATCTTCTCGTAGGTAGTAAAACGTCTCCTGCATACAAGGCACTGCCGACGACGTCTAATTTGTCTACCGCCATCGCTCGAACGCGAATCAATAACCTTATCCCGGTCTTCCTTACAAAAGGGACATTTCATTTCGTCTCTCGCATCTCGTATTACATCTTGCGTTCGAGATACATTCATTAGCTGATGCTCTTCATCCGGATCCTTTTACTGAAAACTTCTTACCAGCCACAGGCAATCCGCTCCTCAAAGCTCATCAAGCTAACCCTATATATAGAACATCACAAACATTCTAACACCAATATATGGTATGTCAAAAAAATTTTACGCTGATTGCCAAATTTTTTACCAGCCTCAATTTTTGGGTCTGATGAGCCCTGAAGAACTTGAACGTGCCGTTTTAAGGTGAACCTGGACATAAGTGCCGTCCCAATGGAAACATATCTCAGTATGCTAATCCTTCTGAAAGCTTATTCTTGCAAGAATTGGTAACAGAAATCGGGATACGCAGTAAAAGCAAGAATTCCGTCTTCAGCAGTCATGGCATACAGAATCCTTCAATTCGAGCGAAGAAATAAACGTAGGAAAAAGATTTTGCATAAAAAAAGCCTCTGCGCAGAGAACGCAGAGGCCAACTCGGAAAGAAACTTATACAACCCCCCCTCAGGTCTGGTACTAAGCTTTCACATCCTGTGAAAGCGTCGTTTCTAATCCGCCAACTCCTTCCCTTCATGCTACACTTAAAGTTTACTATAAAAACCCTCAAAAGCCAAATCGAGACACATACTTTATCCACTTTTTTTACGGCCCGATAAAACGAACGTTCCCCCATGCGTTATATGCCTGCTTTTCGTTTTGAGCCTGCCTGCTTATACCTCTTCGATTTTGGCCTCGCTTTTCAATCCATCAATAAATTTATCAATCACTTCCGACCGCATCTGTTCTTTGAGTAATTCCGTGATCCGATCTTTTACCTCTTCAAGGCTTGCCACAGCCGCCGGCTCTCTTGCATATACCTTTGCGATATGAAATCCGAAACGGGTACGAAAAATGTCGCTGATTTGACCGGCGCCTAAATTGAAAACCACATCCTCAAACTCCTCTACCATTTGTCCTTTCATAACGAAGCCCAGGTCACCGCCGCTGTCGGCACAATCGGTATGTTTATCAACGACCGCTTCAAAAGCCACGCCGCTTTTCAATTCTTCGTATGCCTGGCTTATCACCTCATAAGCAGTTTGTTCATCTGTCTGCCAGTTTACATATTTGACGATATGAGCCACCCTGGCCCGCTCACCCGATTTGAACTGCTCCTGATTTTCCTCGTAATATTTCTGGATAGCAGCCTGAGACGGCTTCGGCAGATTTTTGCAGACCTGGCCGATCCTTTGTTCGATTCTCATCTGCTTCTCGATGTCTTTCTTTATTTGCTCGTCGTTTTCGGCGTCGAAATCTTTGTAGAGCTGCTCCGGCTGCTCGTATTGTTCCTTAAGCTTCGCCAGAGTGGCCTGAACCTGATCGGGCGGTATTTTGTCACCGTTCTTTTCCGCCTCTTGATTGATTAAGATCTTTTCAATCACATTTTCTCTGGACCAGTCGAGCAGTTGGGCCTCTCGCTCTTCGGTTTCCTGGTCGGCAAACACCCGTTCATAATCCGGCCTCAGCCGCTCAGCTTCCTGCTGTATTGCCGAATCCTCAATCTTTTCACCATTCACAATCAATGCCATATTTCGCCTTTCGTATCGCGTATCGTGCTTAAAAAAGTTTCCATTAATAAAAATTCAATCTAACCGCCCTTAGCTTTCGCGTACCAGTCCGGGTCCTGTGCGAGCTTTTCTCTTGCCTCGTTTGTCATTATCTCAAAGGCAGGGTGAGTGCTCTGCCACGACCGCTCTGTAAACGGGCTTTGACGCATCTTTTCTATCTCGGGCTCGACCTCGTTGAAGTAGCTGCCGTAGATGTGCAGCGAATCGCTTATATCGACATACCTGCCAATCTTCACCGGCTCGCCTCGTTTCTCGGCGATACCGTCGGCGATTTTCTTTTGAAGATCGGTCAGAGCATAAACATTCATGAACCATGCCTTGTAAAGGTCCCTGCTGCGCCAGTGCGTATTCATATTGAGTGACAGTTCGCCTGCTTCGTTGGCCAGCAACCGGCACCATACCCTCTGAAGGCAGGGCGGGTCGTCTGTAGGCGGATCCGCCGTCGGCATCCAGGTTATGGCCTGAGCCCTTCGGCTGTGCCCGGCCTGCGAGAGATAATCGATAATGTACTGAATCTGGTCTATTTTCCTGAAAGGCTTCGGAGAAGCGGGGTCCCGGATATCTTCAACCGGACAATACGAAAAGAGCCGTTCATGATAAGTATAGGTCCACTTCCCGGCGGCCGGATCTATCCAATGGTCGTGAATCCCGTTAACAACTTCCTGCCGGTAGGATTCAAGCTCCTCCGGCCCGCCGGGGAAATTCTTGTGAATCCGGGGCTCGGAGAACGGGTCGCTGACAGTAATCATAACGGTGGCGTCTTTGCTCGGCGGGTCCTGCGACTTATCGTATTGAGTTTTGACATCGAAGCCCTTGTCCCATACGGCCAGAACAGCTTTTTCCCATGCTTCCGGCAGACAATCGGCGGTTATCGAAATCACAGGGATATTAGCAACAGATACAGCGGTTTTCATCTACGCATTCCTTTACAAATCTTTCTTCCTATTCCTATTTCATATTTCCAAGGTCGATTTCTTCTTTGGTAATATTGTACATTTCGCGGTAACGCTCCGGCAAATCGGCAAGCGCTCTTTTAGCGAAGAAGGCGTACTTACTCTCGGGCCACCTCTGAATAATGTCCCGGCATCCTTTGACCATCTGCCCGTATCCCATTACAGGCAGCCTTCCCATTTTCCGCTGGTTCTCAACCCAAATCCAGAGCTTCTGTGCCTCGATCTCATCCTCCATCTCGAGCTCTTTAAACTGAGGCTTCGGCTGCTCGACAGGCTGGGCTTGCGCGACCTGGCTGGATGGCTGCACAGAGGGAGCCGGCGCAGGTTGCTGCACAGGCGTCGGCGCCGGCGGCTCTTTATATTCCGGCTCGGCCAATAGTTCCTTGTCGTCCTGCTCCCACTGATCGTAAATCGTCTTCTCCGGCTCTTTCGTCCCCGATGTCAAAAAGCCGATCAGGACAATCACGCCTACAACGAGAACGGCGAATCCCACAATTTTCAGCCAAATCGTATCCATAATTATCCCACCCCTTTCTGATATTGATTATTGAATAATGACTATTGATTATTTATAATATCTTAGTGCTTAGCTTGATCTTTACAATATTAAACGGTTAATAATAAATAGTCAATCGCAAATGTTCACAGGGCTTATAGAGACAATTTGCACGGTAAAGTCGGTTCGCCGAAGCGCCGAGTCAATGGTCCTTACTATCGATTTGGGCGTGCTGGCCGGTGAAAGTAAAACCGGCGATAGTATAGCCATAAGCGGAGCCTGCCTGACTATAGCCAAGCTTCAAGGCAACCTTGCAAGCTTCGACGTCAGCGCTGAAACTCTTGCAAAATCGACATTAGGTAAACTAAAACCCTCTTCGGAAGTTAACGTCGAGCGTTCTCTGAAGGCAAGCGACCGGTTCGGCGGGCATTTCGTCCTGGGCCACGTTGACGGAACGGCAACGGTAGATGCAATTGACAAATCGGGCGAGTTTGCCAATATTAAATTCGCAGCCGGGATCGAACTGCTCGATGCGATAGTCGTTAAAGGCTCAGTCGCCGTCGATGGAATCTCACTGACGATTGCCGCCGTAGATTTTAAGAGCTTCGGCGTCTCGGTAATCCCTGAAACGCTGAAAAGAACAACATTAGGCAAGGCAAAAATCGGCGATTGTGTCAATATTGAGACTGATATCATTGTAAAAACGATAAAAAGACAGCTCGATGAGATTCTTCCAAAGAAGCAAAGCTTAACAGCCGAAAAACTAAGACAATTAGGATATTAAATAGTGTATAAAAGATCGCTGAAAGTGTGGCGTTGAACGGTATAATGAGAACTAACGGCAATAATTCGATCACAGAGCAGCCGGTTATCGGCATAACGATGGGCGACCCGGCCGGTATCGGGCCGGAGATTATTGTCAAAGCCCTGGCTGACCCGGCGATTCGAAGAGCGGCGAAATTCGTCGTTTTCGGATTGAACGAGCAGCTCTGCTACGCCGCCGACGCCGCTGAGATCGAACCGTTCTGGGGCCGGCATCAGCATGAAAAAATCAGTCGCGAATATCCTTACAAGGTCGTTGTAGCCGATTATGACGAGTATTCCGTGCCGTCGTGGGTCAAGGGCCCCAGCAAAATGGCCGGCGAAGCATCGATGAGGTTCTGTATTGATGCGATTGACGCCGC
>CAYTNN010000261.1:0-5617 GCA_964439135.1 uncultured Pirellulales bacterium
GAATTGACGCTGAGTGCCCCGGATGTTCCGGGTCGGCAGGTAATGGAAATTCGTGCTGTCATGCTGACTCTCTTGAAATAAGTACATTGAATCAATTTATGTTTAAAAATATTTTATAAGGAGATCAACAATGAAGAAGAATGCTTTTTGTTTAGCCGGCATGGTTTTACTGTCATTACTATTGGCGTTTGCACTTTCCGGCACAACCTCGGCAAGCGAGCGGAACCTGGATGATGGAAAGCTGCGGATCATCGTTTTCGGCGCGCATCCCGACGACTGTGAAATCAAGGCGGGCGGCGCCGCAGCCATGTGGGCAGCGCAGGGACATCACGTCAAATTTGTCTCCGTCACGAACGGCGACATCGGCCATGCTGAAATGGCCGGCGGCGAGCTGGCCAAGCGACGCACCGCCGAGGTTAAAGCGGCGGCAAAAAAACTGGGCATCGAGACTGAGGTGCTGGACATTCACGATGGGGAGCTGATGCCGACTTTGGAGAATCGCAAGATATTCGTTCGCCTCATCCGGGAATGGAAAGCCGATATTGTAATGGGACATCGGCCCAACGACTACCATCCCGACCATCGTTATACCGGCATCCTGATGCAGGATGCGGCATACATGGCCACGGTAACTTTTTATTGTCCGGATGTGCCGCAGATACCGAACAATCCGGTTTTCCTTTATCTCTCGGACGGTTTTCAGAAGCCGAATCCTTTTGACCCGGATGTGGTGGTTTCCATAGATGACGTAATCGAGCAAAAGGCCGATGCTCTATGGCTGTTGGAATCGCAGATCGAAAGCCTTTGGGCCACTGGCAACTTCGAGAGAGTTATTCCCGTCCCTAAAGATGGTGCGGAAAGAGAAGCCCGTCGCAAGGCCATGCGGGACCGTTTCGCGCGACGTGCCGAGTCGGTCGCTGATAACTACAGGGACAAATTGATCGAGCTCTATGGCGAAGAAAAGGGTAAAAAAATTCGCTATGCCGAGGCTTTTGAGCTATGCGAATACGGCAGCCGAGCCTCACCCGAAAAACTGAAGCAACTCTTCCCGTTCTTCGGACGTTAAAATCAGGATCGAGCTGCAAGCAAAGTTATCTTTGTTACCGGATCGACGGTGCTCAAACAAGCGTGTTGGAATATAACAACCTGACAAGCCGCTTGTCGGTTAATGCAGAAAAGAAAACACGGAGCGTAGCATCTACGCTCCGTGAAGTCCAACTTTACAGATGAACGTCTTAGTGCTGCTGCTGCTGTGCCCAAACTCTCCTTCTTTGGAACAGGTATAGAATAACCGCTAAAGCGATCAATCCAACGAGCCCGTTTTCGCCCAGGTCCGCAATTAGTGCAGTGAGATTGGGAACGACCTTTCCAAAGAAAGGAACCGTCTCGCCGAAAAGGATATTAGCTATAATCCCAAGGGCGACCAGCAGCAGGAAAACTTCAGTTATCTCACCAAGCCATTTCTTTACTTCCTCAAGATAATGCATCTTCAACTCTCCTATTAGAGTATTAAAAAATAAAGCATTTATTTAGTGACATCCACGTAGTTTTGTTCGGCTTGTCTTTTCAAATTACTTTAATATTTATAGCCAAATTACGTGACACATATTGATGGCAAAAAGATGCTTTGCTATCCCAAACTTCTACTGAACACATCATAAAAACCACTTATCAGCATTGAAATGCAAGCTATTCGACTATGCTGTTAACGCGATAAGCTTATTGGGAATTTCCGTATACATGTTTGGTATTTTTCGCAGTTCAAAGTATGCTGGACAGAATACCGGAGCAGTCAAAAAAGGGGAAATTGTTAAATAATACCAATAGTATACTACCTGCTGTGAAGGATATTACCCCATTTCTAACTTAATTATAATGTTAAAATAGGGTATATTTAGCTTGACTGCAATGATAAAATGAGTTATTATAACTACATGTTAAGAAGCATTGTATTTTTTGTTTTACGCATATCGCTTATCGCGGCTCTTTGGGCCTTTGTATGGAAGTTCATCGAGCCCAAAACACAGTTCATGCGAGTATTAAGAGCCGCTTTGCTTGTACTCGGCCTGTTAGTCATTCTGGCAATGCTAAAAATTACAGGTCAGTAATTTTAATCAGCCCTGCATAGAGACCGGTGACTTTAACAAGCGTAATCTACCGCAATCGAATAAAGTCGCTTTGCAATAAAGCATTGACCTGATCGCCCCCGCCTTTGATCCGGCCGGATTGTCAATTCTGCAAACAACCGATAATATTTCATTTCGAAGCATTAATAACGGCCCACAAAAGCCTTAATCAACAGGAAGGATTGCTTTGTACTTATGGCGGCCAGTCCTGCCCTTTTATGCCTCGAACCGTCAGATTGGCATCCGGGAATTCATCCCGGGCCGGGCGAATCTCAATAGCCTTCAGGAAGCTGGTCCGGCCATCGGCGAACAGGTAGTTCCGGGCCCCTTGCCAGCACCACCATCCGCTATCTTCATCGATGGGTAAATGGTTGCTCAGCCATTCGCCAATAAGAATCTTGCCCGAAGGTTTACTTACATCCATACTTCGCTGGGCAATAGAGGGCCGGGGATTGCTATATGTATCGGCGGGACTGTTCATATCTTCAATCTGCTCGGGGCTGTGGTAAAAAGCCATCGAGTACGAGTAGCTGGTGGACTGATATTTTTCTTTAGCAACGCGGTCCTGAGGGCAGAATAAAACCGATGGATTATTCACATCGACAGGACCGCCCAAATAAGGTTCAACAAACGACCGCCAGCCGCGTCCCATCCACAGCCAGTAGGCAGGATCAGTCGAAACGGGATCCTGGGCGCATGGGTATGTGTTGTCGTTCGAATTGAGATACATATCCACAGCCAGGTATATCTGCTTGAGTTGTTGGGCGCAGCCTACTCTGGCCGCGACAGCCCTGACCTTTCGCAGAGACGGCATAAGAACCGACAGCAGCAGCGCGATGATCGCAATGACCACGAGCAACTCTATGAGCGTAAATCCCAGGTGAATTGAACGTCGATTTTTCACGACCTACTCGACCGTAACGCTTTTTGCGAGATTGCGGGGCTTGTCAACATCCTGGCCGCGGAGCACGGCGGCGTGATAAGCCAACAATTGCAGCGGCACAACAGCCAACATCGGCTGGAGGAACTCCGGAGCATCCGGAATCGTAATCAAATGGTCGGCGTGTTGGGCAATGTTTTGGTCGCCTTCGGTAGCCACGGCGATAATTCTCCCGCCGCGGGCGCGGACTTCGGAGATGTTGCCCATAATCTTGTCGTACTGCGGCCCGGCCGTAGCGATGAAAACCGCCGGCATACCATCGACAATCAACGCAATCGGGCCGTGCTTCATTTCCGCGGCGGGCAGACCCTCGGCGTGAATATAACTTATCTCCTTGAGTTTCAACGCTCCTTCAAGAGCAACGGGATAATTAAAGCCCCTGCCCAGGAAAAGCCAGTTTTCCTTATCGATATTCGCCGCCGCAATCTCTTTTATCTGTTCGGACTGCGCCAGTATTGTGCTTATCTTATCCGGGATTTGGGAAAGTTCGTCGATGTACCTGTCGGCCTCATCGCTGCTGATGTGTTTTCTTCTGCCCAATTCGATAGCCAGCATTGTCAGGACCGCAACCTGTGCCGTAAAGGCTTTTGTGCTGGCAACACCAATCTCCGGGCCGGCGTGCAAATAAATCCCGGCATCGGTGGCTCGGGCGATAGACGAGCCGACGACGTTGACGATTCCGAGCACTGTCGCCCCCCGCTCTTTGGCTTCTTCCACCGCGGCCAAAGTATCGAGCGTCTCTCCGGATTGACTTATCGCAATGACGACGGTGCGGTCCTCGATGATCGGATTGCGATACCGGAATTCACTTGCGTATTCGGTTTCCGCCGGGATACGCGCCAACCGTTCGAACAAAAACTCTCCCACCAGGCCGGCGTGGTATGCGGTTCCGCAGGCGGCCAGGACCAGTCGCCTGGTACGTGTCAAATCACGCAGGTACGAAGCTATGCCGCCCAGTTTGATTCTGTGGTTCCGGAGATCGATTCGACCCCCCATGCAGGTCTTAAGGGCCCTGGGCTGCTCGAAAATCTCTTTGAGCATGTGATGCTCAAAGCCGCCTAATTCGATTTGCTCTAACGAAAATTCGATCTCCTGAAGGTCCTTGCTAACAGTGACATTGCCGATCGTCTTGGTATGAAACCCATCCGGGCCTATGGTCACCATCTCGTTGTCGGCCAGGTAAATTGCCTGGGTCGTATGCTCGACAATTGCCGCCGCATCCGAGGCCAGGATGTATTCGTTATCGCCGACGCCCAAAATCAGGGGGCTTCCCTTTTTGGCGCCGATTAGCATATTGGGATAATCTGAGCAAATAATCGCCAGGCCGAACGTACCGTGCAGCTCCTGAAGGGCCCGCTGGACGGCCCATTCGAATTTATTCTGCCCGTTGCGGGGCGATTGCTGCTCATCGTCACTGCAATTGGAATAAAAATAGCCAATAAGGCTTCCTATCACTTCGGTATCGGTTTCGCTCGCAAATTCCGCCCCTTCGTTTTGCAGCCACGTCTTCAGCGTTCCGTAGTTTTCGATTATGCCGTTGTGAACGACGGCGATTTTTCCGGTGTAGTCCAGATGCGGATGCGCGTTGACGGTGTTCGGCTCGCCATGTGTGGCCCAGCGCGTATGGCCGATGCCGAATGTCTCGGCAGCGTCAGGCTCGTCCAGTATCTGCTCCAGAGCGCCGATTCGGCCGCTGGTTTTCTGGATTCTTATCGCACCGCTGCCAAGCATCGCCACACCGGCCGAGTCGTAACCACGATATTCAAGCCGCTTCAATCCTTCTACAAGGATCGGTTGGGCGGCTTTTTTACCAAGATATGCTACTATGCCACACATTTGTTATTTACTATTCTCCATTTATTATTTATCATTGGTTTTCGGTATATGATCAACATTAGTCCTCTAAACAGTAAACGGTTGAGAGTGGATAGTCAATATTATTTATGATTGTGGTTATTGATTACAACGTAGGAAATGTAAAAAGCGTGTGCAACGCGTTCAAACATATCGGCTGCGAGGCGAAGCTTAGCAGAGAAGCCGGGGTCATTGAAAACGCCACCGGCATAGTTTTGCCCGGGGTTGCGGCCTTCGGCTATGCAATCAGTGCCCTGGGGTCCCTTGCAGAGTTAGTTAAGAGCATGGCTTTGGGCGGCAAGCCGCTGCTGGGCATCTGCGTCGGCTACCAGATGCTCTTCGAGTCGAGCAGCGAATACGGCCGGCACAAAGGCCTCGGCCTTCTGGGCGGCAACGTCGGTCCCATCCCGTCCGGCCGGGTGATTCCCCACATGGGCTGGAACCTGGTCGAGCTGCCCGAAGATATGAATTTGTTCGCCGGGCTCGGGAATGAAAAACACTTTTATTTCGCGCACTCGTTTTGTGCCGCCGTCACAGACAGCAAGGCGAAAATCGCCTATGCCAACTACGGCTTTAAGCTGGCTGCTTCCGTGCAGAAGGCAAATATATACGGCACCCAGTTCCATCCCGAAAAGAGCGGAAAAACCGGCTTGAAAGTTTTGCACAATTTCGCCGATATTTGCAAAAAACAAGAAAA
>CAYTNN010000262.1:0-5561 GCA_964439135.1 uncultured Pirellulales bacterium
GCCTGGCCTTCGCGATGCAGTCGTCCATGAATTTCCGAATCGAGCTGTAGCGGGCGAAATAATCGACGATAAATTTTTTCGCCTCGGCACGGCCTATCCCTATCGAGCGCGAAAGCCCAAACGCCCCCTGGCCGTAAATGATGCCGAAATTGACCGCTTTCGAGCGCGACCTCATCTCGCTCGTGACCTGCTCGATCGGCACACCGTAAATCTGCGAAGCGACGAAACGGTGGATGTCACGGTCGGCGGCAAACGCTTCCATCAGGGCCTCGTCCTTGGAAAAATGCGCCAGCAGGCGAAGCTCGATCTGCGAATAATCCGCGCTCAGGATGCAGTCGCTTTTTTTGCCCGGCACGAACGCCGAGCGGACTTTGCTGCCCAGCTCGGTGCGGATCGGAATATTCTGCAGATTCGGATTGCTGGAGCTAAGCCGCCCGGTTGCTGTAATGGTCTGGTTGAACGAGGCATGCACCCGCCCCGTTCGCGGATTGATTAACGAGCCCAGCTTGTCGACGTATGTATTTTGCAGCTTACTCAGACCGCGGTACTGCAGAATCTGCTCAATCGCGGGATGCTGGTCGGAAAGCTGTTCGAGCACGCCGGCGTCCGTACTGCGGCCTCGAACCGGGACGAGTCCGAGCTTGTCGAAAAGAACCTCGCCAAGTTGCTTCGGCGAATCGAGATTGAAAACCGTGCCGGTCTGCTCGTAAATCTGCTCGGTGACGGTTTTGAGCGTCTCGGAAATCTCGCCGGACATCTTTCGCAGCACCTTCGTATCGAGCGAGACGCCGTTATATTCCATCGTCGCCAACACTGGCACCAGCGGCATTTCCACCTCTTCGAAAAGTTTTTCGATCAGCGGCTCTTTTGCGAGACGCCCTTTCAGATACAGATAAAGCCGGTAGGTGACATCCGCGTCCTCGGCGGCATATTCGCACGCAGCGGCCGTATCGACCATATCGAACGTGAGCTGGTTTTTGCCCTTGCCGATAAGCGATGAAATCGGAATGCAATCGTGACCCAGGAAATCAGCCGCCATGTTATCCATCGAATGGCTTCGCCCCGGGTCCAGGCAATAAGACGCCACCATCGTATCGAAGTGTACCCCTTTTATCGGCATTTGTGCGTTTCGCAGAACGAGCATATCGTACTTGATATTCTGCCCGATCTTTTTAAAGCTTTCGTCCGCGAGTATCGGCGCGAGTTTTTGCCGGACTGCTTCGATTTCAAGATGTTTCGAACCGAGCGGCACTTTAATCGGAAGATAAAATCCGCGCCCCTGCTGCCACGAAAAACTCATACCCACCAGGTCCGCCCGCATTGCGTGGATCGATGTCGTCTCGGTGTCTATCGCGAAGAGTTTCTGCTTTTTCAGCTCTTCGTAAAACTTCTCGAACTTCTCCTGCGTATCTACAAGCTGATAGTCGTGATCGGCCGTCTTCGTCAAGGTGGGCCCCTCGGATGCCGTCGTCTCGGCGGGCGAGGATTCGGCCGTCATGCCCAACTGCATGAGCAGGCGATTGAAGCCCAGCTCGGTAAAGATTTCTCTCAGTTTAGCTTCGTTGTATTTGCTCAGCGCAAAATTATCGTAATCGACGTCCACCGGGACATTGCAGTCGATTGTCACTAACTTCTTGCTCAATTCAGCCTGCTCTTTGAACTTGCGGAGGTTGTCACCCCGCTTGCCCTTGATTTCATCGACGTGCTCATAGAGGTTTTCGAGCGAGCCGTACTTCTGTATCCATCCGAGCGCCGTTTTCGGCCCGACGTCCGGCACGCCCGGCACGTTGTCAGAAGTATCGCCCTGTAAGGCCAGACAGTCGATAAACTGCTCCGGCCTGATCCCCATTCTCTCGAACATCGCCTTGACATCGGTGAGCGTATCGGTCTTGATATCGAGCGTGCTGATATGCTCGTCTATCAATTGCAGCAGGTCCTTGTCTTTCGAGCATAACAGGCATTCGTAACCGTCGGCACCGGCCTTTTTCGCAAGCGTGCCGATGATATCGTCCGCTTCGAAGCCGTCCAGGCGGAGCATCGGGATATTCATCGCCTCTAAAATCTGCTCGATCCGGCCGATCTGCCCCGGCAGGTCTTCGGGCATTTCCTTGCGGTTCGCCTTGTACTCGGAGTACATCTCCTTACGGAAAGTCGGGGCTTTGCTGTCCATCGCGACGACAAGCATCTCGGGATTGCGGCGTTGGATTAGCCCCAGGATGGCCATCGTGAAGATATAGGCCGCCTTGGTCGGCTCGCCGGATGGCCCGGTCAACTGCCCGCCCATCGGGGCGTAATAGGCCGCGTAAATATGCGCGTGGCCGTCGATTATGTAGAGTTTCTTTGCCATTGCCGCCACTTTAGGCGTTTGGGGCCGGGCTGTCAAGAATGGTGTAGCGATTCGTCGCTGGTATATATTTATCAGTTCCATTTGGCGAGCCGGCCAATTTTGTCTGGAATTTGGATTTTATCAACAGCCCTCATGACATCCTTATTTTTCTTTCTGTTACTTTAATGCGTTTGTTGGATTTTGAAATTGGCTTTGATTGGCTTTGAATTGGGTTTGTTTTCTCGCTGCCTCAGCCCATCAAAATCTCCATAACACATTGTTAATATTGACTTAATGTCATTTCGTCCTTTCATAAATTGGCTTTGTTTTTTCAAATTGGTCTTTCAACCCCCAGAAAATCTGGGGGCTAAATATAATTGGGTTTGTTTGGGTTTGTTTGGGTTTGAATTGGGTTTGTTTTTTCGCCACCCAAAACCACAAAAATCCTCATAATACCCTTTCATATAGATACTTATGCTCATTTTGGCCATTCGCAAATTGGGTTTGTTTTTTCAAATTAACCACGAAAAAACACCGGATTTACTCTCTTTTTTGCCTTTTTTTGCCTCTATATTTTTTCATTTTTCATTCAAATCACGATATACGACATACTACATACTAAATACGAATCTATGAATTCGTTAATTATTATACGAAAAATCGCCCTATAAGGCGGGGGAATTTCAGAAAAATCTCCGTGAGACGGCGTCCTTAGATTTACCACGAAGGGCACGAATAACCACGAAGCCTGCCCTGAGCCCGTTCGACACTGCTCAGGATAAACTCCGTCGAATGGGAAAGATCAAATAATCAAATCTTTTTCAAAATTTCATGTGAATAATTGGCTTTTCTGCCTCGGAAATGAGCCTTTTAGGAGTAGATGAAAAAAAATGCTTTTTTGGGAATTTTACTATCAACATTTAGCCCGTGAGATACGCTGTTAATATAGATAGCGAGTTTGTTTGACTTATTTCATGGGCTGAACCCCGTGAGATATGCTGCTTCTTGGTTTCGTTAGGGTGTGCATAGCACACCACTGCATAGACGCAGGATGGGCAACTTGTTTGCCCCGCCGTAATGTGTCCCCAATGGAATGCTGAAA
This sequence comes from uncultured Pirellulales bacterium, assembly GCA_964439135.1. Lineage (GTDB taxonomy): Bacteria > Planctomycetota > Phycisphaerae > Sedimentisphaerales > Anaerobacaceae > JAFGPJ01. The sequence continues at coordinate 3,429 of CAYTNN010000262.1, forward strand.
GGAAACGAATTACAGAATCGAGAATAATCCGCATGGGCAGGAGAACCTGCCCATCCTACGGCTGCCACTAATAACAGTAATAAACGAGAATACCAGTAGAAAACAAGGAGGCATAGAATGAGTACCGACAATAAGTGTTTTTTCTGTAACACTACATGCAGTTTAGATATAATCCATTCATTGTCTGATACAAGCAAGTATATGTGTAAATATTGTGGTGAATACTTACTTGACCCGCAGGACAGTAGAAGGTTATCAGATCAACAAGACAATAAATTCAAAATAGCATGTATCTTGAACGAAAAGCGGCTAAAAGGTCTGGGCGGCATAGCATTGAGCGATAAGACAGATAAGGAACGCAAAGTTTTAAGCTATCCTGAGCGTTCCATTGAAGATATTTTGGACGAGTTTCCAAAAAAAGCCAGCGATTTTCTTAATAGAACACTTCTGAATTTGAGTCGATTGGCCAAAAGACCGTTTGAGGTTATTAGGCTTAATCTGGCAATCACGGAAGGAAATCGTTTACAGCTTTTTACTCCGGATACACAAGGATGTTATGCTTTTTTACGTGAGTTAGATGATCAGAAATACATTAGATTTAATGAAGTTCCAGGAGGTCCTCAGTGGGATGTTTTCTTCCTGACTACTAAATTCTGGGAGGTAGTAGAAAACTTAAACAGGGAAGAAGTTGGCAACAATCGTGCGTTTGTTGCTATGTGGTTTGACAAATCAATGAATGATTACTATAAGAATGGTATTAAGAAAGCAATTGAAGATGCTGGTTACGAACCGGTAAGAATTGACTTGCAGGATTTCAATGAAAAAATATGTGATGAAATTATTGCCGAAATTAAACGTACTAAATTTTTGGTTGCTGATTTTTCTGAACTGAGGAGTGGAGTGTTTTTTGAAGCAGGCTTTGCCAAAGGACTTGGCAGGGAAGTTATTTTTACTGTTAGGGAAACAGATGTTGAGAAATTAAAAGAACATTTCGACACAAGACAGTACAATCACATCGTATATGATACGCCGGAGGACTTGTACAAAAAGCTTTATAATAGAATTTGTGCAACGATTGTTTAGCCTGATCGGGTGTGCAACTTGTTTGTACTTGCGGAATCTTATTGTACAGAAGTAACTTTGTCTCCCGCCAGAGGAATGCGGGGATAAGCAGAGAGAAAGTTTTGAATTTTAAGTTTTGAGTTTTTAGTTGGTGGAATCACGGAAACCAGCCGAAGGGAAAAAAGATAAGGGAGTCAAAAATGGTGGAGTTTATCGGAAAAAAACGGTTATTGGTGTTTTACTGTACGGCGCTTAGGATTCTTGGATGGATTCTTCTGTGCATGGGTGTTATTGGCGTTGCACTGCTCTTTATAGAAGCGTCTCAAACAGGAGGTTCGGTTGAGTTAAGGGATGCATTAGGCTACATCAAACGGTCGAATACCGTATTCATAAGTATTGCGCTGGTGTCGTTGGGCTTCGCTCAACTGGTCAGGTATCTTTTTTTAAATGATCACAAAATGGGACTACTCTTACGTTACGGCGAAAAAATCTTTTACTTATGTGCAATTATTGCAGTTTGGAATATGTGTGTCTTTTTTTGGCTTGTTGCCACCGGTCATCAAATGGGTGGTGACAGTTCTCTTATTTCGCGTTGGTTACTGTACTTTATGCCAACATTATTATACAAAGTCGCAAAAATCCTTATATTAATCGGCCTGGGGCGGTTTTTAAAACACATCATTGTTATGAAAGAAGAGTCCAGGTTGTAAATATGGCATTAAATAGGGATGGACCCAATCCTGTTCGGCCCGGGATTTGCTGTCCTACTGACCGGCTTACATGGTTTACAATATTTCTCCAATGTCTGTTTACTTTGGCCATATTCGAGGGATGTGTTCGCCGGAAGCGCGCAGCATTGACCCAGGCAACAATCACGGCGAGGATTGGATCTTAATAGGACGGACCCTATTTTACAAACAATAAAGGAAATGGTGTGCGGTGCACACCCTACCAAGTTCTTGATCGGTGGGCCAAACTGATTTACGATCCATTCGGCTTTGATCGGTTGATTACAACCCACCCTATTCATGAAAGGCTGCCTGCCGTCAAGTAATATGTTTCCTCTTTTTT
>CAYTNN010000263.1:0-5497 GCA_964439135.1 uncultured Pirellulales bacterium
GGCAGGAGCGGACACAAAGGAGCATCGAAAGGATGTCTGGCCGGCCTCGGAATTTTATTTGTGGGGCATCAGGGCAATGTATTTCCATGCGGCTATCTGCCCGTCAATTGCGGCAACGTGCTTGAAGAGAAGCTTTCAGATATATGGTACGGCAGCAAAGATCTTGCACGGATGCGTGACAGCAATGAGCTGGAAGGTAAATGTGGCGTCTGTGGGTACAAACAGGTATGCGGTGGGTGTCGGGGCAGAGCATACGCCGCCACGGGTAACTATATGGCCGAAGAACCTTTTTGCGCTTATGTGCCGCCCGAAGCAACTCGTTGATCTCTATTAGAATTTTTTTACAGGTTTTTCTATGATAAATATCAGCAAATTATATTGTGACCAGATTACCCCGGGTGATTGGCTTCGCTATGGGGCCAGGGGCTCGGGCGAGCGTGAAGGTGAAATCGTCCCTAAGAAAGCATCCGAGAGACGCCCTATCGTCGTATGGAACATTACCAGGTCGTGTAATCTCAAGTGCGTTCATTGCTATAATGACAGCGGAGTCTTAAAAGCCGACGATGAGCTATCGACTGAGGAGGCCAAAACCGTATTAGATGATCTCGTACAGTTCGGAGTTCCATCTGTGTTATTTTCCGGCGGTGAGCCTCTGACACGTCCCGATCTGTTTGAATTGATCGGATACGCAGTCGAGCGCGGCGTACGGACGGTCATTTCAACAAATGGAACTCTCATAACAACCGATATGGCGAAAAAAATAAAGCAGCATGGAGTTTCATACGTAGGCATCAGTCTTGACGGCATAGGCGAAATCAACGACAAGTTCAGGGGCGTAGACGGTGCTTTTGACAGGGCTGTGCAGGGCATAAAGAACTGCCAGGATGCCGGCGTGCGAATCGGTCTTAGATTGACTCTTACGAAGAAAAATGTTCAGGACCTGGAAAGTCTGTTTGGTTTTTTCGAAGCAAAGAATATTGAGAGGGCCTGCTTTTATCATTTTGTCCCAAGCGGCAGAGGAGGGAGCATGGCAAGCGAGGATCTCACTCACGCTCAAAGCAGAGAGGCCGTAGATACAATAGCAAAAAAGACGAGACAATATAAACAAGCAGGCAAGACCACCGATATATTGACGGTCGATAACCATGTAGATGGCGTATATCTTTATCTGAAATTAAAGCAGGAGGATCCCGCACGTGCAGACGAGGTCTGGAAGTTATTGACCTGGAACGGTGGCGGTATGTACAGCAGTGGAGTTGGAATAGGCTGTATCGATTTTCACGGCAAAGTTCATCCGGACCAGTTCTGGTGGCATTATGACCTGGGTGATGTGCGTCAGAGGCCATTTAGCGAGATTTGGACAGATACGAGCGATCCCCTGCTGAAAGGTTTGAAAGAACGCCGCCGGCATATTAAGGGAAGATGCAGGCTTTGTAAGTATTTTGACTGTTGCGGCGGAAGTTTGCGGGTTCGGGCAGATTTACATTTTGGCGATGCATGGGCTCCAGACCCAGGGTGTTATTTAACTGATATTGAAATCGGCCTGGATGAGGAAAAAATAGCGGAATTGGAACGCAGCGGCGAGATTTTCCAAATGCCTGATTAGTTTTAACGTACCTGCTCTGAGGAGGGATTGCCACAAAACAAGTCAAAGAGATACTTGAGGAAACAACAGTCGCTTCTGCCGCGTGGAGCCATCTCGAGCATTGCTTCCTGAGCCTGCCGGAATCACTGGCCGGCTCAAATGATAACCGCAACTCTTCTGCTGCGGTTAATGAACCGGCTGCGGCATAATCTTAGCACTAATGCCATGTCTTTTTGCTTCCGTCTGTGTTGGCAGACCCAGGCAATAGGCTTCGACGCGCGGCGGCAGTTTACCGAATTTCTTCACGAATGCTCGCACGGAAGAACCGCTTGTGAAGAGTATTATGTCGATATGTCCGAAGTCGACATCCGCAGGCTCAATTTCAACCGTCATATATGCAGGAACTTCCGCTACCTCTGCACCCATTGCTGCGAGCCGGTCGGGCAATTCACGAGAGGCAACTTTCGCCCGAGGCAGCAGCACTCGTTTGCTTTTCATATCCAGGCTTGCAAATTGTTCGAGGAGGCCGACACTCGACTCATTATCCGGGACCAAGTCAGCTAAAATTCCTAAACCGATAAGCTCTCCGGCAGTCGTCTTACCAATAGCGGCAATCCTCGCGGAGGCCAGCGACCTGGCATCAGAGCCCAGCAATCGCAGGCGTTCAAAGAAGAATCTCACACTGTGAGCGCTTGTAAATATCAGCCAATCAAATGTTTCCAGCCGTTTAAGTCTTTCATCGAAGCGTGAGTAATCTTCCAGTCCCACACATTTTACTATCGGCCGATGTACTATGGTGCCGAGGTGCGTATATTTTTCCGGGTGTGTGCCGAGGACAAGCACTTTCGGCTTTTTGTCGAACCAATTCAACTTTTCCTGAAGCTCCACAACCTTGCCGACAATGAAAATAGCGGGAGTACGTAAATTAGCTTCTTGAACCTTCTGGAGAAAGTCTTTCAGGATTCCCGTGATAACTCTTTGATTATAGCAGGTGCCGTTTTCAACAGCGGCGATTCTCGTTTGCTCAGGCCAGCCTGCTTTGAGCAATGCATCTATGATCTTTGGAATGTTAGCTACACCCATAAGAAAAACAATCGTGCCCGCATTGGGTATCTCGATTTCTTTCCCTTCTTTACGATGCCCGGTTACTATAGCAAGGTTTGGGGTGAAGTCCCGATGTGTCGGCGGGATTCCGGCATAAGATGGAGCGGCCAGCGCGCTGGTGATACCCGGTACAACTTCAAAATCTACTCCCGCCTCGGCACAAGCTTCGACTTCCTCGCCGCCCCGGCCGAAGACATAAGGATCGCCCCCCTTGAGCCGAACAACAATCTTATTATCGCCGGCCTTTTCTATCAAAAGCGCATTTATCTTCTCCTGAGACATCGTGTGCCGGCTGGCGAATTTGCCAACAGATATGATTTCGGCATCCACCCTGGCAAGTTGGAGCAATTCGAGCGGAATAAGATGATCGTGAAGAATTACATCAGCCTGGCGGATAAGCTTATAACCCTTCAATGTTATCGACTCGAAATCACCAGGTCCTGAACCGACGAGATAGACTTTTCCCTTTGACATTCTTATCCTGAATTGGAAGCATTATATTATAGAAGAAAGTTGAGTTTTTTTACCATTCTCATAAATGAGAATAATTGTCCTGTAAATTATTTCTGAATAGAGGATAAGCAACCTCCATTGATCTTTACCTTGACTTTTCGGCGGCTTTTCTTTATGCTCTTTCTGTATAATCATATGATAGACAAAGGTCAAACGTAAACATGGAATTGGCCAAAAGAGTGAGAGTGAAAGTATCTTTCATACGGCAAAAAAGGCGTTATGGACAAAATCGACAGCCAAATCCTACAAGAGCTCCAATATAACTTTCCTCTGAGCGAGAGACCTTATGAGGTTATAGCAGAGAAATTGAAGATTTCTAAAGAGGAGATTTGGAACAGAGTCCAAATGATGCTCGATAACGGAATTATTCGCCGTATGGGGGCCAGTTTTGATTCAAATAAACTTGGCTTTCGCAGTACATTGGCTGCTGTTAGTGTTGCCCCCGAAATGGTGGACCGTGCTGCTGAAATAATAGGCCGGTTTTATGAAGTAACCCACAGTTATCTCCGTAACGATGTTTTCAACATCTGGTTTACATTAATCGCTATCGATGACAACAGAATAGAAAACATTCTTGAGCAAATTCGTAAGTCTTTATCTCTTGAACAGTCGAAGATCCTTAATTTGCCTATGAAACGGCTTTTTAAGCTCGATGCCCGTTTTCGCGTTTCCTGATAATCGTGATTACCGGGAAACAATTACACAGAATATGATATCCACAACATTTGAATGGCATTTCTTTGGACTGCTTCAAAGTGTTGTTTAGAGGCAGCCTCGCTACCCTTAGAAGTTCTCACAAATGGGTTTAATGTCTTTTTAGGGTTCATTCGATTAATGCGTAAGTTGAGCTATGCATTAATCGAATGAACCTTAAATCTTTACACAATTCTACGGATTTTGAGTGTCACCCTATTCGAGAAAATGTCTATGTTATAAGTACTTATGGAAGCCAGCTACAAAACTGATAACGCTGATTGTTGTAACTAATTGATTTTATTCGACTTATAACCGGACAGTAGTGACAATCGGTATTATTTCAAATCTACAGTCTCCAGCTAAAACTCACCTAAAAAATGGCCAACATGAACAAATTTCCCTTGTTTTTCCTTCTTTTCTATGCTAAGATAATTTATTCGAGCTTAGTTTGGAGGAATATCGGACATGTGAAGCTGGGTGCTTTACTCAATAATTTAGAATACCCGCGAAGGCTTAACGTTTAAAGTTTCCGAATGTCAAATTAAAAAAGAAAGGAGAAATAAGATGAAAAGGTTATGTGTTTTTGTGTTGTTGATGTGTTTTGTGGGTAGTAGTGCTTTTGCCTCTAATGATTTCAACAATGGTAATGTAGGAAATTGGTCAGAGGCCGACCTTTGGAGTGCTGGATATGTTCCAACTGGTGAAGAAGAGGTCAAGATCAGGAATGAGGGAACAATTTGCACTATAAATACCAGCACCGAAGACTGGGGTGCAGGTCAAAGGTGCAGAGTGTACGAGGGAGCAACATTGATCATTGAAGAAGGAGCAGAATTACTCGGTGCCGGCTGGATGCGTGTTGGCGCCGGCGACGCCGGCTATGTGCAGCAGACAGGAGGGCTTTTACGCCTCACAGCCGGCAAGGACAGTGCTAAGCTTGGCATTGGAGATAGTGGAGGTTCGGATGGCCACTATACTATAAGTGGCGGAGCTATGACATACCTCGACAACGAGGAAAAACCGGGAGGACAGTTGATCGTAGGAGCCCGCGGCGGCCAGGGAATTTTAACCATAATCGGCACCGGAGCTTCTATTCAGATGGATAGCCTGATTGTCGGAAATCAAGCCGGAGCTTCCGGTACTCTTGAGTTCCAGGTCGATGCCGCCGGTGTAAGCCCGATCGGCCTCGACGATAGTGCTTCTATTGATCCTGAGGGTGATGAAACAACGGCAGCTCTGCTTGTGAGTGCAATTGGTGAACCTCTGATGGCTGATATTTTGTTAGTGGATCTACCGGATGATGCAAACAGTGCAAATCCCTTTGACACGGTCAATGGTGAGCCTGCACTGGAAGGCGCATCCGTGGTTCTGAGTCTTGAGGGAGGTAATTATTACTACAACCTGACCTATGTTGGTGGTGCGGGTAATGATATTGTGCTTACTTTTGACAGCTTTGTAAAGATCGATATGAAAATCGACTTTGCCACGCAGCCTCCTGTGCTTGATGGCCAGGTCGATAAAATCTGGGCGGGCTCATCAGCGCAGTATTTCGTCCCTCTGGATGATCCGGCCAATGGCTCCGGTAGCTGGATGGCGTTGTAT
>CAYTNN010000264.1:0-1720 GCA_964439135.1 uncultured Pirellulales bacterium
CAATAAGTGTCTTAATGGCACCATTGAACGCCATACATGCAGCGACCGTTGAGAAAAGCGTGGGCTCTCGATCCGTTTTCGATGGCATGCCGCTAAAGAGGGTCCTCGCTGCTGGCCATGCTGGTGAGAATCTGCTCGACCCAGGTGCATGGAGACCCTGGCAAAAGGGTTTCGAAAAGAAAGATGGTGTCTTTGTTTGTGACAACGCATCCGACGCCCAGGTCCAGCGGGGCATTTCACAGACCGTCGTAATAAACCAGAGCAGGCCCGAGCCAATTGTGGCGGTTGCCTGGAGCAAAGCCGATGCGGTACGCGGTAGTCGAGATAGTGACTACTCACTTTATCTCGACCTCGTCTATTCCGATGGCAGTACCCTCTGGGGTCAGGTTGCTCCTTTTAATGTCGGGACTCATGATTGGGAAAAAGCACAGGTCATCGTATTCCCGGAAAAGCCCATAAAATCGGTGTCTTTTCACATGCTTTTGCGGCGGCATCCGGGCAAAGCCTGGTTCCGCGATCCTGAACTGCGCGTTCTCAAGCCGCCGGCCGGTGCATGCCTGTTCGATGGCGTACCTGTTTCACTATCGGACTTTACAGTAGAAGGTTTTCAGGTTCGTGATGCGGCTGCCGATTCTGACTTCGTTCGATTCGAACGCCGTTCCATGGGATTGGAACTTGAGTATCGCCATGAGCAAACAGGCAAAGCTACTTTCTTTGACGTTACCATCTCCGATACGACCGGCAAAGATCGAGCCATCACTTTGGTTTATGCTGTTCCGGTACCTGCAGAAAAGCGCCGTTGGCTGCAGGATCCACGTCGAAGCGTGGCTGTCGAGGCGAATCAGGAATACGTGAATGCCGGCAGCTTCTCGGCGGGAGCAAACGGTCGGCTGTCACGTTATCCATTCGCTGCGTTGGTTAGCGGCAATCAGGGCATCGGCCTCGGTATTGACATGGACCGGCCGGCATTTTTCCGCGCCGGCTACAACTCAGAAACCAAAGAGCTATTCCTGGCTTACGACATCGGGTTGGCGCCCGAGAAACCCGGGGCTCGTTTGCGTTTCTGCAAATTTACATTCGATCCGGAATGGGGCTTTCGTGCCGCCCTCGCGCGATACTATGAAATTTTCCCGGACCAATTCCGCTGCCGTACGCCTGAGCAGGGACTCTGGATGCCTTTCGCCAGGATCAGCGACGTTAACGACTGGCATGACTTCGGCTTCAAGTTCAAGGAGGGTACCAACGAAACAGGGTGGGACGATAAAAACAATATCATTACCTTCCGTTACACCGAACCTATGACCTGGTGGATGTCCATGCCCAAAGAGATGCCCCGCACACTCGAAAGTGCCTTGGCCGAGGCTCGACGTCTTGCCGTTGAAAAATCGGATCCGCAGGCCAGGGCCTTATTCACCAGCGGCTTTCATGACCACATGGGGCAGTTTCCCGCCCGCCTGCAGGATACGCCCTGGTGCAATGGGGCTGTTTGGAGCATAAACTCTATGCCGAAAATCAAAGGTGACGTTACGGATTTCAAGAATAAGTGGAGTACGGAACGTCGAGAAAAACTTTATGGCCCCAAGGCCAAAGGTGATTTGGACGGCGAGTATATTGATTCGAGCGAAGGGTATGTGACAGACGAGCTTAACTTTAGAAGGGACCACTTCGCCGCTGCTGAAACACCTCTGACCTTTTCGCTCGATAGCAGAAAGCCGGCTAT